>CAYJRW010000057.1:0-1755 GCA_964372865.1 uncultured Candidatus Saccharibacteria bacterium | reverse complement strand
TTATTCAAAATTTCTTCAAGGGACTGTTGTTTCAAGTTGGCTTTAGTGTCAATGGGCAGATTGGAAAACTTTTTTGGCAGGGCTCCTGAAACCAGATTAAACAAATGCGACAAAAAAGTGGTGGCGTAACAGCCCTTCGGTAAATTAAAATTCAAAATTGCGCCCTGGGGAATAACTTTACAGTTTAGAATCTGAGCTTTTTCAATGGTTTTTTGGTCGCGGTGTCTCACGTTTATTTCTTTGAAGGGCTTCAGATTTTTTAAAACAAAGGTTTGAGAAAAAAGGCCAAAGTCCTTTAAATATTCTTCGTAAAAATGCCAATCCTGTCTTTCTGAGCTTAAGGCAAGAGGCAGGGTAGGCGGGATTTTTTTATTTTCTTTAAGGAAGACAGAGAGTTTTCTATTGAATAAAAGAGCTGAAAAAGAAGTGAGCCAAAGCTGAACCACTCTTGGGATTTGATTTAAAGCGCCGACAAAATCTGCCGGATGTTCAATTAAGTGGCTTATCATTTGCCTTTCGTCCTGAAAGGTGTTGGGGAAAAATTCAATTACTTTTTCAATCTCTTCCCATTGCCCCCAGAATTTTGCAACCTCCTTTCTTAGATTTCTAAAATAAATCAGCTCTCTTTCTCCGGGCTTGCAAAAAGCTGTTTTTATTGCGCCTTCATAGTCGCCTTTTAAAATTGCCAGACCGCAGTCAGCATTAACAAGTCGGGGGATACCGAATCTTTGTAAATAATAAAAATTGTAAAATCCCTGTTTTCCAACTTCTTTTATTTTTTCCAAAAAACCTTTTTCTGTTAAAGGTTTTTCCGTCCTGATTAAAATGGTGAACTGATTGCCTCTTAAATTTCCCAGATGGCTTTCTCTTTTTCCTGAAAAAATGTTTTTCAGAAAGAAATACTGAGCAGACAGTTGATGCAGTTTTTCTATAACCGCTCCTTTGCTCGCTGAGAACTCCGTTCTCATCTCGCTCCTAGTCCCCCCTTGGGGGGACGCGGTAATTGAAACAAGCTGGGAGGTTATGGCGTGTTTGTCTTTGATGCCTGCAAATTTTATTTGTTCTGGCAGTATTTTTAAGTATCTTGCGAGTTCCTCAACCGCTTCAATGGTGGAAAGATTGCATTTGACCAAAGTCCCGTGAATCACCGGGTCTTCATAGAGAAACTCTCTTTTTTTGCTTATGAATTTATCGGGGAAAACGTTCGTCCATTCTCCGTCAAGAGTTATTTCTTCCACAATGAAGTCCTGAGGCCAAAGTTTCAAATACCCTTGGGGCAGTTTTTTCTTTTCAGGAATAAATATGCCGTATTTTTCCAAAAAGTTTTGGTCGTCAACAAAAGTTGTCGTTTCAAAAAAACGAGGCATTCTTCTCGTTGCCTCGCGCAAGTTTTGATTTTCAATCTTCTTTGCTTCTAGGATATTCATTTTATTACTCAAGAAGTTTTAGGTTCATTTTGTGATCTGTGGGGCGCATTTCCAGAATTTCAAATTTATAAGTCCCGTCAATTTTTAATTTTTTTTCCATTGCGCTTTGATTCCCAAATTCTGAAATGTGGCAAAGCCCTTGAATCTCCTCAGTTATTTGCACAAATGCTCCAAAAGGATTAAATTTGGTAATTTTGCCTGAAATTAAATCCCCCTTTTTGTATTTTTTGTCGGCTGCCTCCCAGGGGTCTTTTTTTAATGCTTTCAGGGAAAGAAAAACTTTGTCGTCAGAAATATTGATTATTTTTGCCTTGATTTTTTGGCCAAG
>CAYJRW010000056.1:0-1834 GCA_964372865.1 uncultured Candidatus Saccharibacteria bacterium | reverse complement strand
TCTTTCCACAAAATTCCAGAGCTTTTGGTAAAGTTCAGGTTTATTTTGCTTTGAGACCAGATTCTCAGCATATCTTCTTGAGAAACTCTTCCTTGAGACCAGCCGGCTCCCCAACACAAAACTTCAATGCCGGCTTTTTTCAATTTTTCCACCATTTTTTTCCTTACGCCGTGGGCTGCTCCCACGAAAGTAACGTCGTAAATCTTTGGCAAATCCAAAGGTTTATAAGTAAAGTGGTCGCAGGACCACTGGCTCAAAATAACGTTTTTGTAGCCAGCTTTTTTGTACTCTTGCAGCATATCCGGGTCCGTCGTCACCTGCCAATGATAGTATGGCAGCCAGTACTTTGTGTAGTTGTAAAACTTCCAATGGTCGTCGGCGCACCAGCTCAAGGTTTGCGCTCCTGATTCTTTGGTGATTTTTCCGATGGTTTCCTTCTTTATTGAATCATCGCCTATTAAACAAAAGACCAAATCGGGTTTTTCAGAAAAGGCTGTCTCAAACAACTTTTCATTCATTTTATCTCTGCCCAGCTCCCTCCTAAGCTCGTCGTAGGGGAAATAAACGACTTCGTGTTTGCCGCCGTGCATTCTCAGAAAAGTGCTGTAAAAATTATAGTGCTGGGGGCTGTAACCCCGCTCTGGCTTTCCATAATCGTATTTAATTGCTACATAGAGTATTTTCATGGCTACTTGATTATGGCTTCCCAATAAAGATCAGATAATTTGTCAAAGTTATATTCGTTGATGAAAAGTTCTGGTTCTATCAATAAATCCTCAATTTTTGAAACCCTAACCACAGATCTCATATCGTAATGCTCCAACTCAATTTCTTCCTTAAAAGATTCCGGAATCGGAAACAAAGGATAAAGCATATAACTCGGTATGCCAAAATAAGCGCCCACTTTTGAAGAGGTGGAACGAATAGAAATTACTTTTTTTATATTCTTTCGCAAACATACTTCTTCCAAAGAAACTTCGGAAGGCAGAATCTCAAACCAGGCTAAATTATATTTTGAAGCGTCTGTCCTGCCCATTTTCGGCTTGAAGTAAAGCTTGTAACCTTTAAAGTTCTCTCTCACAAAATCAAAAACATCGGCGTATGTTTTCTCGTCTTTTGCCGTCCAACCATCGTAAAAAGGGGTTTTATCGCCAGCCAACAAAATGGCCGGAGTTTCGTCTTTAAGCTTGTATAGCTCTCGGAGAGCGACGAATGGAGGCGGCAATCTGAAAAAAGAATTGTTTTTACCAATATCGTAGTCGGTAATTGATATTGTGCGGTGGTATGGGTATCTCACAAAGTTTTTGGTTAAAGGATCAAGGCTACCTTTCAAAGGCCACTTGTATTCCACGGCTGTATGCGCTAACGCTTTGTTCTTAAGGTTCATTAAGAAAGAAAGAACCGGCCTTTTTTTGTATTTTGCCGTTTGTTCCAAAAGCTGATTGGCAAACCTTAAAGCAACCAAGCGAACATTCTTTGGCGTCTGTTTCGCCAAAACGTTGGCAAAAAATTCTTTAATGCCGCTGATGCAAACCGTTCCAACTTTGGGAAGATTTTCTTTCATTTGTTTGCGGTAAACCAAATAGTCGTAAAAATTTTCAAAAATATTGTAAAGCATCTTTACAGGGTTCTGCGTTAAAGACGGGGTCAAAGCCGGGATTTTAAAAAGCTCAACCTCCGAATACAAACTTCTGATTTCAGGAGTGATATTTTTTTCAAAGTTTCTTTTCAAAAAAAGCTTAAACTCAAGCGACTTGTCTTTAGATCGCAAAAGATAAACAACCGAACTTAAAAAATATAATTCAAAATTTGTTCCCACGACCATTAGAATTTT
>CAYJRW010000055.1:0-1867 GCA_964372865.1 uncultured Candidatus Saccharibacteria bacterium | reverse complement strand
TAAACAATATGCCAGAAAAATTTGAGAATATTCCTCAAACAATCGAAAGAAGTGGACGCGCCGACTATTTAGTTAATTTTTTAGATCGCATAAATGCGGAAAGTGTTTTTAGTTCCGAGGAAACCAAAAGAGAATTTATCAAAAATATTTCTTTTGAAGATTTTAAAGGGTGGATTGTTCGAGTTAATGGAATGTTGCGTTCTATTCCAATAAAAGAGCGTGGCTTGGACGGAAAAGATGTTGCTTTAGTACCTAATCCAGATCAGGTGAGTGAACTCGAGAAAACATTTATCGGAGAGAGAAAACCAGAATATCCGCCACGCGAGGCAGATAAGGAAGAATTGCTAAAAGAAATGTTTGAGCTTGCCAAAAAAATGGAAGCGCAAGGAGCAAGCCTTCACGATATCGCTTTGCTTTTTTCGGCAGGTATCAACGCAGTGCATCCGTTTGAGGACGGCAACGGGCGGACAAGCAGACTTCTTAACTATTTGGTTAACACTGACTATACGGGCTCAAAAGAGCAAGTTGATTTTTTGAAAAAACTATTGGGAGAAAAAGGTAGGTTGTTAGTCAACATAGACCCAGGAAACGCAAAAGACGCGGTAACAAATTATATACTTTGCAATCAACTTAATATAGACCCCGAAGACAGAAATTTACCTAGAGAATTAAGTCAAACTAACTCTAAAGAAACCGAAGAAAAAATTAAAGTGAAAGTCCCTCAAGAAGTTTTGCCAAGTTTTAAGAAGTATATATTAGGCGAAGAAGACGATTTTGGTTTTTTTGCTGTTTATTCTTTTCTTCAGAAAAAAGGCAAAGTTAATAACTTTTTAAGTCCGGTCAAAAACAGAGAGGGCGTTATCAGACGAACAGATTTACGCGCTACCGATTTAGTAGAAAAATTGGAGCCGGATGAGTTTTCAGAAATTCTTGAGGAATATTGGCGAATTAAAAAAGGTGGCGTTTCACTTCTTATGCACGCTATTGCTGAACCTGAAAAATTCAGAATTGAAAAAAGCCGATACGAGCGACTTCAAGGGAAAACGATTAAAGAAAATTTTCTCGCCTCTTTGGACCAAAGTTATTTGCGATCTTTTAAGGAAGTCAATATGGAAAATATTGAGGAAATTTGGGCGGAAAAAGAAAAATTACCGTTTTCAACCGACAGAATACCAAACGAAGAGATGAGGCAGTTGGCAGAAATCAATGCAAAGTTGAAAGAATTTAAAGAACAGGAGAAAAATGAACGCGCTGCGCTTGGTTTCGATTTCGAAAAAGCTGACCAAGAATTTAGCATAGCCGAACAAAAGGTTCGGGCTATGCATGGCAAAGAATTTAGTCGAGAAGATTCAGCTGAAAAAATTGAACACGATAAACAGCTTGAGATTATGCAAAAACAGCTTTACGAAACCAAGCGCCGTATTTACGAGCCGATTATTAATCTTGAAAATAGATATTTAGAAAAGGTTATCCAATTTTTGGATAGTTTAAATATTTGGAAAACAAAATTTACGACAAGAGACGAAAATCGCTTTGGAAGTGAAGAAGAAAAAGAGGCAACAGACTCGATTTATTATGTCACAAAATCTGGGCAATCATTACGCATAAGGAAATATGGTTTATTGAAAGAAGGCTTATCTGGAAGCATTGAGCCGTTTATGGAAAAAATATTTTATATTGATAACCAATACGAAAATTTTCGTAACCGAGCAAATGTTTCCGAACAAGCCGAAAAAGGATTGTTTGTTATGGAATACACCACCGATGAGTTTCAGGAAGCCCAAAACAACCCCGATACTCAAGAATTTATGTCTCGGATTAGACGCTACGAAAAAGATGGGAAAATAATATATCTCAATCCAGTTGA
>CAYJRW010000054.1:0-1965 GCA_964372865.1 uncultured Candidatus Saccharibacteria bacterium | reverse complement strand
ATTTTGTAAAACCCAGTAAGCTCGTGGGCGTTTAGAGCGCTCTGCAATTTTGAACTCAGCTTTTTCTATTACGAGGCGCATCTCGAAATTGGGCTAAAAGTGCCTTTTTTCAAATCCGCCAAAATTGCCTAATTGACTTGACACACCGCCACAGTTAAATTAAAATACGGCGGCGCATGAATTATTGGTATGGCACCCAACTGGAGAGCAATCTTTGAGAAAACAGGGACTTTCATACGCCACCCATGGAAGAGCATGGGATTAAGTAGAAAACCCAAGAAAGTGCCCGCCCCATTATTAGGCGGTCCTTCGGCTTGGCATCATTCCCCAGGAGAAAACGCCCAAATTGCAGCAAAAGCGTTTGGGAATGGAACAAGGGAAAATAGGAATGGGGGCAGATATAGAATAAAATATCCTGATGGAAGCACTTCGGAAAGAATGGATCCTGCAATAGAAGCAGAATGGCTGAAATACGTAACCAGCATACACGACATGAGAAGAGCAGACGATAGCAGACGGCAAAATCAAAAAGACATTGATGCTGCAATTGCACAAGTAAGGGAAGATATTTTGAAGAGACCAAAAACTGAAGAAACAAGAAAAATAGAACAAACCTCGCTTATTGATTCAAGAAGATCCCTTCACCCAGCAAGAGAACAACTCCACGAAATAAAACTCTTAAGGAAAAAACAAGAAATTGTTTTGCGAGAAACAGATGCTGATTATGCTAGAGAATTGCAAGCTGCGCTAAAAATTAAACAAAATCCACAGGAAAGCAAAAGGGAATTCTTTGCAAGGAAAACTAAATTCTGGTCCAAGCCAAGCGAAGAAAAGCAATTGGCGATTTTGAGAACAACCAACAGACTTAGTAAGCTCCTGCAAAACGATACTCCGTTTCGTACTTCTTCCCACACGGAACAGTTGATGTACGATTTACTAAGATTTGTTCCAAAAGAAAGACTAAACGAATTAGTTCCAAAAATAGCTGAAACCGCGGCAAAATCCAGAAGCGGAGGCATGTTTTTTGTGAAACTAAATACATTGATCCAGCGCGACAAAACCCTCGACCAAAATTTAGTGTCGCAAAGATTCTTGGATGACCAGACAAGAAAAAAAGCTGAAGCAAAACCAAGGGGAAAAAGAAAAGCTTTGCCAAAGCAGGAAATTGATTTGGGGAAATACTTTTCGGACCGGCCTTTGCAGGAACAGCCTAGGCAGGGATTGAACAAAGACCAGATTGGCGAATTAAGGAAACGCGCAATTTTAAACAAAAAACTTGACAGCCAGCTTGAGAAATTCGGAGCAAAAAGAGAAGGCAGCGCAAAACGCAGGAGCACCGCTCAGGCCACTCTCTTTTGGAAAAAATCGCCCGAAGAAAAAGAAGCCTCCCTGATGAGAACAATAAATAAATTTAATAAAAGGGGAAAACCGGCAGGAACTCTTACTCCCGCGGAAAAAGTTTTGTTTAATACTCTGGATTCAATAAACGGAATTCGAACGGCAGGGGAAGATTTTGTATTCACTAGATTAGCTGCTTTGCATGAAAATCCCGGAGCATTAAGCGAAATTAACCGCGACAGGGATGAAGCGCAAAGATTGGGCCAAAAGCGCCAAGGGGAAAAAGCTGAAAGGGCAAGCAGGGCAATAGCGCAAATGGCGGGCGAATCGAAAAACGAGCGGGAATTTGTCAGGAAACTGAGGGCGCTGCAGGCCACGCTAAAAGAAATTAGATGAAACCATCCGGCGCTGAAAAAACTGCTTCAGCCCTTTGACAAATCCACGCCGCGCCCATGAAAAAACGTTTTGTGGGCTTTAAACTTAACTTCGCCAAGGCGGATGTTGAATTCATAGAGTACTGAAAAAACAGGAAACGCGGGCGCGTTCGCCCGCTTCAAAATATTCACTTCTTGCGCTTCTTCTTGGATTTTTTCCTGGGGGCCTTTTGCTTCTTCGCTTCCTTCTCGA
>CAYJRW010000053.1:0-2237 GCA_964372865.1 uncultured Candidatus Saccharibacteria bacterium | reverse complement strand
CCGCAGGGATTTACTCCGGGCTGAACAGCATTCTTCAATTTTTCCCATCTGCGCCTGGGAACTTGTTTTTCCAGACCTCCTCTGTTGAATATTCCCCTTTCTCCTGACTTTGCTTTTACCAAAGCTGTCCACTCGTTCAAAAATTCTTCGGCGGTCGGCTTTACTTCATAGACGGCTGAGTTATTTGCCATTGAGCGCTGTCCTTCTGTTTGCCAGAAAGTGCCCCTCTTGGCGTCTCTCATATCTGCGTCATCCAAAGCAGAAAGAGATATCAATGCGCTTCTCCTCACGCCGCCTGCAACAACAATAAGCCCTATTTGACAAATAATGTCGTGCAGGTCAATCGTGGTTAAGCGTCTGTTTTGCTTGGCCAATATTTTTCTTTTCGTGAATTTCATTAGCTCTTCAAGC
This sequence comes from uncultured Candidatus Saccharibacteria bacterium, assembly GCA_964372865.1. Taxonomy (GTDB): domain Bacteria; phylum Patescibacteriota; class Minisyncoccia; order Minisyncoccales; family 2-12-FULL-40-12; genus CAYJRW01. Next base: position 1,826 of record CAYJRW010000053.1, on the reverse strand, counting down.
GGAGCAGGACCTGAAGCGCGGCCGCCCATTGTTTGCAAACGCGCGCCAGCTGGCCGCACCTTGGAGTAATCAATATCCACGTCATAGCCTTTTTCCCAGGCAGTGCAGGCATGCACAAAGGCTTCGCACCAGCCCACTTTGCTGTCTTCAACCACAATGGGTTTGACTTTCTTTCCGGTTTGTTTCTGAATCTGGGGGAATTTCTCAACGTTTTCAGGCTCCACGGAAAATCCCACTCCAGCTCCACACATAGACAAATACATAATTTCAGAAAGGTCCCGCCAGCTTGTTGGAGCGATATAAGAACAGTTGTAAGCCGTTACGTTTGACTGACGGCAGGCCTTGCCAGAAGACCACAAAAGCCGCATTGAGGGACATATTTCTCTGTTAAGCATTGCTTCTCTCATCTCTTGGTATTCTTTGTCAAAGAGTTTGTCGCCGATGTTCTCTTTCATATAATCCATATATCTGTCAATGGTTTCAACCCATGTTTCTCTTCTGTCGAGGTCGTCCCGCCATCTTGAATAAAATTGGTAGAAAATAAACTCCTGGTAGGGCGTATCAAAGTATTTGCTGCTTTCTTTGATTTGCTCTCTCGCCTCCTGCGACAAAGTACGTCTCATTTCCTCCCTGATTTTGGCGCGCTCAGCCCTGTAAAGAATATAGGCCTTGGCTGTCTTTGGAAAATCCATCAAGATTAAGGATTCTTCAACGGCGTCCTGGATTTCTTCAATGTGCGGCGAATGAGAAGCCGGGTATTTTTTAATCAGCTCTTTTACTGCGCGCTCTCCCACTCTCTCGGGGTCTTTTTGCAGATTGCCTTCTCCAGTAGCCATCATTGCCTTGCTGATGGCATTAACAATGCGGCTGGCATCGAAAGGAACAACTCTGCCGTCTCTCTTGATTACGTTTTGAAAAGGAATTTTTAGGGTCATTGTTATATTTTAGCAAGTTTTACAAAGGAGGGCAAAACAACTTTCTTTTGCAGTATAATTTTTTTCAAGGCAAATTCGTAAATCACAAAAAAAGTTGCCGTGTAAAACAGGTCCCCAAGCAAAGTGTTTTTGAAAAAGGGCAGAGCTAAAGTGTAAGACAGCAAAAGTCCGGAGAGATCCTTTGAATACCATGGACTGAAAGCCCAAACAGCAAAATTGGTAATTATAAAAAACAAAATACTCCCCAAAAAAGCGCTGCCTGTTAATTTTCCAACTTTTCTTTCTTTACCGAAAATGCTTCCCATAACAACGTAAAGCAAAAAGCTAAAATAAACTGCCAGCATTATTTTTATGTCGTAAAAACCTATGAAATAGTCAGAAACCAGCATTACTGCCAAGGGTAAAAATAAAGCGTGCTTTTTCGGCAGGTAGGTTCCTGCCATAATTGCCAAAGCGCCGACTGGCGCAAAATTGGGAGCGTGTGGTAAAAGACGGGCAAAAAAACTAAAAACGGCAACAGAGCCGAAAAATATAATTTTTGTTTTATTTTCCGTCATTTTTAACAACTACTTCAATTACTTGAACCGGGCAAGAAAGAGCCGACTCTTTTAAAGCCCGCAGCTGTTCGTCTGAAACCTCAATCTCCAGCTCGTATTTTCCCGTATCGGGATTGAATTTTCCCCCAAAAAGGTCAGCTTTGTTATCTCCAGCCAATTTCCAGAAGCTGGGAGCTGCCAGCTCGCAAGCTGCAGCCCCAATGCATCCTTCCCTGTTGTAAACTACTTTCACCCGAGGCATTATTTTTTAAAAGCCATTTATTATATTTTATTCTTGAAAAAAAAATGTGTCAAACCTTGTTTATTTTTGCGACTTATCCACATACCGTATATC
>CAYJRW010000052.1:0-2404 GCA_964372865.1 uncultured Candidatus Saccharibacteria bacterium | reverse complement strand
AGCCCGGTCGACTCAGCAAGTATTAATAAAATTCGTAAGTTCTTCCCTCTAGGGTGGGGATAGGGCTTCTTTAGGTCTGGCGCAAAAACCCCTGGTTTTTGCAGACTTGGCCCAAAAGGACTCCTCCACCAAAAGGAGTTTTTTGTTATGAACAGATTTCCGACTCTGAAGTTTATAGCGATAGGCACTGTAGTTGTTGCCTCGGTTTTTAGCTTTTGGTTGTGGGTACAACAGCCAGAAATCACTTTGGAAAGAGATAGGACATATGAGTCAGCAGATAGGACAACAGAAGATAGGACAGAAAAAGAAGGTGTACAGGCAGTTCTTGAAGTGCCGGGCTTGTCCTATGAGGTTTTTGTTCCAGAAGGTAGTACTGTTTACGACTTAATGGCTGCAGCCGCATCTAAATACAATAATTTCTCTTTTAAAGGTAAAGAGTTTGGCGGCATCGGGTTTTTTGTTGAAGAAATAAATGGTTTGGCACAGGACAAGGGCGAGGGTAGGTACTGGATTTATTATATAAACGGGGAAACAGCAAAGGTTGGCGTTTCTCAATACAAAATAAAAGAAAACGACGTTATCAGCTGGAAATATGAAAAAGAGCATTAGTCCATTTTTAAAGGGCCTGGCAGCTGTTTTTGGGCTGTTTTCGTTGCTGTTTCCAGCACTTGTTTTTGCGGTGCCCTTCCTTATTGAGGGCGAAGTTGCGGTACCGGAAACTTGCCAAGTCACAGACACTGACGGTGTTTTGCACAATTTTCCTAAAGAGAGCTCGCCAAGCGGTCTTTTAGGGGTTTGCGCTATTGTTGCAGCCAAGCAAATAGGCCTGATAACCGAGTTTTCGTTTATTGATTTTGGATTCGGCCTTTTCCTTAACAGCATTAACGGAGTAGCGAGCGGCGAAAACTTTAATCCCTCTTGGTCGGTCTACTACAACGCAGAGTTAGCACAGGTTGGCTTGGCTGATCTAGCGCTGCAGGAGGGCGACACCATCTCGCTTATCTACAGTTCCTTTGATGAAAATTTCAATGTTCTTGAAGAGTTTGACAAACTTTTGCTTAGCATTTCTTTGCCTTCAGAAGAAGCGTCATCCGTTTCTTCAGGTGGAGGCGGTGGAGGCGGACTGGGGGAGACCTTCATCAGTTTTTCCGCAGACCCCCGTAATTTAAACGCTGCTAATGCGATTCAGTTTCTTGCTGACAAGCAGCTATCTGACGGCTCCTTGGAGCACCCCATATTCACTGACTGGGCTGCCATTGCATTTGCAGCATATGACCCGCAGCGCATTTCGGCTGGCATTTTGAAGGAATATCTCCTTAAAGATATCAGTCCTGGTGCTTCACTGGGACCTTCAGTGTTAAGTTTTACCAGAAGAGCAATGGCGTTAATGGCTTTGGGAATAGACCCTTACTCGGGCACCAAGACCAATTACATTCAAAAGATTGCAGATGCTTTTGACGGCGAACAAATCGGCGACCCTAGCTTAGTGAATGATGACATCTTTGCTTTACTGGTGCTGTTAAAGGCGGGTTTTGACTCCTCAGACGATATCATCAATCAAACATTGCAGTTCATTATGAGTCAGCAGAGAGCAGATGGCTCTTTTGTGGGCAGTATAGATATTACATCAGCTGCTTTACAGGCCTTGAGTTTAGTTGCGGAGGCAGACGGAGCTTCAGACGCTATTGTCAGGGCAAAAACATATCTGCAAAGCCTACAGCTGGATGATGGCGGCTTTGGAAATCCGGATTCCACGAGCTGGGCAATGCAGGCGATTGCGGCTTTGGGCGAGGATTGGAGAGAGTGGGAGAAAAGCGGAAAGTCGCCAGGCGAATACCTAAAATCTTTTCAGAAAGAAGACGGAAGCGTGGATTCTCCAATACCGGTCTGGTCAACTGCTTACGCTGTTCCTGCTGCTTTGGGCAAACCTTGGGGAACTATTCTAGGCAGCTTTTCTAAACAAGCACTTTTCCCGAACGCGTCTCCATTTCAAAATCTAGAAATAAAAGAAACCGAAATTATGTCTGAGACAAAACCAGAAGACGCGCGCACTCAAGAGTTAGAAAGAATTTCTCAGGAACTGGCAGAAATCAAGAAACAGGCATTATTATTGGAGGCAAAAATAGCTTTAATAGCTTCAGAGGCCACATTTGCTGGAAAAGAAGAGCCAAAAGAGCAATTCTCAGAAGAAAAAGGGCGGCTGGCGGAAAAAGATGAGGCATTTTTGCCAGCTTCCGAAGATACAGATTACACAAGAAGTGCTTTAGGCGCTGAAGTGGGCATGGCCGCTCGCAAGGCCGTGCCTTATGCAGTTTTGGGCATAACCCTTGCTATTGTAGCTGCGGGAATGATATACGGTATGTGGATAAGTCGCAAAAATAAACAAGGTTTGACACATTTTTTT
>CAYJRW010000051.1:0-2559 GCA_964372865.1 uncultured Candidatus Saccharibacteria bacterium | reverse complement strand
TCAAGAGAATTTTCTGCCTTTTTCCAAATTTTCGGGTCACCCATTGCTTTTTCAGGTCTTGTTGCTAAAGCAAAGGAGGTTTTTAAGCCAAAAGTTTTGTGGATCTTAAGAGCAAGCTTTAGGGCACCTTGGACTTCCCCTGCTATTTGGTCACGAGTGCAGTAAATATGAGCGTCGTCTTGTGTAAAACCAAAAGCCCTAAAAAGACCAGTCAGCACTCCTGTTTTTTCTTTTCGGTACAGATGGCCGAATTCAGAAAGGCGAAGGGGCAGGTTTTTATAGCTTCTGATTCGTGAGGCATAAATGAAGGTTGACTCAGGGCAGTTCATTGGCTTTACGGCATAGATTTCTTTCTCAACCTCAAGAGGAAAAATATTTTCCCGATAGTGCTGCCAGTGTCCTGATGTTTCATAAATTTTCTTCTTTACTAGAAGTGGCGTTGTAGTCTCCAGGTAGCCCCTTTCTTTCTGTAATTGTCTGATGTACTGCTCAAGTTCTCTGAGAATAATCACTCCATTTGGATGCCAAAATGGGGTGCCGGGAGCGACATCGTGAAAAGAAAAAAGGTCAAGCTGCCCGCCAATTTTTCTATGGTCTGGTTTTTCCATCATAATGTTATGTTTCTAAAATTTCTTCTACTTGTTCTGCGATTATTTTGGGGATGCCGTCTCTTTTATCAACACGGCCAGATACCAAAACTATTTTATTCTCCTGGAAGATGTCGTAATTTCTTTCAATCACACCTGGGAAAACAACCACTTCAATTTTGTCTTGCAGGTCTTCCAAGTTCATAAAAAGCATAGGTCTGCCTGTTTTGGTGATAATTTTTTTGACTGAAGAAATAAGTCCGCCAATTTTTACCACCCGATTAACCAAGCCGTTCTTAACTTTTTTGATGGCTAAACATTTCTGTTCCAAAATTTTTGTGAAGTCCTCCAAGGGGTGCGAGGTTACGAAAAGTCCCAGCAATTCTTTTTCCCATTTTAATTTTTCCGCTTTGCTCGCAGGTTCAGCTGAACCTAGCTTAAAATCGGTGTTGTGGGGTATTCCGTCAAAAAGGCCCTTTTGGCCGTTAGCTTTTGTCCTCTGATTTTCCCGGGAGACCTCCAGCAATCTTTCCAAATTGAACAGCAATTGGTTTCTTTCGCCGATTTTGTCAAAGGCCCCTGCCTTGATTAAACTCTCCATTGATTTTTTATTCAGGTCTTTGGAGTTAACTCGGCTGACAAAATCAGAAATTGAACGATAGGGGCCTATAGATTTTCTTTCTCTGACAACCGCTTCAACTACATTATGCCCCACATTTTTTATGCCTAAAAGCCCAAAACGAATTTTTTTGGGAGGAACTACCGTGAAGTTTTCCAAGCTTTCGTTAATATCAGGAGCCAACACCTCAATTCCCATATTTTTGCATTCTTCAATCAACAAACCTATTCTTTCAACATCTGCCTTTTCAGAAGTCAAAACAGACGCCATAAACTCTGTCGGAAAGTTTGCCTTCAAATAGGCGGTCTGGTAAGCAATTAGAGCGTAAGCTGCTGCATGTGAGCGGTTGAAGCCATATCTGGCAAAAGGCAGAGTCCAGTGCCATATTTTTTTGGCGGTTTCAAAAGGAATCCTGTTTTTAACCATTCCCTGAGTCAATTTTTCTTCCTGCGATGAGAGAAGTTTTTTAATTTTTTTGCCTACTGCCTTTCTCAAGACATCTGCTTCTGAAAGAGTAAATCCTGCCAATTCTTTGGCAATTTCCATTAACTGCTCCTGGAAAATGCAAACGCCATAGGTTTTTTCCAGAATGGGCTTTAGCTTTTCATGCAAATATTCAACCTTCTTTTTTTTGTGTTTGCCTGCAATATACTCCGGTATAAACTGCATTGGACCAGGTCTGTAGAGCGCAACCATAGCAATAATGTCTTCTAATTCTGTGGGCTTTAAGTCCTTTAAATATCTTTTCATTCCGTCTGAATTGTGGACAACAAAACCATTAGCCACATAATTATTACCTGGTGCCTGCATTATAATGTCATAAGTCGGTTCTTTGCCACAGTATTTTATTTCTTTAACTTTAACGAAATTAAATTGGTTTTTTATGGGTATCTGTGGGCATTCCCATTTAATTAAATCTCTAAACTTTAGAGCAAATTCAGCAAATCTCGCGGTGTTTATTAGAGTGAATCCGTATTGAGGATACTGTTCTTTGAATAACTTAATTTTTTCAGAGTCCAAATCGTGTATCCATCCTTTCACTTCATAAAAAGTATTATTATGTGGCGTATAAAAATCAGGAGTGTAATGCAGTTTTTGTCCATCCGACCTCGTCAACTCAAAGCTTAGCGGTTCATATTCATATTTTGTGTTGTATAATTTTAAGATTCTGGCGAAATCGGCCTCCCAATTAGAACGGACGTAGTGCCCCAAATCTTTTCTGAAGCCACCTTTTCGATGCGGAGTTGGTTTGCCGAACATCGGGTTATTTTCCCCGCGATTTCTTTCAGAGTGTTCCCTTCTAAATTTTTCAGCCTTCTCTTTTCCCCACAAATCTTCAAGGGTTCTGCCCTT
>CAYJRW010000050.1:0-2570 GCA_964372865.1 uncultured Candidatus Saccharibacteria bacterium | reverse complement strand
GTAAAGCAAGGTTTATAATTTTTATCTTTGAGCCAGAAACTCAATGCTTCTCCAGTGCCGAGGGCGATATATGTTTCTTCTGAGGTAGAAATTTGGCTATCACCAAAAACGATTGTGGAGTTAGGAGGGTAATCACTGGACCCAACTTCGTTTATAAGAAATTTTGCTAGATTACTTCTTGAGACTACCCAGTTATTATTTCTTATTATCTGAATATTGACAACGGCTACTGCCACAAAAATCAGAAGGAGAGCAATGGCAGCTTGGGGCCTGAGATATGAAAAAGCCCAGGCAATTATCATTGCTATCGCCCAGATCGAAATATTCATGTAATGAGGAGACAGATGACTTGGAATTAAGATAAACGGAAAAAGACCTGCCGCCACTACTGTTGCCAAAAACACAAAAGTCCGAGGGCTCTCATTTTTGACAAGTTTTCTTACCAACAACATTGCAACTGCCATGATCCATATTCCCAGAATTAAGGTTGGAATTTGATCGCCGGACACCTCGGCAAACCCTAAAATTCTCAAGAGGTAATAGCGGACAGCCGAGATAGTGGCAGCGGAGACCTCGATTTGATAAGAAACGAATGTGGTTTTTGTTGTTAAAAATAAAAGTTTAACAAAAGCGAAAATTACCGAAATGGCAAATAGCTTAAGAAAAAATCGCCTCCAATGGTCAGAATTATCCTTCAAAATTCCCCACACAAAAAACACCCCAATTCCTACGAGCATCGCTTCAGAAGAAAGTAGGGCAAGAGTATACAAGATTAGAGCCGAACTATTTCGGTTTTGAAGATAACTGTAAAAAGATGCGGTCAGAAAGAAAAAGCCAATCGTGGTGGCAGCCCCGGAGATCCATGTAAGAGAGATAAAATGGGCAGGGTGCAGGGCATAAAAAAGGGCAGCAATTAAGGCAGTTTTTGCCGAAATAATTTTTGCAGTAACCTTGTATATCAAAAAACTTGCGCCTGCATGAATGGTAAAAGTTATTAAATGATATCCGAAAAAATTTTTGCCGAAAAGATTGCCAGCAATCAAAAAATAAAGGTTATGAACGGGACGCCAGTGAGTTACCTTAGATAAAAAAACATTTCTCAAATCGAAAAGAAGATTATTCTGTGAAAAATGGTTAATTAGGATGAAATCGTCTTGGGCAAAGAAATTAAAGAGAGCGAAATAATATGTCGCCAATACGGAGATCGTTATCGCGGCAAGCACTACAAGGCTATTTTTCATTTGTTTAATTCTAGCATCTTGTAACCTCTAATCAATCGCTCTTGTTATATAATGTGCTCTGCCAGTGAAAAGACTTATAATACTCCTCATTTTGGCCTCCTTTTTCAACGCTTTATCGTGGATTGTTCTTATTCCTGTTTGGCAATACCCAGATGAGCAAGCCCACTTTGCTCAGGTGCAAAATACAGCTGAATTTGGCCAAAACCCAAAGGATGGACTCGATACATCTTATGAGATTGCTTACTCAGAAAAAGTTCTACAAACAGAAAGAGATGGATTCGGTAACAATAAATTCACATACCACCCCGAATATAAAATTGATTATGCCGATGGAATATTTGGTCTGCAGGAAGAACAAATAACCAGTCTTCCCAGATCTGCCAGGATCCAATTGGTTAAAAACGAATCAACTGTCAATCCGCCCCTTTATTATTTCTTTGGATCCTTGGCATATAAGTTGTTCAGTAATGGAAGCCTTTTTACCAGAGTTTTTGCAGTAAGATTTATCTCTCTGATTTTCTTTTTGGTGATTGTCTTTTTAAGTTACCAAATTGCCAAATTAGTCTTTGAAAGGAATAAGACATTGCAAATTGCCCTGCCTACTTTTGTCGCTTTTAAACCAATGCTTATCTTTGCATCAACTGGGGTCTTACCAGACTCTTTAACAAATCTTTTATTTACCGCAGTTTTATTCCTTTGTTTGAAAATAATCAAAGTCGGTTTTAATGTAAGAACTATCGTTTTGCTTTCGTTGACAGTTTTACTTGGAGTGTTAACCCGCCAGCAGTTTTTAATTTCTGTTTTTATCATACTAGCGGCAATTTTGTGTCAAGCTTTTAAAAAGCTTTCAAATCTGAAGTGGATTTTTGCCTCCCTAGTTGCTTTTTTGGCCCTCTTTTATTTTTCTAACACCGTGCTTATAAGTATGCCGATTTTTACGAATTTTAGAGTGCCGGAAATTTTTGATGCGGGATTTTTGAAATTTGGCTCTCTCTCACTGGCCACGTTTACTCAACATTTTGTATGGACTCTACGCCATACATTCTCTGAAGTTTGGCCTTGGTATTGGGGCGTCTATCGCTGGCTTTCCTATACATTGCCGCCGATCTACTATCAGATTATCAACAGGCTAGTTCTAATTTCTTTAATGGGTCTTATGATTAAGATTTTCTTCTTTGTTAAAGATAGAAAAATTGACAAGCAGGATATCCATGGTTCTTTCTTGATTGTAGCTTCTCTTATATACTTTCTCGTTTTAACGGTATGGGATTATCTATTCTGGGTCAAGAATGGCTTTTCTTTTGGTATCCAAGGAAGATACTTTTTTCC
>CAYJRW010000049.1:0-2718 GCA_964372865.1 uncultured Candidatus Saccharibacteria bacterium | reverse complement strand
GAAAAACTTTGTCGTCAGAAATATTGATTATTTTTGCCTTGATTTTTTGGCCAAGTTTGACAACTTGCGTAGGGTCTTCGATAATTTTCCAGTCAAGTTCAGAGATGTGAACTAAGCCCTCTAAGTTATCCTGGCCGAATTTTATGAATGCGCCAAACTCCACGATACCTGTAATTTCTCCTTCAACAATATCGCCCATTTTATAATTTTTTAATGCCTCTTTAATTATTCCCGACTCTTTTGATTTTTCAGAGAGAATCAATTTGCCGCTTTTTTGGTCCAAATCAAAAATTTGCACTTCAAGTTCCCGTCCGATGAACTTTTGCAGTTCTCGCAAAATCCTTGTTGAGTCGCCGCCTTCCACTTTAGGATAATTTTCCTGCGACAACTGGGAAACAGGCAAAAATGCGGATATGCCTGATACCTCTGCCAATAAACCCCCTTTGTTGGCGCCAGAAATTTTAACTTTAACTATTTCTCCTTTTTCTTTTTTTTGGCACAAGTCATCCCAGGTCAATTCTTTGCCTGCCTGGTTTGCCGACAATTCGATATAGCCCTCCTCGTTTTTCAGGTCTGTAATTTTGGCAAAGACGCTGTCGCCGATTTTTAGGTCTTTCAAAATTCCCCTGGCTTCAATAAACTCTTTGCCGTAAATTATGCCGGTGCCTTGAGGCCCCAAATCCAAAAAAACAGCGCCTCTCTCTTTGGCAATGACTTTTCCTTCAACGATGTTGCCCGTTTTCGACGGTTTCAGAAAATTATTCTGTTCAAGCAATTCTTTCATAATAGTTAGCTTAACATTTTTATTGTTTTTTTACAAGAGACATGGTAAAATGAATACGATGCAAATTTTTTGGCATGGTCAGGCTTGTTTCCAAATAACGGCTTTACCTCAAAAAAACAGCCAGATTAGGGTTGTAATTGACCCCTATTCGGAGGATATTGGATTAAAGCTCCCGAAACTGGAGGCAGACATTGTTTTGGCTACTCATAACCACTATGACCACAACAACGTCAAAGCGCTTTTGGACAACCCTTTTATAATTGAAGGCCCTGGTGAATATGAGATAAAAGGCGTTTTTGTACAGGGGATTCACTCGTGGCACGATGAAAGCCAAGGCGCAGAAAGAGGCAGCAACACCATTTATACTATTGATTCTGAAGAAATGCGACTTTGCCATTTGGGTGACTTGGGGCAATCTGAATTGAGTTCTGAGCAGCTTGAAAAAATAGGCAATGTAGATATTCTGATGATGCCGGTTGGCGGTGTCTACACAATAGATGCCAAAGGAGCCCTTAAAATAATGTCGCAGATCGAACCCAAAATCACCATACCAATGCATTACGCTCTGCCAAAATTAAAAGTGCGGCTCCAAGGACTTGATAATTTTTTGAAAGCAGTAGGAGTAAAATCAATTACGGCTGAACCAAAATTATCAATTAAGAAAAAAGACATTTCGGACGAAGAAGCAAAAATTATTGTTTTGAAACCATAATGGGTTTTTTGGAAAAATTAAGGGGCCTGCCTGAGTCGCAAAGAAAGGCAATTTTATGGGTAGTAGTGGTCATTCTCGGTTTACTTCTTTTTATTTTATGGATGAAAAATGCGAGGCAAAAGTTGGAAGGTTTCAGAGGAGAAGGATTAAGAGAGCAGTTCAATATTCCTGAATTCCCCGTAATAGAAATGCCAGCTGTAGAGTTGCCCGAAATTTCAGAAGAGGAATTGAAAGAATTAGAAAAAGAATTGAGCGGCAAAGAAGCAGAGGAATTGAAAAAACTATATGGCGAATAATTCCAAGCAATTAAATACTGCCATCGGGCAAATTAAACCACGCGAAATTACCGAGGAAATGCGTGAGTCATACATTGACTATGCCATGTCAGTCATTGTAGCTCGCGCTTTGCCTGATGTCAGAGACGGCTTAAAACCTGTTCACCGCCGGATTTTGTACACAATGCATGAGGATGGTTTGACGCACAGCGCTAAATTTAGAAAGTCAGCAACGGTTGTGGGCAGTTGCCTTGGCCGCTACCATCCTCACGGCGATATAGCGGTCTACGATGCTTTGGCAAGAATGGCGCAGGATTTTTCTTTGAGGTATCCTTTGATTCAGGGTCAAGGCAATTTTGGTTCAATTGACGGAGATCCACCGGCGGCGCAAAGATATACCGAAGCCAAGCTTTCCAAAATCGGCGAGGAAATGTTGAAAGACATTGAGAAAGACACGGTTGATTTTATTGATAACTACGATGGCACGAGACAGGAGCCAACTGTTTTACCATCGCCTTTACCTCAGCTTTTGCTGAATGGCTCTCTGGGAATTGCTGTAGGTATGGCAACAAACATTCCACCACACAATCTTTCAGAGGTGACAGACGCTCTCTTGCATTTAATTGACCATCCCAAAGCTGATACCGAAGAACTTTTCCAATTTATCAAGGGCCCTGATTTCCCGACAGCAGGTGTAATTTTTGACCAAAAAGAAATTATTGCTGCCTACTCACAGGGCAAGGGGCCTATTTTAACCAGGGGAAAAGCAGAAGTCGTTGATAGCGAGAAAATTAAGAATCAGATAATCATTTCTGAAATTCCTTTTCAGGTGCAAAAGTCCTCGTTAATCGAGCAGTTAGCCAATTTGGTTTCAGAAAAAAAGATTGAAGGTATAAAAGACATCAGAGATGAGTCAGACAAAGAAGGAATGAGAATAGTGATTGAAT
>CAYJRW010000048.1:0-2926 GCA_964372865.1 uncultured Candidatus Saccharibacteria bacterium | reverse complement strand
GAATGTTATAGAAGATCCAGCAGTCAACGACTGGCTGAGAAAACGTTTCCCGGGGTTGGAATCGTATGTCGCTAAAACTTACGATGAACAATTAAAAGGAGAAAATGCGGTTTTGAGCACTCCTGAAGTCCAAAAAATTGCCGCTCAACTGGGATACTGGCCAAAATTCGCTCAATATGGTTCAGAAGTGATTCGCGATTGGCACCAAAAAAGATTCAGTCAAAAACTCGATCCGGCAGTTGAAAAAGCGCTTCAAAGAACGATTGGCTTGGCAAGAGAAAGCATAAGTATTATTCCTGACCCTCAAAAGCCAGGCAGAGAGAGAAAGGAAATTATTGCCGCTGGCCAAAAAAGATTTGAAAACAACACTAATTATATCTGGCCCGAAGTAAAAAAACTGGTGGAAATGGATTTGCATACTGAAGAGCAAAGACAAATGCTGAATGATTTCAGGCAAAAACAGAAAGAATTAAAGCAAAAAATGAAAGAAATGGAAGAAGCGCAAAAACAAGGCGATAGCCAAAAACAAAAAGAACTGCAAGAACAAATTGACGGCCTAAAAAAGGAATTGGACCCTTTTAATGGATTGCCTGAAGACGCTAAAAAAGAATTGCAAGAGCAAATTGACAAAGCAATGCAAGAGGCGGCTGAACAACTAAACAAAGAAATTGAAGAAAAACAGAAACAAGTCCAAGAAGCAAAACAGAAACAAGAAGAATTGGAAAAAGAAATTAAAGATTTGGAAGAAAAAGCCAAAAGCGCCAGCGGCAAGGAAAAAGAGGATTTGGAAAAACAGATTACAGAAAAGAAAGCGGAAAAATTAAGCGAGGAAATGAAGCAAAAACAGGCGGAGCAGGAGCTAAAGCAAATTCAGGATGCTATAGAGCAAATGCAGTCAGGCGAAGCCGGAATGCCTTATCCCGAAGACAAACTTTCTGAAAAGACCAAAAAAGAAATTGAAAAACTCTTTAAAAATCTTCCTTCTCAAAAACAAAAAGATTTGCGAGAAAAAGCTGAAAAACAGCTTGAAGATTTTGAAGACAAGATAAATAAAGAGATGGAAGGAAAACTTAATGAAGATAAACCAGAAAGTCATAAGGAACATAGGGAGCGCGAAGAGCGCGAAAAGGAAAGCGCGGAAAAAAGAACAAAAACCGAAGAAGAAAAAAAGGGATTAGAGAAAAAATTAGAACAAATGCGCCGCGAGAAAATGACTGAATATGATAAGGCGTATGAAGAAGTGGCGGATATAATCAATTCTCTTTACAATCGGCTCAAGAAATTCTTTTTGCCGGAGCGCCATCCAAAATGGAGAAAGGGCTATCCAACTGGCTCTCGGCTTGACTTACAAAAAGCAATGCAAGCCGAAGCCGACCCACGCTATTTAGAAAAACTTTGGGAGAGAAAAACTATTCCTCATAAACTTGATTATCGCTTTTCAGTTTTAGTGGATCTTTCCGGTTCAATGGCAGGCGAAAAAATTAAGGAAACATTTAAGGGCGTAGTGGCCTTGGCAGAAGTGTTGTGGAAATTAGGCATTCAATATGAAGTGCTGGGATTCAGTGATGAATCAGAAATTTTTAAAGAATGGAAAGAGAAATTAGATAAAAAATCAAGAGAATATTTATCCCAAATGAAAAGTTGGGGCGGCGGCGGGACAGAAACAACAGAAGCCACTCAAAAAGCTTATGAAGAATTATTAAAAAATTTAGGGAAAGACAATTTCTTAATAACCTTAACTGATGGGAAGCCGAATAATTCTGAGAGTTTAAAACAAGAATTGGAAAAGATAATAAAAGGAGGGAAAGTAAAATTGGTGAGAATAAAGCTTGGTCCTGGCACTGAATTTGGAGAAGATGAAGGTTATTATCCGGCGGAATTGTCTCTTTCTAATGTAAAGCCCACAGAGCAACAAAAAAAAGAAGGTCAAAAAGATTTTAGCGAGGCATTTGCCGACCTCTTGGAAGATATGATTAGGCATCCGGAAAAATACTAGTCCTGTTAATAAAACACTTGCGATTTTTAATGGGATTAGTTATAATAACAATAAGCAAAAAACATTTATGGAGCAGGGAAAATTAAACAAATTCATCCGTCTTCTTCAAAAGGTTCAAAAACAACCGAGCCGAACTTTTGATTTGGGCTTAATTGTCAAAGAGCCAAAAAGCAAAATGAGTTCTGTCAAGATTTTAAGGGCAATAAAAAAAATGGCAGACATTGAAAAAATAACTTATGATAAATCAAGCGTTGATGAAGATGTGATTGAAAATCTCGTTAATATTTTTAAAAAAGACAAGTGGGTATTTCTGGAGATAAAAAAAGACATTGGCAGTCCTTTGCTAAATCAATTAAAGCATTTGGCAAATTTTAACTCTTTGCAATTGATAGACTATAAGGGGAAAGACATCTTTGAAATGAAGATGCCGGAAAAATCTCGGTTAATTGTTTTTGCCGAAAGAGATTTTATTGAAAACAAAATTTCTTACCCCCATTTTTATCGGATTTTTGGTCCGACATTAAGTATAACCCCTGAAGAATTATCTCACGGGGTAAAATAATTTTATGCCTGAAAAAATTCGCTACAAATCACCAGAAGAATTGAGAGAAGAAGAAATTGAAGCAAAAATAAAAGAAAAAGGACCTGAAGGAGAAATTTCTGGCGGTATTGTGTTTGGGGAAGAAGCTGACCCAGAAACTCAAGAAAAAAAGAAATACATTTATATCGGCAATCCTTACGAAGATAGACCGGTGATAACAAAACTGGAAACTGATGCCAGCCAAGAAGACATTGAAGCAATCAAAAAAGAAATTATTCCGATGAAAGAGTCCTTTGAGATTTTGGAAGCAATGGCAAGAACATACAAGCATCACCAGCCGCTTTTAATAGAAGCGCCAACTGCTATTGGCAAAACTTATCTGGCGGATA
>CAYJRW010000047.1:0-2977 GCA_964372865.1 uncultured Candidatus Saccharibacteria bacterium | reverse complement strand
TGAGGTTAAAAAATAATTTACTTGGGCGCCGGGCAGTTTTTTGCCCTGCGCCCACGTTTTTCGCATAAACCATTGACAAAAGGAAAAAAGAGTGTATAATACAGACGTTGAGTGGTGAAGCCCCGACAAAAAAATGAGCGCGCTCGACCCGCAAGGGTCGAGGCGGCAAGCACGTCCATCTTTTATAGGTGCAGGGCTTTCCGCCTCGGCTCAATTGCCAATTAGCTCTTTATAAAGTATATATGCCGAGTTTTGGCGCAGAGTTCTTCAAATTTCTGGATTTATCCTGAACTTATTGAAGGATTGCGCGCCGAAACTCGGCAAGCCCGGAAAATCCGCAAGGATTTCCTCAACCCGAAAGGGGAGGTTGGGCAGAAGGAGGAACGCCATGAGGCGTTTCAGTCTGTTCATCGCGGTTCTGCTGTTGCTCGTGCCGGCTATTGTGCCGGCATCGGCCCAGTACCCGGAGTACGGGGCTGACATACAGTTTGGCGTCAATCTCACTACTGGCGCCTATACCGCGCCTGATTTCGGGGAGTTACGCCACTTCTGGGTCAGGTACTGGAACGCCAGCGGTCTTTACGACGACGCTGGAAAGACGCACTTGGATGGTGTCGCTTACGACGGCCGTCTGCTGTATAACCCGCGCGTTTCAAAGCGCGAGGGCCGCGTTTACTTCCGGTCAGGCCTCCCCGAGCTCGACCGCAAGCAATACGGCAAGGTTATCGAGCGTTACTTCATGCCGCACCATGTGGTTTCTGACCCGCGGCTCACCAACTGGTGGATGGCGAAAGGGGCAGCTAAGTCCAAGACACTCCAGGAGGCTGTGGAGAAGGGAGCGCTGAGTAAGGGGTTCCCGGATGTCACCGAAGCCATCATTGACCATATGGTGGAGAGTGGCGCCATCCACCGCTGGGAAATCTTTGGGATGACATCGTCCCAGATTCAGGAATCCATCGTTTTTTACACGAACATCGCCCTTCGTCACAACCTGGAGCAGACGCGGCAGGCGATCGGCCAGGCCAGGCTCACGCCAGAGAAGATTTCTCTGATCGCCAAGGGCGATGTCATTGAGAGCTACTACTGGCCGAGGTTTGGTCCGTATCCGCTTCCTGCGCGTAGCGCGAGGGTTGTCGATGTCAAGGTCGACAAGCGGAAGCTATTGGTGAAGGCATTCTACGAAGGCGCTGAGCATGGTGATCCCTTCGAGATCGACTTCACAGAGCTGACACGCGACGAGTTCGCAGCGCTCCGGCTTCGGAAGAATTGAAGCAAAAACAGTTCTGACAGCTAAGTTCCGGGCTGGCTCCCGCTAACACGCGGGACACACCACAATCAGCAGAGCACTCAGCTGATACGTGGGAGGAACAACTGTTTCAAAGGGAGCGCTTCGCGCTCCCTTTCCATTTTTGCAAGAGGCGGTGTATAATAAATTAATGCTTCTCCGTTTTCTAAGATACAACATTGTTTCTCTTTGGATTTCGTGGCAGTTTTTTGAGGCGCCCAAAAATATTTTGAGGGGCTGGCGAAATTTTTTGAAATTTAATTTAGAATACTTTTCCATACCCATACTTATAAAAACCCTTTTTTATCCCTGGCACAGATACAGAATGTCTTGGCAGGGAAGATTTGAGCCCTGGCGATATTTTGAGACCTTTGTTTTTAATATGATGTCGCGGGGAATTGGGGCTTTGTTGCGGGTCTTTTTTATTTGCTTTGGCCTTTTGGTTGAAATTTTTATTATTTTCCTCGGCCCACTAATTTTTCTCAGTTGGCTGCTTTTGCCTTTGCTTTTAATTCTTGGATTTCTGTTTGCTTTATGGGTAATGCCTTTAAGCAGGGTTTTTGGAGCAATTATCCTTTCTGTGAATATTATTTTGCTATTTCTTTATTCAAAAGCGTTTTTCAACTCAAAAATTAAAAGGGCCGGAAAAGCAGGCGACCTTAGCTTTGTTTTATCAAGGGCTCTTTTGAACTTGGCCGGAACCCCCTTTCAGAATATCAGGGGAAAAGAGCGTTTAATTGATTTGGCAAAGAATGACCCAACCTTTAAGAGAATTTTAATTGAGAACGACTTAAAAGCAAAAGACATTGAAAATTTAGTGAAATGGCAGGAATCGCTTGAGAAAAAAATTGAAGAAAGAAAAAAATTCTGGGAATGGGAAAATTTGATAAAAATGGGGAGTTTGGCTAAAACTTGGACTGCCGGCTACACCGTTACTTTGGACAGGTTTTCTGTTGATTTAATAGAAAAAGTGAGGAGGATGGGTTTTCCTGAAGTAATCGGCCACCAAAAAGAGATTAGCCAAATGGAAAGGATTTTATCCAGAGCAGAAATCAACAACGTTTTGATAGTGGGGGAGCCGGGGTCTGGCAGAAAAAGTATGGTTCAGGCATTGTCTGCAAGGTGCGCTTTGGGCGAAAGTTTGCCGGAGTTGAACTATAAAAGAGTCGTTCAGCTGGATTTGGCAACATTGTTGGCCAAGACCCAGTCAGCCGAGGAAGTGGAAGTTGTTTTGGACATTATTTTTAAAGAGGCGATCTCGGCAGGGAACATTATATTGGTTATTGACGAGTTCCACAATTTTATCGGAGTAGGAATGAGACCGGGAGCAATAGACATTTCGGGCGCGATATCAAATTATTTATATTTGCCCCAGTTTCAGATTGTTGCCATAACCACTTTTGAAGGCCTTCACAAAAACATTGAGCAAAATGCTTCAATACTGAATCTTTTTGAAAAAGTTGATGTGTCTGAGATTTCTGAAGATGAAACCCTGATTTTGCTTGAGATGCTGGCTTTAACTCTGGAATATAAGCACAAAAAATTATTTATTTCTTATCCAGCGCTTCGCAATATTATAACCTTGTCTGCAAAATATCTTCCCTCAATCCCTTTTCCTGACAAAGCAATGGATTTATTGGACGAAGTGGTTGTTTATGTTTTGCAGAAAAAAGATAAAGTGGTTTTGCCAGA
>CAYJRW010000046.1:0-3254 GCA_964372865.1 uncultured Candidatus Saccharibacteria bacterium | reverse complement strand
TCATCAATTCTTTCAAGTTCTTTTTTTGTTTGTAAAATTAATTTTTCGGAGTAATCAATTGGGGAGCGATAGTGTGTTTTGATAACAAAAAGTCGCAAGATACGGGCTGAATTATTTTTCAAAAAATCTTTTATGGTTATAAAATTTCCCAGAGATTTTGACATTTTTTTGCCTTTGACCGTCAAAAATCCTGTATGAAGCCAGTATTTTGCCAAAGGTTTTTTACCGGAGATGGCTTCCATTTGGGCAATTTCTGCCTCATGGTGGGGGAAAATTAAGTCCCTGGCTCCTCCGTGAATGTCGTATTGCGCCCCAAAATATTTTTCCGTGATAGCCGTATCTTCAATGTGCCAGCCGGGGCGGCCAGCTCCCCATGGCGACTTCCACTTCGGTCCTCCTGTTTTAGAAAATTTCCACAAACAAAAGTCGCCTTTGCTTTTTTTGCCTTTTGCCTCGTCAATCCTGGAAACAGCGTCTTGGGCCTGCAAAGCTGTTCTTTTTGACAACCTGCCATAATCTTTAAATTTCTTGATATTATAATAAATTCCGTCCTTAATTTGATAGGCGTAACCCTTTTTTAAAAGCCGTTCAACCTGGCTTATAATTTCCTTAATATGAGCAGTTGCTCTGGCGTATTTGCTGACGCTGTTTATATCAAGCCACTTTATGTCTTTGAGGTATTCTTTTTCAAAACCGCGAGATAATTTTAACCAAGAAATTTTTCTTTCGCGGGCACGCACTATTATTTTGTCGTCAACATCGGTGATGTTTTGCAAATAAAAAACATTGTGTCTTTTTTGCCTGAGATACTTTACAATTACGTCAAAAATAATATAAGTTCTGGCATGACCGACGTGAGAAAAGCCATACGGCGTTATGCCGCAAACGAAGAGGTTTATTTTTTTACCGCCTCTCGGCCTTAAAACCTCTTTTTTGCCAGAGAGGGTATTGTAGAGTTTCAGAAGCATGTTAATTTATTTTATCATATTTTGACTCTTTTGGAAATTTTTGATAGAATACCAAAATATGGAGTTTGCCGAAAGCTTGAAAGTTTTTTTGTGGGCAATGACGCCCGTTGGCGAGGTGAGAGCTGCCATACCCATTGGAATCACCCTTTATAAAATGAGTCCGGCCGCCGTCTATTTTCTCGCTGTTTCAGGCAACTTGTTTGCCGTCTTTTTGATTCTCGTTTTTTTGAACTTTGTTCCCAGATGGAGTTCCGGAAAAATTTATTTTTTCAACCGTTTTTTCTCCCGGCTTTTTTCCCAAACAAAGAAAAATCATGGGGACGGGGTGCGAAAATACGGCCCCTACTTTCTGCCGATTTTTGTGGCGATTCCTTTACCGATTACCGGCGGCTGGACGGCTTCGTTCATCGCTTTTGTTTTTGACATACCTTTTAAAAAAGCCTTTCCTCTAATAGGGGCGGGAATTATGGCGGCGGGCCTCATTGTTTTATTTCTTACCGAAGCCGGAATTGCCCTTGAGAGAAATTTTGGCTGGCAGGCATTGACGGGCATTTTGCTGGCTTCGGGAATTATCTATTGGTTATACAAAAATAAGAAATGAAAAAAATAGACGTTATCATCGGCTTAATAATCGGGTTTTTAATCGGCGTTTTTTTCTTCGTCGCCTTAAAGGGGCTTCAAATACAAATTCCCCGGAGCTGGCTGGTTTTGATTGTTTTTCCTCCTTTGGCCGTTTTTGGTTTGTTCATCTCGTCCCTTGTCGGAAAAAGATTTTTAGCGGTTTATCAGCTCGCAAAATTTGTTTTGGTCGGAGCTTCTAACACTTTCGTTGATTTGGGAATTTTGAATCTTTTGATGTGGGTGTCGGGAATTTACTCAGGAGTGTTTTTCGCGCTGTTCAAAGGAGCGTCTTTTTTGGCGGCTGCCACCAACAGTTATTTTTGGAACAAGCACTGGACTTTTCAAAGCAGAAACGGAGTGTTTACGGGGCAAGAATATATTAAATTTTTAGCAATAGTTGGCATTGGTCTTTTGATAAACGTTGGTATGGCGGCTTTTGTGGTAAATGTTATTAGTCCCCAGTTTGGCATATCTGAGCAGTTATGGGCAAACGTCGGAGCTTTTATGGCTGTTTTTGTGGCTGTAGCGTGGAACTTTATTGGCTCAAAATTCGTAGTGTTTAAAAAATAGTATGACAGTGGTCTTATACCGCAAATACAGGCCCCAAGCATTCTCTGAAGTTATCGGCCAGGAACACGTTGTTCAGACATTGACCAATGCGGTTTCTTCAGAGGGAATGCTTTCCCATGCTTATTTATTTTCTGGCCCTCGCGGCTCCGGCAAAACCAGCTTAGCCCGACTTTTGGCAAAAGCAGTAAATTGTCAGAATAAAGATGATAACAAATTTGAACCCTGCAATAAATGTTCATCTTGTTTGGAAATAAGTCAGGGCAACGCCATTGACTTGATTGAAATTGACGCGGCTTCCAACCGGGGCATTGATGAAATAAGAGAGTTACGCGAGGGCATTAAATTCGTTCCCACAAAATCAAAATATAGGGTTTTTATAATTGATGAGGCGCACCAGCTGACCAAGGAAGCCGCCAACGCCCTTTTGAAAACATTGGAAGAGCCGCCTTCCCACGCTATTTTTGTTTTGGCCACAACAGAAATTCACAAAATGATTCCAACAATCATTTCAAGGTGCCAAAGATTTGATTTCAGAAAATTGACCACCCAAGAAATCATAAAACAATTGGAACTAATTTCCCAAAAAGAAGGAGTAAGAGTTGAAAAAGCGGCCTTAGAGTTAATCGTTTCAAGCGCGCAGGGTTCCTCAAGAGACGCCATAGGCATGTTAGACCAGGCAATAACTTTTTGCGCCGGAGAAAAAGACAAAGAAATTACTACCAAAGAGGTAAAAGAGCTTTTAGGCCTTGTTGAAACTCAAGTTGTCAGTCAATTCGTTGAGCACTTGAAAAACAAAGACGCCAAGGCCGCGGTAAATTATTTGAACGAAATTTATGAAAAAGGCACTGATTTGGAAGTTTTTGCCAAAGCCCTGATTAATTATTTAAGGGACATTCTGGTTTTACGCATAACCAGAGAGTCAGACGTTGGTTTTAGCGAAGGAGAACTGCAAAGGATATTAAAAATATTTTTGCAAGCCCAAAACCAAATGAAATACTCGCCCATACCTCAACTGCCCCTGGAATTGGCAGTTGTTGAAAGCTTGAATTTATAGGAAAAATAAGATAAAGTAAGTAGTTTTGCGGGGTCGTCTAA
>CAYJRW010000045.1:0-3350 GCA_964372865.1 uncultured Candidatus Saccharibacteria bacterium | reverse complement strand
TTTATGAGCCAACACCCGCAAAGATTGCCGCAATGACGGTTCGCAGAATGGCAGAACAAATTGATGCCTTGCCCAAAGATAACCCCCCAACGTTAAATACCAGGAATACTTTTGTAAGAATGACGCAGGTGAAAGAAGAGCACGCCCAGTTATGCAAAAAAGAACTCCTGATTTTATGGACTGACTTTTTCAAGCCAGAGCACTTGGAAAAGTTTCCGAATTTGCATGAAACATTCTGGAAGGCCACAAAACTCTGTTCCAAAAATAAGCAGGAAGTGAATCCTGAGCTGGCTCAGCAGTTAGTTGAGCAGGTGGATGAGATAGCCAAGATTTTTTACAAAGTTAAAGGCACACCTGAACGCTTTGAGGCCTACAAAACTCTCACCGACAAACTCTATTGATTCATTTATGAATCTTAAGCGACTATTTTTTTTAGTTAAAGTGGAAGGTTTAAGCTGTTGGCCTTATTTGAAGCCAGGCAGAAGATATTTTGCAACATCACTTATTACGCCTAAGAAGGGCGATTTTGTTATTTTTCGCGATAAAAAAAATCAAAGCAGGTTTTTAGTAAAGAGAGTTTTCGCAAAAGAAAGAGGTGGATATCTTGCATCGTCCACATTGTGTCATGCCACAGGGAGTGAAAATTTCTATTCGGTGCCAATAACAAGCATAGAAGGCAAACTGCTTGGTATTGCCCAGAATAATGTGCTAAATTAAAATAATGACTCTGTATGCGCTTTTGTTCACTTTGGCTTGCATTGGCATTGCTGAGACCAGCTATTTGATTAAAAAAAGAAAAAGGAAGGAAGAGGCAGTGTGTTTTATCGGCAAAGAGTGCGCCAAGGTTCTGGGAAGCAAATACAGCAAGGTCATTCTTTTCCACAACGACACCTGGGGACTGCTGTTTTATATTTTTATTTCCGCCGTTACTGCTTTTATAGTGATTGGTTTGGAACCAATCCTTTGGTGGGAAATATTCACCAATATTTCTATTGCGGCAGCCGCAGTTATTTCTGTTATTTTGACATATCTCCAATGGAGAGTTATTCGCGCCTGGTGTTTTTGGTGTGTGCTATCGGCTTTGACCATTTTTGGCATGGGAATTATTTTGCTCGCATTTGAAATAAAAAGTTATCTATGAAGTCATCTTCATTTCATATTTTAAGAGTCGGTTTGGCCATAACTTTTTTGTGGATAGGCGTTTTGATTTTTCAGAATCCAGAGGCCTGGGGCGGATATTTGCAACCTTGGGCAGCAAAACTCCTGACAATACCTGTTAAAGAAGCGATGATTGCCACAGCCATTTTTGACATTTTAGTAGGATTTTTGTTGCTGGTAGATTATTTAACTTTTTGGGCATCAATCCTAGCCGCGCTTCACTTAATTGTCGTTTTGACGGTGTCAGGAATTAACCCGATTACCATTCGTGATGTTGGCTTGCTGGCAGGGGCTTTGGCGCTGGCAGCCAGCACTTTACCTTATGGACTTAAAAGCAAATAGCAGCATTCTTGAGCAAAGAGTCGTTGCAGAAAAAACAGCTGAGGTGTCTTTTAAGAGGCCAGGAGATTATAAATTTGAAGCCGGTCAGTATGCCCAGGTAATTATTCCCCGTTTGCTATATCCTGACCAAAGAGGAGTCTCTAGATTATTTTCCATTGCTTCCTCGCCAAATGACAAAAACAGAATCACTATAGCTTTTCGCGATTCTGGTTCTGGTTTTAAGCGCACGCTTATGGAAGCGCCCTTGGGACATGAGATTATTATTAGGGGGCCATTTGGAGGCGACTTCACTCTTCCTGAAGACGAATTCCCAGATGTTGTTTTTATAGCAGGTGGAGTTGGCATTACGCCCTTTTTGAGCATGAGCCGTTTTGCGACAGAAAAAGAGCTTTCTCTGCCAATCCTGCTTTTATACGCCAACAGGAACAAAAAGAGCGCAGCTTACTTCAAAGAAATTGGGGATATGGCCTCGCGCAACCCCCATTTTACAAACAAAAATAAATTCGGCCGAGTTGACAAAAATTTTATACGGAAAAATGTGAAAGATGTTCTCACCACAGAGTGGTATGTAGCAGGGCCACCGGCGATGGTTGAGTATTCCAAAGGCATACTCTTAAATTTTGGGGTCCTCGTTGATAAAATCCATACCGAAAGATTTACAGGGTATTGACTTATCCACAAGACACTTTTCTTTTGCTTTGATATAATATATTAATTTACAAAGGTCGAATCGAAAATTTAAGTTTCCAAGTTAACGAAACAATAAAATGATACATTCTGATTTAGCCGCAATAACTTTCCAAGCTCTTCTTGACCTTTGGCAGGGATTTTTGGCATTTGTGCCAAGACTCATTATTGCCGTGCTCGTTCTTCTGGTTGGCTGGCTGATTGCATCAGGTATTGGCAGGTTGGTGGCAGAAATCTTGAAACGTTTAAAGTTCAACCAGATTTTTGAAAAAGGTGTTTGGAAAGAGGCCTTGGAAAAAGCAGAATTCAAAGTTGACGCTGCAGGATTTATCGGTGCTATTGTAAAATGGGCTTTGGCGATTGTATTCTTATTAGTGGCTGTGGAAATTTTGGGATTGGTAGCTTTTGCCGGATTTTTGACCGAGGTATTGAATTACTTGCCAAATGTGATTGTTGCCGCTCTGATTTTTGTGGTGGCGGTTATCATTGCTGATATTGCCGAGAAAGTTATCAGAGCCGGGATTGAATCAGTCAAAGTGGGGTATGGCAGATTAGCAGGAGTTATTGTCAAATGGTCAATTTGGATTTTCGCCATTATGGCGATTTTGCGTCAGCTCCTAATCGTTCCCGAATTTACTGAAACAATGTTCAATGCGATTGTCTACGGCATTACTGCCGTGATTGTGGTACCTATTGCCATTGCTTTTGGTTTGGGCGGAAAAGACATGGCAGCTGAAATTCTGCAGGGTTTGAAAAAGAAAGTGAGGGAGTAAGGTTTTGGGGGTCGCTGAGATTCGTCTCATCTCCCACTCTGCGCTCGGCTACGCCCAGCTTGAGGGCTTGACATATTCTTGAAATATATTAAACTACCAAAATAGTAGCTTTTTCAGGTTTTCCGAAAGATTGACTCGGAATAGCCAAACCCCGTAATACAACTTCCAGTGCGTTCTTGAAAAGAATGCAAAATCGCCAAAGGCGACTGGAAGATGATATACGGGGAAAGGTCGCAGCTACTGTAAGTAATTAATGACTAGAAATTACTGGACTAGGACAACTATGGCAAAAGAATCATCCGACAAGGAATTCCTTGAGTACTTGATAAAGGCCTTGGTTGACCATCCTGACGATGTCAAGATTGACAGAAAAGTTGACGAAATGGGAGT
>CAYJRW010000044.1:0-3407 GCA_964372865.1 uncultured Candidatus Saccharibacteria bacterium | reverse complement strand
TTGCGCGCTGTTTGATACAAAAAAGCGCGTGGATTTTCAATGGGATTTGAACCGCCCTCTTTAAATTTTTTCCATGTCCGCAAAAATGTTTCAGAAGCCAAATCCTGGGCAATTTCCTGGGAGCTGACTTTCAAAAATATAAAACGATATATTTTTTCTATATAATCGTCGTAAATTTTGCCGAATTCTTCTTGTTTTTTACGCATTTTTCTTTACGCTGTCTTGATCTGGTAAAAAGTGCTGTTTCTCTCGCCTATTCTCTCAATCAAACCCTGCCTTAACAGGGCTTCAAAATCCCTCCTTAATGTTCTTTTTGTCACTTCAGGCAGAATTTCCTTTAGCTGCCAAACCTGAGCCCGGCCTTGTTCCCGCAAGAAAGTCAAAATCCTTTCTTGTCTATCCGGCATTGTCTTAGCATCCGGAGGTCTGACCTCGGGACGCTGTTCTATTGTTTGTGTTTGAATCCAGGGATTTTGAGTACTGGATTGTCCCAGTTTAGCATATTCTTTTTGAATTTCCAAGAGCTCATCTTTCTTAACCCAATTTTGCTCTTTTGCCACCTCAAAAAAACTATCCATAACCTCCAGGTTCTTACCTGTGTCTTTTTGCGTTAAATAACTGGCCAAAATATCATCTGCCGCTTCTCGCATCTTGTACCGCAGAGGTTCTTTTTTGGGGAAAAGCAAAGTCAGGCGATAAACAATTTTGGTAAGGTCTATAAGTCCTTGTTTTTGCATCTAAATTAATTATCACGCTAAGATAGGACACTTAGTGTCCTATGGTTTGTCCTATCTAACTAGGTTAAATAGAGGGTACTTGTGCGGAATACTGCATTAAATTTTCCAGCTGGTCATCGGTCAGCTGCCAGGAGTTCTCAACTGCCTCTTTAATCAGGTCTTGTGAAAAAGACACCTTTTCGCCAAAATTAAGCCATCTGTCGCCTGTTTTCTTTGTCAGATAATCTTCAATGTAAACCTTGTGCTCTGCAGTTAAATCCCTGCCCTCGCCTGTCTTAGCCAAGTATTCTTTTGCGGCTTGCCTAGCAAGGTGGGTAATGCCTTCGCCTGCTTCAGCAGTTTGTTCGTATGCACCGCCTGCAGACCCGGGAAGAGTTATCTCCAGCTCTTCTTGGGCCAGTTGCTCTTTTGGCTGAGCACCTCTCTCGGTAACCTGAACCACTCCAGCCGCCAACCTTTGGAGATAAGACCCAAAATTAAACTCAGGCAACCTATCCGTTCTTTGCAAAAAGACATAGCCCGCAACTACTGCCAAAAGTAGGACAACTGCTACTGCACTCGCTATATTTCTTCTATTAAGTTTTTCTCTTGAAATAGGAAAAGCGATTAGTTTCATAAGTTTTTTAGAAAGCAAAAAAATCTCCTTTGGGCGTAGGACATCCGCTCAAAGGCCATTTAATTAAGTTTATAGAAGGCAAAAGAAGTAGTCAATACCCACACTTGTCCTACTCCCAGATTAGGTCATTGCTTCCGTAAAATTTCAGCTCTGTGCCTTCATAAAAAACAAAAGCGTAGCCGGTTTTCGGCTGATTTATTTGGTAGAGGAGATTTGGAAAACCCTGACTTGCAAAAGATGAAATCAATTCTTTGACTGCCTGCCAAGAATTGTCTTTATGTTCACCCTGAGACAGCTGTTTTGAGGTCCACCTTTTCCAAACAACATAAAGATTGTCATTAGAATCTACCGCGATAGAAGGAGAAGCAATGCTTTGAGAATTTTCTTCATCGTTTAACATTTCAATTTCATCAGCATTACACTGCTCAGCGCATTTGAGATATTTAATTATGGAGTGCCATTCTCCGGTTATCTGAGCAGGCTGATGCCAAACGATATGCAAATTATCTTGAGAGTCAACGGAGATTGAAGAGTAATTAGTTATATCAACGGTGGCTAACTCTTCCAAAGCACTCCAATCTCCGGGATTTAGTGCTGTATCTACTTTTCGGTAGCGGAGCCGGTTTTTAGGAGCAAGAGGAACGTTTTCAAACCAAACAAAATGGAGAACGTCTTCATTATCCTGGGTTAGAGAAAATTGAGTCAGTAATGACTTACCAAAAGTAGAATGGAACTCTCCAGCTTTTATAGTTTCAATGCTCCCCCAACTGCCGCTTGAGTCATTGACGTAATAAAGGCTATCGCCAGTACCGCTTGCGACCGAACCTCTACCCACCCAAGCCAGGTGAATTTTGTTTTGAGAGTCAGCCGCGACGGCGGGAATTTCCTGGTTTTTAGTTGAATCGGCAGTAAAATCTTCAATAGCTGAAAAGGAACTCCCATTGTATTTTGTGTAGCGAGTTTCATAAACCGTGCTTGTGCTAACTTTTCCCTGCCAGACGATATGAAGGTTATCTTGGGAGTCAAGAGCGATTGCGGGGTTAATTTGTTCCGATGCTTCGTCCGGAGTGACGGGATTTTCGTTCCAGTTAATCCCGCTGTCGCTTGAAACGGCTAAAAATATTTTATCATCTCTGGAATAAACAACGTATAAATCGCCGTTGGAAACCCTGGCAATTTTCCTGCCGTTGTTATCAATGCTTAAATCAGACGAAAAGCCGCCTGCAATAACGCCCAAAGTAGCTGTTTTATAAGAAACAACATTAGACAAAGAAGAATAATTCTGACCGTCATATGCTCTAACGCCAAAATAATAAGTGGAATTGTAATCAAGGGCAGAAATAGTAATGGTTACGACTGTGGTTGTGGCATTAGAAGTTGAAGTGGCGTTTAAATCAGCTTCGGTCTTGGAATAATAAATAAAATAATAAAGGTCTTCGGATAAAGTGTCGGGGTCAGTGCTGGTTGACCAAGTCAAGCTCACTTTATTGCTGTAGCTGTTTTGAGAATCAAGAGTTAAACCAGAAATTGCATTTGGCGCCAACGTTTGATAAACGCTGTTTTGCGCTCTTGGCGTACCGTTGATTGGATTACCGGCGGCGTCTAATCCATTTTTAATTATCTGGTTATTGTCAGCCCAATTTGCCGAATCTTCTCCCGAAACGCGGGGGTTAATTCTCTCCATTGAAATATAATCTGGGCTGGCTTTACCGACTGGCCAATAACGTTTATCACCTTCTTCACGACAAACAGTTTTATCAATCTCGTTATTATTTTGGTCATAAAGCGCTAGAATCTCGCAATCTGGATTATTTTTTAAGGCGCCCGTGTAAGTTTGGTCAGCTTCAATATCGCTAATTGTGGTATCATCAGTTCTCTCTAAAAGATAAAACCCTAAGGGAGAAATAGTTTTACTCAAAGTAATATTTGGCGAGTTATCAGTAGTAGAAACAAGATTCCAGCCGGCCAAATTAATTTCGCTTTTGGTTGTATTGTGCAATTCAATCCATTCGTCGCTTGAAGATGTGGCTGTTCCCATCCAGGCAATTTCGTTT
>CAYJRW010000043.1:0-3539 GCA_964372865.1 uncultured Candidatus Saccharibacteria bacterium | reverse complement strand
CTCCTCCTGTAACAATTTTTTCACTTTTAACAATAGCTGTTCTCTTTCAGCCTCTCAAGAATCGGATTCAACAATTTGTAGACCTGCATTTTTTTGAGGGAACACTTGAAACGCTTGTAGAAGAGAAGCAAAAACTAAGAGAGGAAATCCGCCGCACTGACCAACTTCGTATCGCTGGTGCTCTTGCTGCAGGTATTGCCCACGAGATCAAAAATCCTCTTACTTCTATCAAAACTTTTTTGTCATATCTTCCTGAAAAGAAAAATGATAAAGGTTTTGTTGAGAAACTTCAAAAAGTTGTTTGTGCTGAAATATCTCATATAGAAGAGTTGGTTAAAAACCTTCTAGATTTCTCTAAACCAAAACCTTTAAAATTTGAAAGAATTGATATTAACAGAACATTGGATCAAACTTTAAACCTTATAGCTCATAATGCTTCGATTAGAAATATTCATGTTGACTTGGTGAAGATACAAAATAATAAATAAGGAGTCAATTGAGATGGAAAACAGACATTCCGAAAGAACAGAAGTTGATTTTCCTATAGAGTTAAGCGAAATGGAGGGCAATAGTATCAGGGGAAAGATGATAAATGTAAGTTTGGGTGGCGCCTGTGTTGAATTTAAAAGCGTTCCTTATTTAATCGAAGAAAGAGTTGTGACTATCTTTATCAAACCACCAGAACTACAATTATCTACAAGGGTTAATTCTCAGGTTGTGTGGAAAAGTGCGGGTGGAAAAAATGGGAGTTTTCGATGTGGGGTCAAATTTTTGGAAAATAACCGGCTTGATCTAAACAGAATTAATAAATTCTTAAATTATTGTCAAGATAAAAGCCTTGAAGAGAGAAATAAAAAAAATTTAGCTCAGGGAGATCAAGTAAGAGACCTATTCTCGAAATGCAAAGACTATAAGCGTGTTAAGAATGCAATTTCAAGAAATATTTACCCATATTTTAGAATTTTTCATTCTGGGACTGGAAGAAAAGTTAAGTATGGAAAGAAAGAAGTATTAATGTTTGGCTCAAACAATTATTTAGGGCTTTCAAATGATAAACGAGTTATAAGAGCCATGGTCAGAACTTCAAAAAAATATGGCATTGGAAGTGGGGGTGCGAGCCTAATAAGCGGCACCACAAATTACCATGCCGAGTTAGAAAACGAGATAGCAAAATTTTTAAAGCGGGAAAAAGCTATTATATTTACAACTGGTTATCAAACAAATGTAGGAACGATCTCATCTTTGGTTGGTCGAAATGACGCAGTAATTTTTGACGCTGATGCTCACGCCAGCTTAATCGATGGATGTCGACTTTCCTTCGGCGAGACGAAAAAGTTTAGGCACAACGACGTAAATGATTTTAAACAAACACTTGAATCAATTTCCAGAAAAGGTATTTTAGTGGTTGTAGATGGAATATATAGTATGGAAGGAGACATGGTTTCCTTGCCAGATATTGTCAAAATTTGTAAGGAGCATGAGGCAAAAATATTGGTAGATGAAGCACACGCAATCGGAATTTTTGGGAAAGAGGGTCGTGGTATTTCAGAGTATTTTTTTGTAGAAAAAGACGTGGACTTAATAGTCGGTACTTTCAGCAAATCCTTTGGTGCCTTAGGTGGTTTTGTGGCAGGTACTTCAGAGGTAATAGATTATGTCAAGCACCATGCACGAAGTTTACTTTTCAGTACAAGCATGGAACCTGCCAACGCCTCCTCTATTTTGAAAGCCCTTGAAATAATTAAAAAGGAGCCGGAAAGAAGAACGACGTTATTAAGAAATGCTGAACGACTGAGAAAAGAATTAAAAAACATCGGTTTCGATGTAGGTAGAGGACAATCACAAATTATCCCAATTATAGTAGGCAACGAGAATATCGCTATGCAATTTTGGACACGTCTCTTTGAAGCAAATATTTACGTTGGAGTAATGATCCCGCCCGCTGTACCGAACAATCGGTCCCTTCTCAGAATTAGCTGTAGTGCACAGCATTCGAACGAGGATATAGATCGATTTTTAGAGATAAGTAAAAAAATTGGAAAGCAACTTGGGATTATTGTTTGAAAAATGAGTGACGTCTTTGACAATTTAAGCGTGGAAAAACAGGTCAAAATAGGAAATGTGGTCCTAAACATCCCAACGTCATATAAGGGGAGTGTGATAATGGGCGCTTTTCCTATTTCCACAAAACAAGCTGAACAGTTAATCGGCCATCGTCTTCTTAAACCAGCCGAGTTTAAATTTGGAAAAAGTGTAGTTTGCCTTACAGTTTTTAATAATTTCTTTACTCCCGTTGGTCCATATAAAGAAATAGTTTTATCTATTCCTGTATTACACAATCCATCGATCTCTCTTCCAGGTATCCCCTTTATGTTTAACAGAATTTTCAAAAACTTTGGTTTTTTTGTATTTATGATTGCAAGTGATACCGACATATCTAGAGAAGAATCGGCCGTTTTTGGCTATCCTCATTATGACAGAAATATTGAAATTCTTTTTACGTATGAAAAAGGATCTTTTCAGGCCTTGGCTTTTGAAGGTAAAGAGAAGATCTTATCACTGAGGATAAATAAACGAATGAAGGAGAAAAAGGAGAAAAAAAATTATAAAACATATTTTAAAAATGACGGAAAATTATTTACAGTATTGATAAACACAGATGCCTTAGTAGGACGCTCAAGAGATAAAGACACATGTCTATTAGAGCTGGGCGAACACAATATTGTCAATATACTGAAAGATCTGCAAATCAATACAAACTCACTCGAAGTTTCATACTATCTAGACGCTGTAGAAGTATTGAATCTCCCAAAGGAAATAGAAGAGGCATAGGACTGTGAATTATTACTCTTTAAGCTCTGTCCTTGCAAGTTGTAATATTTTCCTGATAGGCGTGTTTGTATATTTTAGGGGCAGACATAGCAGAATAAATATAACTTGGCTGTGTCTTTCTGTGAGTGCAAGCGTGTGGAGTTTTGGTTATTTTTTCCTCATCGGTGCGTCAACTAAAAATACAGCGTTATTCTGGCGCTGGGTGATGGACAACGGCGCAATTTTTATACCTGCTTTTTGGCTGAATTTTGTGTTTGCTTTTTTGGGAGTTGATAGTGTCAAGAAAAAAGAATTAATACTATGTTATATTATTAGTATTTTTTTAGTGGTTTTGAACGCGACACCATATTTTATAAATGATATGGTTCCAAAGTATATTTTCAATTATTATCCACAACCTGGTATCGGATACTATGTGTTTGCACTTTATTTTTCATCAGTTGTTCTATATTCCTTTTGGGTCTTATTTAGGGCGTTTAGAGAATGTTCTGGTCGAAAGGCTGCTCAGATCAAGTATATTATAGTCGGTGCTTTGATGGGTTTTGTTGGTGGCAGTTCGGCTTTCCTTTTAACATTTAATATCTCTATCCCGCCCATTGGCTTGTTATTCTTTGCACTTTATCCAGTCGCTATTGCATACGCAATCGTAGCCCACCGTTTAATGGACATCGAAGTTGTTGTCAAAAGGACACTTGTTTACTCTATTA
>CAYJRW010000042.1:0-3576 GCA_964372865.1 uncultured Candidatus Saccharibacteria bacterium | reverse complement strand
CGGGATCTATTTGCCTCATTTTTTATTTGTAGCGGCAAGAAATTTTATCTTTTGGCGAAATTTTTTTTGCGTCAAGCTCTTCTTGAATCTCTTGGTTGTTGAGATAGCATTTCCACTGCTTTTCTTGATTTGAGGCCAAACCGTCAAGCATGGCTAAATTGGCGTTAGCCGCAAAACTAAAATTGCCGACCAAAGAAGAGGTTTGCAAAACGTCGCGTACGGTCATGCCTTCTCTAACCTCGCCTTTAAACCACCTTTCTTTTCCCTGGCCGTAATCAATAATCAGCAGCGCTTCTTTGTCTGAAAGAATTTTCTTGTAAGCTGCGGCTTTTTGCCCCGTGTAGACAATTAAGCCAAGTCCTGTCGCCAAAACCAGGAGAATTAATATCAATATTAATTTTTTATTAAAATTTTCCACTGCCTTCTTATTTAGGATACCACCTGTTTCGCTTGGTTATCAAGGTGAGTTATCCACAGCCCTTTATTTTTTGGTTTTTATGACCTCATCAATAATTCCGTATTCTTTGGCTTCGTGCGAGGACAAATAAAAGTCCCTGTCAGTGTCTTTTTCAATCCTGTCCAAGGGCTGGGAGGTGTGCTGGGCCAAGATTTTGTTCACCCTGTCTTTTAATTTAACTATTTGTTTTGCCGCTATCTCAATTTCCACTGCCTGGCCAGCAACGCCTGAGACAGCCACCTGGTGGAGCAAAATTTCTGAATTGGGCAGGGCAAATCTTTTTCCTTTTTCGCCAGCAGCCAGCAAAACAGCTGCTCCTGAAGCAGCAAGGCCTATGGAGACAGTTGAAACAGGGCATTTGACATACTGCATTGTGTCGTAAATTGCCAAAGCAGAAGTTAAAACGCCTCCTGGCGAATTAATATATAGTTGTATGTCTTTTTTGGGGTCTTGCGATGCCAGAAAAAGGAGCTGGGCAATGACCGAGTTGGCTACTGGGTCAACAATAGGCCCTCCCAAAAAAATAATTCTTTCTTTCAAAAGCCGCGAGTAAATGTCATAGGCACGCTCTCCATATTGACTTCTTTCAATAACCATTGGGGCTAAATTCATACATCTTGCGTTAGGTTTTCAAGCAGTCGGAATATTTTCTCTTGCTTGATTATATTTTTAGTATATTCTCTTAGACCTTCTTGGTCAAGCGGCCTTGATTCTGGATATCGGCTTAAAATTTTTTCAAACTCGGCTGCAATTTCTTCTTCTGTGCTTTCAATGTTTTCTTCTGCCTCAATCTTTTTTAAAACGAGGGAGTTTCTGACTCTTTTTTGGGCATCCAGCAAAAGAGCGTCAAGAATATCTTTTTCTGTTTTATTGATTTTCTTCAAGTATTCCTCAAAGTCAATTTGCAGAATTTGAGCCACGTGCTGCTTTAAATTTCCCAGCATCCTTTCTGTCTCCCGGTCAACTAATTGCTGTGGGAGCTCAATTTCTGAATCTTTCGCAATCTTTTCCAAAATTTCCTGCCTCAACCTGTCTCTTTCTGCTCTTTCTTTTTCTGCTTTCAACCTGTCTATCTCGTCTGAGGTTAATTCAACTTTTCTTTTTTTAATGCTTGAGGCGATTTTTTTGTAATCCGGTAGCTTAACTTTTATTTCCATTTTGTTGTTCTGTTTCTGGCTCTTTCTCTGCTTTTTCAGGCGCTCTCACGTCTATTTTCCAGCCGGTTAGTTTGGCAGCCAAGCGCACGTTTTGCCCTTCTTTGCCAATGGCCAGGGACAACTGGTCTTCAGGAACAATGGCCAAGGCCTTGTTTTTTGGCATAATTTTAACTTCCAGCGCCTTGGCTGGTGAAAGCGAGTTGATAATGTATTTTTCAGGGTCTTCTGACCACTCAATTACGTCAATTTTTTCTCCTCCGAGCTCCTGAATTACCGCCTGCACTCTGGTTCCTCTTTGGCCCACCGCAGAACCAATAGGGTCAACTCCCTCCATATTTGAGGAGACAGCAATCTTTGTGCGAGAGCCTGGCTCCCTAGCAATTGATTTTATCTCAACAGTTCTGGCTGAAACCTCTGGCGATTCCAACTCAAAGAGTTTGGAAATTAATTTTGGATAAGCTCTAGATAAAAAAATTATTGGCCCTTTTGGCGTGTCTTCAACTTTCAGAATAAAAACCTTGAGACGGGCTCCCGGTCTATAGAATTCGCCGGGAATCTGCTCTTCTTTGGTTAGTATGCCCGTTGTTTTGCCAATGTCCAAATATACGTTTCTCCCTTCTATTCGCTGAACAATTCCTGAGACGATTTCTCCTTCTTTTTCTTTGTATTCCCCAAAAATCGTTTCTCTCTCGGTTTCTTTTATTTTCTGCAAAATCACCTGTTTTGCTGTCTGGGCAGCAATACGGCCGTAGTCCTTTTCCGTTTTTAAGGGTATTTCCAAATTTTCACCTGCTTTTATGCCCTTTTTTATTTTTTTGGCTTTTGCCAGCATTATGTGTTTTTCCGGACTAAAACGAACTTTTTTGTCTCCTTCGGTTTCTGGCAAAAATTCTTCTTTTAATTTCTCTAACTCTTTTTCAGTCAAAATCATTGAGTCGTCAACAACCAGCAACACCTGCCAAAACTTAACCTGGCCTGAGCTCTGGTCAAGCTTGCATTGAATTTGCTGGCCTTTTTTGCCGTATTCTTTTTTGTAGGCAGCGGCTACGGCTGCTTCAATCGTCTCTAAGACCTTCTCAGGAGAAATTCCCCTTTCTTCAGCAATCTGAGCAATAGCCGATGTGAAACTTTTTATATCC
The DNA here is from genome assembly GCA_964372865.1 of uncultured Candidatus Saccharibacteria bacterium. Classification (GTDB taxonomy): domain Bacteria; phylum Patescibacteriota; class Minisyncoccia; order Minisyncoccales; family 2-12-FULL-40-12; genus CAYJRW01. The sequence continues at coordinate 823 of CAYJRW010000042.1, read as the reverse complement.
ATAAAAATAGTGTCCGTTTCTCAACGGACAAATGCTTCATAAAACACGCTTCTGTTTTTCAGTATACTCTTTTTTAAGGCGGTGTCAAATTTTCCATGTTTTCATCTTTTCAATAACTCCATAAACTCTTCTACCGATAAATCCAGATCCTTCCGAATGGAGTGAACTAACCCTTTTTTCAAATCTTTCGGATGAATGGGGATTGGAACGATTTTCTTTTGCTGAGGGCAATAAAAAATCAGGTGGCTACCAGTTTGTCTTTTTCTATAGCAATTTTCTTTCTCTAAAACTTTGATTAGCTGTCTTGGTTTAATTGCCGGTAATTTCATTTTAAGCTCTCACAGGAACCCTGGCTATTATCGGCACTTCCTTTTCTTCGGGAATTTCTTCTTGCAGATCGCGGAGGGTTTTGATATAGGCAGAAATAGCGTCTTGAGCCATTTTATAGGCCTCGTCTAAAGTTTCGCCCTGAGTGTGGCAACCCGGCAGGGCCGGAACGTGAACAATAAAACCGCCTTCCTCTGCCGGCTCAAAAATTACAGTATAGTTTAGAATCTTCTTTTCAAATTTATTTTTTTGTTTTAATTTCCTCATAATTTTATTATACTCTTTTTTAAGGCGGTGTCAAATTATTTTATTTCGGTTGGTTGTTTATTGAAAAGCGGCTTTGGAAAACAGTTGAAAAATAAGTTGGCAACTTTCCTTACCGCCCCACATTATATAACCTCATATAACCTCTTTATCTCATCCGCGCTCAATGCCCGGTTGTAGACGCGGACTTCGTCAATGAGGCCGTAGAAATTATCCACAGGGAACCCTTGAC
>CAYJRW010000041.1:0-3717 GCA_964372865.1 uncultured Candidatus Saccharibacteria bacterium | reverse complement strand
AGGGTGCCGTGGTTTCCCTGTCCGCTTCTGTCAGTACTGGTGCTGCTTGTGATATCCGGGCCGTCAAAAGACCAGAAACCCACCAAGCCATCGGTGAGACCGAGGTAAAGAGGTCTTTGGACAATAAGTCCTGCCTTTACAACTTTAAAAGGAAGTAAAAGAAAAAGCAGGACGATACTTATTGATATTATTAGATATTTATTGATATTCATTGTTTGGATTTGGCTTTATTAGTTTCCTAATATGAACGTTGCCATAATTTTACTAAGTTCTTTATCAAACTCGGCCTAAGTGGTGATTTGATTATCCCCAGTTTTACTATGTACAGGCTATTGACACAGCTTTTGGTTTTGCTATACTTCATATGTAGTCACGATGAAAAGCCCCCTATGAGGTTTTGTCCTTATGGGGTTCTTTTCTTTTATACTCAAGTTTATGCCGTAAATCGCTGACAAAAGCGATGTTTTTCCCGGCTATCTTAGTTAAAAGGGAAGAGCAGTTAACCGATGATGGCGCAAGGACTCTTGCTAGTTTTCCGTTCAAATCAAGGTGTTTTACTAAGCAGTAAAAATCGCCGTCTCCGGTAATAATAATTGCTTTGTCGTACTTATCAAAGTCAATCATAACCTGCAGCACCAATTCTGCATCAACGTTGCCTTTTACCCGACGCTGCGGGTCTTCGAGAATTGGTTTGAAAACAAGAACAAATCCTACGCCTTGAAGAAAACTGTACAGTTCCTGGTTGGTTGGCAAAAAACCCATGAACATATAAGCTTTCTTTGCTCCGTACTTTTCCCATAGATAAACCCGAAGTTTCTTGTAATCCAGTTTCCAGCCAATATCGCGGATGGCCAGATACAAGTTTTGGCCGTCAATAAAGGCATAATTGTTTTCTCTTTTTTCCATGATATAGGCAACTTTTAATTTTTCACTTTTAACTTTTAATTGAATTTGAATGTCGCCATTATCTTTGAAAGTTCTTCATCAAACTCCGCCTTGCTCGTTATCTGATAAAGGTAATTCCCTTGAGGCGCTGGGCTTTCGGGCCACACGAACCAAATCTCAAAAGTGGGGCCGAAAGAAGGCTCCTCTGATTCAAAAATAACGGCCGGAACCTCATCAAGGGTGGCTGAACGGACATTTCCCATAACCATTGTCGGTGCGTCTTGAAGAATCCTCTCTGGCGTTAAAGGCCCTTGTTCGTCAAACATCTGAATAAAAATCTGAAAATCTTTTCCGCTGTCGTTTTCAGCCAAAACAATATCTCCTGAGTTGTCTGAAAACTCTGTTATTTTAAATCCTTCCGGATGCCGGAAGGAAAAACCGAGGGCTTCGTTTTTATACTCAAGAGGAAAACGGTTTGAGCCGGCATTTTCCGGTTCGGACCCAGTTTCTCGGTCAATTGCAAAAATTCCCCAAGGGTTAAAAGACGGGTCATTTTCTAAAACAAAAAATAAAGCTGCTCCTGCAAACAAAATCCCCAAAATTACTCCGATGTATAGTGATGTTTTTTTGTTCATTTTCATTCTCTTGACACAATGTTGCTTATGTAATATTCTGAAAATAGAATTATGCTCGATTAATTTTCAATTCATCTCGCGGTGAGCGAAGCGAGACGGGAGATGAAGCTTTACTTCAGCGACCCTCTCAATAAATAAATTTATTTCGATGCTTGAAGATAAAGATATTCAAAGAATAATTGAGGCGGCAACGGAAGTTTTTGCTACCCGAGAGGAAATCGACCAAAGATTCAGCGAAATGCGACAAGATTTTTCTAATCTGCAAAGTGCTGTTGGCAGGCATGCTGAAAAACTTGGAATAAAGCTGGAGTATTAATAAGTTTTTTAAGGGCTTTTTTGAACAGCTTTTTACAGGGGCTGTTTTTTTATTGCTGGGGCGGTTCTTCAGCCGGCTGTTCTTCTGCTACCGGTTCTGTTGCCAACTCCTCCGCTGGCGGTTCTTCAGCAGAAGGCGGTTCAGTTTCTTGCTCTTCAGCCGGGGGATGCCCGCCCTCCCCTGACTCTCCAACGGGTGGCGGCTCAATTGTTCCTCCGCTGTTACCTCCGCCGCCGAAACCGCTAAAACCTGTACCGTTCCCTTGCAGCAAGTTTTTCAGCTGGTCCTTGTCAACACAAATTGTTTCGCCGTCAGACCCTTGCAAACACAATTGCTCGGTCACCACTTTTTGCGCAAACAACTCTTTGACTCTAGCTACGCCTTCTTCAACCAAAAGGCCCAAATTTTTCAAAGCATTCCTGACTGCTAAAGTAAATTGGTCTAAAATTCCTAATCTCTGATTTTCAGTTTCTGCTTCGGTAGCGAGCGAACCATCATCGGAAAGCTGGCCAAGTGCCCAATGAGGATTAACAAAAACAATTATTTTACCGACTTCCGAGCCAGAATAGGGCTCAAGCGCGGTGCCAATTACTCTTCCGGGTTCAGTTGACTTCATTGCCAGTCCCAGAGTTGAAGAAGCCGAAGTCAAAACATCGCCTATGGAAATCGGCCCGTTTTCGGCGGAAACCTTAACCCGAACTCTTCCTGCCAAAGCAACTGCTCTGGAGCTTGAGGCGTCCAAGCTGCCCATAGTAATGGCCGAGTTCTCAACAACAACTCCCACCAACTTTGGGTCGTAAGGGGTTGAAGATTTTTGGACAATTATGCCGTCGGCGGCTGAGACCACATCGCCAACCTCAGGGCAACTGCCTTGTTTTTGGCAGTCAGGATTTATGGAAAATCTTTCAGCAATGTCAAAGCTTTGCAGCGGGTCAATACTTCCAGTAGCCCTAATTGAACCATAGACGCCAAGCCTGTAAGTTGAAGTAGCTTGCCCAAAACTACCGACTGTTAAAAGGTGGTTAGGCGATGTTGTGCCGATGCCAAGATTGCCTGTAGCAGGGTCAATAGTGAGGACGGTGGAGGTGGATGTAAAGGCAGAGGAGGTAGCTATTTTAAATTTTTGGGAGTCGTTGTTGTCTACTCCTAAGATGAATCTGGTAGAGGGTGTAGAAGCGCCTGTTCTGAATACTAATAAAGGATTGGTGGAAGTGGCTGTGGCTGCTGAAACAGTGAGTTGGCTAGTGCCAGAGGAAGAATAAAGTTCAAGTAAAGAGGCAGGAGAAGTGGTGCCGATGCCAAAGTTGCCTGAATTTAATACTCTAACCAATTCAGTGCCTGCTGCATCAGCTAAGCCGAAGATATCCTGAGTTGAGGTTGAGTTTTTAATATGCAGCATGGTGAGAGGGGTAGTGGTGCCTACACCAACTCTTAGATTCTTGACGTTTCCTGAGCTGTCAAGGGCCTCAGAGTAAATAGTTAAAATCGGCTTTGCATCAATCTGCGCTGTATAGCTGTTAATTGTGCTGGTTGAAGAAGATGCGGTAACAGTCAAATCAATCCAGCTGACAATGCCGGCGTCATTGTCAAAGGACATTGGTCCTGTCTGGATAGAATCTATTGATGTAATTCCGCTGCCAGCATCGTGTACAAAAGCTCCTCCTTGAATTTTTAAGCTTCCGTCAAAAGTAGAGGTGCTTGTAGTGCCTCCGGCCACGTGAAAGAGCGAAGCTGGAGTTGATGTGGCAATGCCTATTCTGCCAGTAGCAGGGTCAATAGTGAGGACGGTGGAGGTGGATGTAAAGGCAGAGGAGGTAGCTATTTTAAATTTTTGGGAGTCGTTGTTGTCTACTCCTAAGATGAATCTGGTAGAGGGTGTAG
>CAYJRW010000040.1:1820-3927 GCA_964372865.1 uncultured Candidatus Saccharibacteria bacterium | reverse complement strand
AATAAAAAAGGCGGGAGAGTTGACTCCGACTCTAAGTCTTTAGTGAGTGCTATCCTCCCGCCCATCTTTATTATATCTTGAGTTAACTGAAAAGCAAAAAACCCCGTTTGAGGGGCTTTTTGCCGACTTTTGAATGGAGCCCTTCGATTTCTCTCAGGGTCGCACTCACTGGTTTTATATTAGCAAAATACAAATTGTATGTCAAGAGAGGAAAGAAACTTTATTTTTCTGAAATATCTGGGTGGTAAGAAGGGATAATTTCCTTGAGAATATTTTTTATTTCTTCCTTGTCCGCACTATAAGCTGCCTCTTTTAATTTCTCAAGTTTGACCTCTAATTTTTCTCCATTAATTTCTTCAAGTTTTGCCATAAAAATTTTTTGGTCTTGGGTTGCTGTTGTGCCTTCTTTAACGCTTAGAATTTCCTCAAAAAGTTTTTCTCCCGGCCGAGGCTGGGTAATAACAATGGGGATATCTTTGTCTGGTTCAAAGCCTGAAAGTTTTATCATTTCTCGGGCTAAATCCAAAATTTTAATTGGCTCTCCCATATCTAAGACAAAAACTTCCCCGCCCTGGCCCATCGCTCCTGCGCTCAGCACCAAAAGACAGGCTTCTGAATCCAACATAAAATATCTTTTCATTTCAGGATGTGTAATTTCTACCGGCCCGCCTTTTTTTATTTGTTCGCGAAAAGTAGGAATCACACTTCCTCGGCTGTCTAAAACATTTCCAAATCGCACCGAAATAAACTTTGTGTGCCCCCCACCAATATTTGGTGGGGGGTTGTTGAGAGCCCGACAAATCATTTCTCCTATCTGCTTTGTAGCCCCCATGACAGAAGTTGGATTTATTGCTTTATCAGTAGAAACAAAAACAAATTTCTCTACGCCATATTTTACAGAGATTTGGGCAACAATTTTTGTCCCGAAGATATTATTTTTCACTGCCTCTTCTGGAAACATTTCCATTAAGGGGACGTGTTTATAAGCAGCAACATGAAAAACCACTTGAGGGTGAAATTCTTTAAAAATCTGATCTATTTTTAATTCGTCTCGAATATCAGCTATGAGGGAAGAAATTTTTAATTTTGGAAATTTATCTTCTAATTCAGCTGAAATATGAAAAATCCCAGTCTCGTCCTGGTCAAGAGCTAAAAGGAAAGAAGGATTGAATTTCGCAACTTGGAAACAGAGCTCAGAACCTATGGAGCCTGCAGCCCCTGTAATTAAAACCACTTTATTTTGAATAAGATTTTCAATTGATTTTTGATTTAAGGCAAGAGGTTTTCTCCCCAGCAAATCTCCTACCCCGACTTCCCTTAAAACCTCAAGCCCTATTCTGCCTTCTAAAACTTCACTCATGGGCGGGACAATCTTAATTTTTCGAAGCCCGGCTTTCCTGCCTTGCTCAACTGCTTCTTGAATAGCTTTGACGCCTGCGGTGGGAAAAGCAACGATCAAACTCTCAACATTCTTTTCTTTTACCAGAGAAGGAATATCTCTGATTTTCCCCAAAACCTTTAAACCGTGTATCAAAACCCCTTTTTTTGATGTGCTATCGTCTACAAAACCTATTGGAAAATAGGGGCTGCTTTGAGAACTCTGAATATTTCTCAAAATTTGCTCTCCCGCGTCTCCAGCTCCTGCAATTAAAGTCCTTTCTTTTTCTTTTTTGATGCCTGTTTGAAATAATTGGAGATAAATTCTCTTTGTAAAGCGAATCCCGCCGCAAAATAAAAAAATAAGGAAATAACTCACAAAAAGAGTAGATCTTGGAAAGCCGATAAAGGGAGGAAGATCTCTTGTAATCAAGAGAACAGCCCCGGAAAATAAAAAAGAGAGAAAGGTTGCTTGAGACAGAGAGATCAATTCTCGAGTACTTACATAAGCCCAAGTAAAAGCATAGAGTCTAAAAAAATAAAAAATTGGTAAAGAGAAAAGCAAGGCGAGAACAATTGCTCCCTGTAAAACCCCGCCAAAATACTGGCTGGGGATTCTTCCCTCAAACCTTAAAAAAAATGCTAAATAAACAGCAAGAATAATTAGAAGAATATCTCCGAAAAAAAAGAAAATTTTTCTATTTTGCTGAAAAAAATTAATCATTTGGAA
>CAYJRW010000040.1:0-1720 GCA_964372865.1 uncultured Candidatus Saccharibacteria bacterium | reverse complement strand
GAATAAAATTCTTTAACGCAATCTATTACATATGCAACTTCATCGTCGGTTAATTCGGGATAAGTTGGCAGTCTTACAGATTCCCCTGCTATTCTTTCGGTAACTGGCAGATTAAAATGCTCCATTCCCAATCCATTTAATTTATGGTTCGGAATTGTATCCCTTATGAGAAGCTCCACTCCTTTCTCATCCATATACTTTTTAAATTTCCACATATCTTTTACCTTAATGATATATTCTTGATAAATCTGTTTTAGTTGCTGAATTGGAAGGGCGCATGGCAAATTCTTCAGTCCCTTATTGTACATCATTCCTATTTCCCTTCTTCTCTTGAGCATTGCCGGATAATATTTAAATTTTATATTTAAAATTGCCGCTTGAATATTATCGAGTCTGCTGTTATATCCCCAATCCATAATCTTGGGCGCTTTTGGCTGGACTCCATGCAATGCTCCTTGAGTAATATTCCAATGATTCCTCATCAACAACAGTTTTTCATATAATTTTCGACTGTCGGTAACTATTCCACCGGCATCACCGGCGCTACCTAAAGTTTTGGGAGATATAAAGCTAAAACAGCCCGTGTCTCCTATGCTTCCCGCCTTTTTGTTGCCCCAATATGCTCCCAAGGCCTGGCAAGCATCCTCCACAACCCATAACTTATATTTTTTGGCTATCCGCATAATTTCATTCATATCGCACACCTTCCCTGATAGATGAACCGGAACAATCCCTACTGTTTTCTTCGTAATGGCTTTTTCAATTTGAGAAACATCCATTAATCCATCTTCTCCAACATCGATTAAAACGGGCTTTGCGCCAAAATGAACTATTTCTTCAATTGAGGAGATAAAAGTATGACCTACGGTTATGACTTCATCCCCGGGCCCGCAACCCAAAGCCTTATAGGAAAGTTTCAAAGCATCTGTTCCGGAATTAACTCCGACAGCATACCGCACCCCCACAAATTTTGCCAATTTTCCCTCAAACTCCAGCACATCTTTCCTTAAAACAAAATTGCCTAAAGAGAAGCACTTATCAATCGCCCTTAATATCTCTTTTCTGTGGGCTTTGTAATATCGGCGATAACTTGAGTTAATAAAATCTACTTTGTATTTCATATTTTAAAGTCTTATTATGAACGGAGTGAATAACAAGGTTTTGATGAAATCAGGTTCTTATTATGAACGCAGTGAATAACAAGGTTTTGATGAAATCAGAGCCTTATATAAGCCGGGCCTTTTCTTTTGTATGATTCTAAAATGAACTTTTTGACTTCTTTATCGTTTTGAGGTAAATAACACTTCATTTCTGGCAATCTTTTCAACCATTCTATTTCTTCTGTTTCCCATAATAAATTATGGGAAAAGCCAAGGAATTTGTATTTCTCTGAACCCTTCACGCCGATAATTTTTACAGGAGCTTTGTGCATACAGATTGCATTTCTTATTTGTTCGTGCACCCTGAAAGTCACAAAATTAATCATTGAATAAAACCAAACAGAATAGCCGCTTAAAGCGAGAGCCGCGCTAACAATCGCAGCAGTTGGCTCTGTAACCCCTAAATTGAGAACTCTAAATTTTAATTTTGGATTGTCTAAATAATTAAAACCAACGTCACAAATGATGACTATTATATTCGGGTCTTTCTCTGCCAGCTCGTCTAATGTATCAACAAAAACTCTTCTTAAATCTTTTCTTTTAATGATTTTTCCCATTTT
>CAYJRW010000039.1:0-4204 GCA_964372865.1 uncultured Candidatus Saccharibacteria bacterium | reverse complement strand
AAGACAATCCAAAACCGGTACAGGATTATAAAAATGGGAAACAAAACGCCTTTCAGTTTTTAATCGGCAAAATAATGGCGGAAACACGCGGCAAAGCCAATCCAGAGACAGTTAATAGGGTTTTGAGAGAAACCTTGACAAATTTAAAATAAGATAGTAAAGTATAGTATCGCTTTTTTAACAAATGCATAACCAGAAAGGAACTACATATGAGGAAATATGAAAGAAACAGAAAGAAAGAAGTGGTGGAGATTGACTTTGAAGGAGAAGGGCAAGTGCCTGTTTCTTTGGAAGCGATTGAGAGCGGAGCGATTATTATCGTGTCCCCACCAGAAGATGAGGAGGAGGGCGAAAAAAATGAAGATTCTGATAGTTGACGACGACCGCAAGATAAGAGATTTAGTCAAAGAGTTAGTCATTGGTTATGTTGGTGCAATGGTAGTAATTGGGATTAACGGCCAGGATGGCTGGCGGGAGTTTCAAGAGAGCCGGCCAGATCTCGTTATTACCGATCTCCGAATGGAAACAGGGGACGCCGGTTTTGAGTTGGCGAGAAAGATTAAAGCAGTTTCGCCAACCACACCGGTGATCATGCTCACCGCAACGCCCGAGGAAACGGAGGCAGTTGATTGTCTTCTGCCGAAGCCATTTAAAATGGAGGTTCTGGTGGAAAAAATTAAAGAACTTGTGGAAAAGAGGTGATCTGATGTTTTACGGAAGGTGGGTGTTGAAGGTTGACGACAAGGGACGTATCTGTTTGCCTGTGGCCCTTTGGAGAGAATTTTCTTTGAAGGGAAGAAAAGTGGTGTTGGTAAAGAAGAGGAAAGACTGTTTAATGCTTCACTTCCCCCCGCCCGCCAAACCCGCCAAGAAGATTGGTGGGACAATTCCTTGGACCGGGATTACGGTAGAGGCGGCCGAGCAGCTGTACAGTCAGGGCGTCGCCGTTGAGACAGATGGCGACAAGAAAACGATAATTTTAAAGTCAGAATAATACCTACATCAGAAAGGAGGTGAAATCAAAATTAAAAAAGAGCGGGGGAGAGCATTTTGCTCGTTTGCACCCCGCTCTTGCCATTTTATAAAAACTTTTTTATTAATTTTTCGGCTTCTTTTTTGCTCCTTATCCAGTGAATTCGCTGGTCTTTTTTAAACCAGGTCATTTGTCGTTTTGCGTATCTCCAGGTGTTTTTTTTGATTTTTTCAATTGCTTCTGCCAAAGAAATTTTTCCGCCTAAATAATCAATTATTTCCCTGTAGCCAATGGCGTCAAAGGTAGGTAAATTTTTATCATAGGTTTTAATTAAGTTTTTAACTTCTTTCACCAAGCCAGCTTTTATCATTTTATCCGCTCTTTTTTCTATCTTTTCTTTATTGGGCAACAAACCGATTTGCAAAACATCAAACAAGGGTTTTCCTTTTTTCCTTTGCAGAGAAAAGGGCTTTTTTGTTTTGAGGGCAACTTCAAGCGCCCGAATTACTCTGCGCGGATTGTTTGGGTCAACAATGTAGGCCGCTTCAGGGTCAATTTTAATAAGTTCTTCATAAAGGTTTTTTAATCCCTCCTTCTTAATTCTTAATTCCAGCTTTTTTCTCAACTTCAGATCTGGCTCAACCTGCGGAATTTTCAGATTGTCAACAACCGCTTTTATGTAAAGTCCTGTTCCGCCGACCAAAAAAGGGATTTTGCCCCTTTCAATAATTTTATTGATTTTTTCAACAGCATCCTTTTTGTATTGCCAGGCGGTATAAATCTGATTCGGTTTCTTAATATCAATCAAGTAGTGCTTGACCTTTTTCATCATCTCTCTTGTTGGTTTGGCTGTTCCAATATTAAAGCCGCGATATATCTGCCTTGAATCGGCAGAAACAACCTCGCCATTAATTTTTTTCGCGAGCGAAATTGCCAATTCCGTTTTCCCAGAAGCAGTCGGTCCCAAAATAACAACCAACTTTTTCATCAATGGATTTCTTCCTTCTTCTCTTTCAGAAATGTTCTCCAGTGCTCCAGAAACTCGGTAAACAGTTGAAAGGGCATATCAATAAAAGCGGTAATTATAACCAGAATAACATTATATTTTGCCCACTGGCGAGACAGCCATCTGCCGACCCTGAGGAACGGCAGGGAAAAAGAATCCATCAAAAAACCTAGAAAGCCAGCTTTCCCTTCTTGAATCTCAAGCTCTTTTGACCTTTCCCTTATTTTGACTCCGGCAAAAGCAATCAAAGAGAAAAACATCAAAAATATCGCCATTGAGAGGATTCCGAAGTTTAATTTATTCAATGCCCAGATTATTGCCCCAAAAGACAGCAAAAAAGTGAGAAGATAGAAAAGACCTATTGCCGTGCCAAAAACAAACCCTCTTTTTTTCGCAGGTCTGATTGTGTAGACGTCTTTACCCTGACTGTATGTTATTTTCATTACCTCCATTATTACTTTGTCCAAGTTCTCTTTTTTGGGAGGCCTTATAGTCAGCACCAGAAAAAACATCAAAAGAGGCGGAATTAAAATATTGAATCCCAGAGAAGAATAGTTGAAATGCCCCAGGATATATTTGTCAAAGGGTATCTCAATGGCTAAAGCCACCAGCATCTTTGTAATAAAAATTGAAATGGTGATGTAAAAGGCGGCTCTGGCCGTTCTCGCCTTTATTTTCTGAAGTCGCGCCTGGTAAAATTTTCTGATGGAATTCTCCAAAAACTCAGGATTGGATATGTCTTTTTGGACTTGTAAAGGATTTTCAGAAATCACATCGCCCAAAATTAAGTAGGCGGTATCTTGTCTTTCGCAAACTTTGTAGAATTTATCTGCCAGAGGATGTTTTAAATCAATTTCTATTTCTTCCTTTATTGAATAAATGGCGGAGGAGATTTCTTTGTGCTTTGGTTGGGGTAAATTAGACCAGTCGGCAAACCTTTTTTGCAAAAGATAATAACTGATAATAGGAGAGTCAAGTTTGAAAAGAGCTCTTTGCACCGCAATATAAACCTGCGTGTCTTTTTCCTGTTTTGGTATTCCTTTGTAGAGTATTCTGTTTTCTGCCACTTCAATTCTTTCTGTCATCAGTTCTGTCATATATTCAATCAGGGTTTTCTCTCTGAGGGGCGGCGAAAGAATTTCTTCTACTTCGCAAGCCGCAATATCCACTAGCCAATCATAAAGCTGAATTTTTATTTTATCTGGGCCAGCTGTAGCGTTTTGAAGTAAAAAGAGATATTTATTAAGAGATTGTTTAACTTTGTCAATTTTTCTCTCTTCAATCCTGTCATTAGGGAAATGACCCCCCCTAATCAATTCAAGAACAAATGGTTCAGCTATTTCATCTCCGCTTTTCTGCAAAAATAGCCGTCTCTTTAGGGCTCTTTCAATGGCAGCTCTCCTTAAAAGGTGCTCTTCTTTCCAGTCAACAACCCCCCTGATTTTTTCGTAAAAAGAAGCGACGGCCGACGCCACTTCGTCAACGTGAATTGTGGGAATTCCTTGTTTTGACTGTAGAGAATGATGCCAATCTTGGTATTTCTGTATGAGTTTTTGAGTTGGTGGAGATACTTCTGGCATAAAATTATTTTTTGCTCTCTATTTCTTTCTTAATCTTATCTGGAAATTTGGTTAATTTCATTATGCCTAAATCGCCTTTTCCTCTTTTTCTTACCCTAACTGACTTTGTTTTCGTTTCTTTGTCTCCTGTAACCAGAAGGTATGGAATTTTCTGCATTTCACCGTCCCTAATTTTTTTTGAAACCGTCTCATTCTCATCTTTTACCTGAAACCTGAGGCCTGAAGCATGAAGCATTTTGGCGATTTCGCTGGCGTATTTTTTGTGCCTTGAAGCAACAGGAACTATCCAAATTTGCTCAGGCGTTAGCCACAAAGGCAGAGCTCCCGAGTAGTGTTCAAGCAGAATTCCGATGAATCTCTCAAAAGAGCCGATTGAGGAACGGTGAATAATTACCGGCCTTTGTTTTTTACCCTTTTCGTCAACATAAAAAAGATTGAAACGCTCGGGCATCTGAAAATCAATTTGAGCTGTAGCTATAGTCCATTTTCTACCTAAACTATCTTTCACATCAATGTCAATTTTTGGTCCGTAAAAAGCCCCATCTTTTGGATGCACTTCGTATTTTAACTTATTTTTTTTAAGAATATATTCAAGAGAATTTTCTGCCTTTTTCCAAATTTTCGGGTCACCCATTGCTTTTTCAG
>CAYJRW010000038.1:0-4382 GCA_964372865.1 uncultured Candidatus Saccharibacteria bacterium | reverse complement strand
CTTGTCGGCGGGTTGAACTGGCTCGTGCTGGCGCTTTTTAATTGGGACATCGGTAATTTGTTCGGCGGTCAGGGGGCGGCCGTGTCAAAAATCATCTACGTCTTGGTGGGACTGGCAGCCATTTTTGAAATTGCAACCCATGCCAAAAGATGCAAGGACTGCGCCGGAGCAATTAAGGGACAAGCAATGTAATTTTGGCAAAAATGGAGAAAAAAGGTCGGCTCTCCGTTAAAAAAATTAATTAGAAAAACAAGTTTGTCATGAATCATATAAGCAGAAAAATAGTGATAGTTGTTGTTTTTGGATTGTTTTTGTCTGCAGGGGCAGTCTTGGCTTACTACCACACAGAACCCATACGCACAGAAACAGAATCTGTTAAAAATCTGGAACAGCAGCGCCAAGAATTACAGCAGCGGATACGAGAACAAGCGGAAAAATTAAGAGAGCAACAAGAATTAATGCGTCTTCGCGTGAAAAAAGCAAGAGAAGAAATGCCGCCAATAGCGCCTTTTTCAGAAGCGCTGACAAGGGAAGAAATGCAAAAAAGAGCGCTAGAGCATCAAGAGCGGTTTGAGACAGAGCGCTTGAAAATGCGCGAAGAAGCACAAAAGCGAAAAGAGGAGTTTGAAGCCCGCGCGCAAAAAATAAGAGAGACCGTTATGGGCGAAGTGGAACAAAGAAAGCAAGAGTTTCGTGAGAAAGTAGCACAACTCCGGGAAGCAAGACACCAACTTTTGGCAGAGAAGTTGTCAGAACGAATTAACCGGGTAAATCAGCATATGTCTGATGCGGCGCTTCGTTATCTGGATGCTTTGGAACTAGTGCTTGACAAAATTGAAGCAAGAATAGGCATCGTGGAGGAAACCACAGACGCTGACTTAGCACAAGTAAGAGAGGAGATTGCCAGGGCACGTGAAAGAATTGAAGACGCAAGAGAAGCTGTTCTTGCCCAAAAGAGCAAGGAATATGTAATAAGCATTGCATCACAAGAAACGCTTGGCCAAGACATCAGAAACGCAATGCAAGAACTAAGAGACGACCACAGACGGCTCAGGCAAGAGGTTTTACATCCGCTTCGCAATCTGATACGCGATGTGATGCTGGCGCTTAAAACAGCTGTAGAACAACAAGGAGAGGCGGCAACCGATGCGCTTCGTGAGGACTTTGAAGAAACACCATGAAAACAATAACTCTTATAATAATAATTGCCTTGGCCCTTGCTTTGTTAATACTGGCCTGGATTTTCTTTACCCTTCCTGTTGCTACTCCTGTGGCTGAGCTACCATTGCCTGAAACGCCTGATGTAGTTAAAGAGCTTACAGAAGGCACAACCATTACTGATATTGAAAGAGACCTTGAAACGCTTGAAAAAGAAGCTCTTTTGGGGGATGTTGATACAGAGCTTCAACAAGCGGAGCAAGAGCTTCAGTCGGAGGGGCTGTAATATGGACGGATTGGGAATCAAAAAGCCGCGAGAACTTACGCGGTTTTTTGAGCCCTGCTTTGCTTCTAGGAAATTCTTCTGGAAAATAAATCAAGTGGGTGTCCAAGCCCCGACCCAAAGGTCGAGGTCATATCCGACTCCCTAAAAGCACATTTGTCCCAGAATTAAACTAGAAGGAGCAGGGCCAATTCTATTTTAACTCTAAGGAAGTTATTAAGTCAATTCCGTAATCCACAGCTTTTTCACAACCCAAGCTCTATAGATTCAAAGCTTTAACCGCTTGCTTAATGAGAGAAACTGTTACGGGCTGGGGAAGCAAGCTGTAAGATGGCTCTTTTTCGTCATCCAAAACAACCCAAGGTTTTTCTTTTACTACGGCTTTCTTTTTTTCTTTGTCCCATTCGTAGTAGTATTCGGGCGTAATCTCGTAATCGTCAACAAACTCTTTTGCATCCTTAACGGTAACAGAGTTTCTTAAAAGAACTTTTGGAATGCCATAAATAGAAAGTGCTTGCTCTATCAACTTTGCGTCTTTCTCCAGACGCTCTCTAATCGGTTCAATGCCAAGTTCGTCGCCTTCTTTTTGCAGCATCTTGGGAGCCAGAGCTTCGCACTCAGGATTGTCGCAAATGAGATAAAATTCGTTTTTGCCTTCGTCGTACCCAACCTTGGAGGTGGGCAGAAGTTTCAAATTTCTGGAGGTTTGGCACTGAGGACAAATTCTTCTCCATTTGATTCTTTCGTCAATTACCGAAGTAGGCACGTCAATTAAAATAAAGATGTCCGGGTCTTCTCTGTAGCCAACCAAATCCCTGAAAAACAAAGCGAAAGCAATTTGGTCCAAGTCGCGGGGAAAGCCGTCTATAAAAAGAGTTTTCTTGGCCTTTTTTGATATTTCTCTTTTAACCAGTGATAATATCAATTCCGAAGGCAGAAGGATTTTTGTGTTTCTTTCTTCCAGGGCCGAGATTACATTAGTTAGAGACAGCCAGCCACGATAATTTTTTTCCAAAAAAGAATACAGTTCTTTTTTTCTTTTCTCATCCTTCAATTCCTCATCAACTTGTCTTACCATGTCGCCCACAGAAAAGTGGTCGATTTTATTCGGAGCCACAATCTCGGCGAACATTTTTGAATAAGTTCCCTTGCCTGAATTTTTCTTGCCAAGCAGATAAGCAATGAAGCTATTTTTTTCCAGATATCTTCTTAATTTCTCAATCTCCGGCCCGGCTTTCAACTCAAAATACTCCTTTTGCTCTTTTAAGCTAGTAAGGTTAAATTTCCTGCTTTTTCCTTCAATTTTAGTCCTGAATAAAGGAAACTGCATAGTTTTTCCCATCGCTGATTATTTTAATGTCGCCGAGCTCATCTGTTCTCAAAACATTTATATCATAATCGGCCAATGTTTCCAATGTTTCTTGGTGTGGATGCCCGTAGCTGTTGTTTCTGCCAGAGGAAATTACGGCGATTTTGGGCGAAACTGCCTCAACAAATTCTTTAGCGGTTGATGTTTTTGAGCCATGATGGCTAACTTTTAAAATGTCGGAGTCCAAATCATCGGCAAGTTCTGTTTCAACCGACTGGGAAATGTCGCCTGTAAATAGAAAAGAATTTTCACCAAAAATTAAGCGATTAACAATAGAAGTGTCGTTGCTGTTCTCAAATTCTCTGCCAGCTAAATTTTCAAAAGGATATAATACATCAAGAGCTGCTCTTCCTGCCTTGATTCCAAGGCCTGCTTTGGCTTCAAAAACATTACTCCCTTCTTCTTTGATTAGTTTCAGCCATGCTTGATACTCAGAGGTGTTTCTGACTATTCCTGTCCATAAAACATTTTCAACTTTATATCTTTTTAAAACTTCGATTAGGCCTGACAGATGGTCTTTTTCCGGGTGAGTTAAAATTATCAAATCAATTGTTCTGTCCCAGAAGGGCATCTCTCTTGCAAGCTTCTCTGAAATTATGGAGCTAGGCCCTCCGTCAATCAAGATATGGTGTCTTTGTGGTGTTTCAATAAAAATGGCGTCGCCCTGCCCAATGTCAAAAAAAACAATTTCAAGTTCTGAGCCGCTTAAATCATATACAGCCAACCAGGCCAAAATGTTAAGCGAAAACAAGACGGCTAAAATTAAAAAAGTATGATTTTTCGCTTTTCCCATTAAAACAAATAACCCAAAACCGCGCGTATCTGCGGCATTGGGTTAAAAGTTATTTTTTGGATATGCTTTATTTTTTATTTGCCTTGCCCAAAATCCTGAACATCTTTGTTCCGCACTTTTCGCAAACGCCTGTCATCGCCCTTCTCTTTGTTTTACCTTTCCCTTTCATGGTAATCTCTTTAGCGTCCTCCATTTCTCTTTTTGCTTTACATTTTACGCAATAACCTTCCATAATGGTAATAGGATAGTATTATAGATATCCGTTAGATTAACAGTATGCCGACCTTTTATCCAGTTTATTTTACCTTAATTTAAGCAGAAATGGTAGTCAAGGGCTGACCTTGCTGTTCTTCTTGCGCCAGCAGTTTGCGATAGACAAATGCCATAGCAACCATTGTTGTGGGAGTGGTGGCGAACAAACCTATTAAAAATGCAAAGGTGCCTGCCAGATTAATCAAACCAAAAAGCAGACCGAGAAGAAATAAGTTCCATACACTGCCTTTGGTAATGGCCCAGCTTTTCTTCAATGACTCTGTTATGTGGCTGTTTTTATCAACAATAAAATATTCGTAAAATTGAAGTCGGATTCCCCAATATATCCCAGGGATAATAAATAAAATTAATCCTGCCAAAACAATTACAGTATAAAGAATTGAAGCGAACAAAAGCCTGAAAAATAACCGGTACTGGGAAAAAACATCGGTAATTTTGCTCTTGAAATTGTCGCAAAAATTCAGTGAAACTTTTATCAGCCCTAAACTGACTATTATTCCCAGAAT
>CAYJRW010000037.1:0-4744 GCA_964372865.1 uncultured Candidatus Saccharibacteria bacterium | reverse complement strand
CTCCCTATTTCTTTTTTTTAGTCCCTCTTCTTTTCCTTTTAATTCTCCTGTCAACTTTTTTACAAAGCTTTTCTTCGTAAATCTGCTTTCTTAATTTTATTCCAAAAAATCCTTCAATTCCCGGCGGATTCTCCCAAATCACCTTGCCATCAAGAACCAGTTTACTCATTGCTTTCCCCCATCGTTCCCTCCTTGATATCTCAATATATTCTATTGACAACGAACCAATTAAACTACATTACCAGAACTTCAAGAAAAATCAATAAAAAAACAAAATGCGTTCTGGCTCCTTTGGAGCCAGAACGCCTCAGAACAATGTTATAGCAGTTTCTCGCCAATGTCACGCCTGTAATAAGCACCTTTGAACCTAATCATGCGCGATGCTTCCTTACCTCTCTCAAGTATTTCCGGCAATGTAGAGCCGACAGTTGAGACACCAAGCACTCTCCCACCAGCAGTCCTGAACAATCCGTGGCCATCAATTTTGGTGCCAGCGTGAAACACCACAACGCCAGGCACTGCTTCTGCAATGGGAAGGCCACGAACAGGCCATCCTGGCCGATATCTGCCAGGATACCCGCCAGAAGCAACCACAAAGCAAGTTGCAAACCCCGCATGCCACTCAATTGCAATATCACTTAGCTTTCCTTCAACGCATGCCCCCAAAATGTCTAGCAAGTCCGTCTTTAGCAGGCGCATAAGTACCTGCGCCTCAGGGTCCCCAAATCTCGCATTAAATTCCAACACCATGGGACCATCATTAGTCCACATAATGCCAGGGTAAAGGCAACCTCCAAACGGCCTTCCCAGCTTTGCCAGCTCTTCCAAAACTGGCCGGATAATCCTGTCCGCTACTTCCTCAATCATCTCAGCAGTAACCCAAGGCAGTGGTGCAACTGCCCCCATGCCGCCTGTGTTGTCGCCCGTATCGCCTTCGCCGATTGTTTTGTGGTCTTGCGAGGGCAGCAGCATCAAAAAGTCCTTTCCATCACAAATGGCCTGAAAAGAAACTTCCCGGCCTTCAAGACAATCCTCCACAATAACTTCGTTGCCAGCCTCGCCGTGAGTCCATTCAAGCATAATCTTCTTAAGGGCTAGCTGGGCTTTTGTAAAGTTGTGGCAAACATAAGAACCCTTGCCCTCTGCAGACCCGCTGGCTTTAACAACAATTGGCGTGCCTCTCCCCATTAAATACGCCAGGGCCTTGTCGTATTCCAGTTCGCCTCTGCCAAAAACGCGAAAAGGCGCGGTGGGAATTCCCACTTTTCTCATCAAATTTTTTGCAAACGCCTTTGACAGCTCAATCTCTGCAGCTGCCCTGCTGGGCCCGAAAATCCGCAAACCGCGGCGCACAAATTCATCCACTATGCCACGCTCAAGCGGCAATTCTGGCCCAACGACAGTTAAATCAACTTCCTGAGCTTCAGCAAACGAGGCAAGCCGATGAATGTCGCCTGTCTTAATTGGCACATTTTCAGCTATTTTGCGCGTGCCGCCGTTCCCGGGAGCCGCATACAACTTTCCAATGCGCTTTGATTGCGCCAACTTCCACAAAAACGCGTGCTCTCTGCCGCCTGCACCGACTACCAGAACATTTAGAGTTCTCACTTTTCTATCTCCTTTCTCTTTTAATAAACTGCTTTCTCATGCGCCTATCCTTTCTTTTCTAGGGTATTCTATTGTTAATTGTTAATCTGCTTGAACTTATTGATTAAACCACCTTACCAAAACTCCAAAAAAAATCAAACCCATTGCGTTAAATCTTTTTTTACGGCTTCGGCCGCTTCCAAAAGATTTTTATAGCCGCCTTTGGCGTCGGGCATCTTGCCCCTGTTCAAAAGCAGAAATTTGACGCCGGGCAATTTTTTGACAGTTTCCAATTCTTTTGGGTCGTCGTCAATAAAGTAAATAAGGGGGTATTGCTGTGAAAGCTCTTTTAAAACTTTCTTTTTCCCTTTCTCGCCCTGAACTATATCAACTCTTGCCGTGAACTTATCCAGACCTACGCTTGAAATGTTGGGTTTTTGCCAGTCAGGATGGGCGCGGCTTAATATCATAAGATTTTCTTTCGGAAACTGCTTTAAAAATTCAATTGCGTCAGGATACAGCAAATTAGCTGCGTCTCGCTGAATTCCCAAAAATCGCTCACATAATGAAGCGGCTTCTTCTTGAGTAATTAATCCCCTTTCAGCCAGAAATTGACAAAAACTTTCTGGCAAAAATTCTTGTTTTTTCCTAAAAGTCCTGAAAGCGTCCATAAATCTTTGCGGCTCAATTTTGGCAATCTCGGGAAAACTAAAAACTCGGCTCACCGAGTCAAAAAGCACGCCGTCAAAGTCAACACAAATAATAAATTTTTTCATATGTCTTATTTAATTTAATATTATACCAAAATTGAACTGAAAGAGGGAGGTTTGAGCGTTTGTCACCTCCCTCTCCTTTTGATAGCTACAATCTTAATTTTCTGGCGGCCCCACAGGACCGCCTTATCCCTTCCCCATTCAGCGTGCCCCATAAAAATATCAAGCTTCTTACCCTTAATTCTCTCGCCAATATCCTCCATTATAAAGAAAAAGCAAGGAAGAGTTGGAATAATTACTACGCTACCCAAACGAATAATTCTCGGGTCAGCCGCTACTGTCTTGCAGTGTTGCGGCACCCTACCATTTAAAGAGTGGACCCGAGGGGATTCGAACCCCTGACCTCCACATTGCAAATGTGGCGCTCTACCAGCTAAGCTACAGGCCCTCATAAAAAACTACTTTATTTTTTGAAGATATAAGTAGGCGTCCTCCAGGGCTTTGACGGCATCTCCCATTGAGATGTTGTTTTGCTTGTAGGGCTGGTCAGTGGCGTCTCCTGCCGCCCAAATTCCTTCCACAGAAGTTCGGCTGGTCTTATGGTCAATGACAATTTCCCCGTATTTGTTCATTTCAACAAGCCCTTTTAGCATTTCCGTGTTGGGAATTGAGCCGATTTCCACAAACACGCCCTGCACCGGTATCTCCTGAATTTCGCCACTCTTTTTGTCTTTCCAGACAAGCGCAGACACCATCCTATCGCCTTTGATTTCAAGTGTTTCGGCGTTTGTGTGCGCAGTAACTTTTGGGTCTTTGAAAACTCTTTCTTGCGTCAGTTTATCTGCGCGAAACTCTGGCCCTAATTCAAAAATGTGTATGCTCTTAGCGTAAGCAATAAGCTGTTCAGCTGCTTCCACGCCGGCATTTCCTCCGCCGACTACTGCAACATCTCTATCACGAAATAGAGGAGCATCACATGAAGCGCAGTAAACTATGCCTTTGTGTTCAAATTTGTCAGAACCCTTAACTTGCAGTTTTCTCCTCCTGGAACCCAAAGCAAAAATAACAATTCTTGCTTGATATTTTTTGTTATCATCCGTCTCAACCTCAAAAAGTGGACCGCCTTCTTCCCCTGCTTTTTTCAGCTGAGTAATTGTGGTTACCTTGACCCGCGATTTTAACTCTAAAACATCGTCTGAGTAAGCTTTCAGATGGTTTTCCAAGCGCTCGGCCAGCTCAACGCCTGTCATTGAAACAATGCCAATCCAGTTTTGAATGTCAACAGAGTCGGTTGATTGGCCGCCAAAGCTTTCCGTAATCAAAAGCGTTTTTATCCTTTTTCTGGCAGCATAGACCCCCGAGGCAACTCCCGAAGGCCCCCCGCCTACAATGATTAAGTCGTAAGGATTCATAATGAAGTTATATTATCAAAAATCTTACGGAAAAACAAGGAACTTTATGGCAGCAGCCGCAAGGAAGAGAGCTACGAAAATGCGAAAATATTTTTGTGCAATGAGATTTACAAAACGTTTGGCTGTCCAGGCGCCAACAAAAGAAACGGGTACAAACAAAATCAAGCCCCGGAGGAAAAATCCTTCAAGAGCGGTTCCTCCACCCAGATACCCGACAATACGAGCGGAATCAATTGCCAAGCCCATTACGCCCAGGGCAAAAAAATACACTTCTTTTGGCAGATTAAGAGCTGTTAAAAATGCGGCGCGAATTTCTCCTCCAACGCCGAAAATACCAGAAGAAAAACCGGCGGCAGTACCGCCAACTCCGGCAATCACCCTGTTTTCCGGCAGTTTCCACTCTGACTTTAAAAAAATAAAAAGAGCGTAAGCCAACAAGAATCCTCCGAGAATGCGCAAAAGTATTTGCTCAGGAACAGTTACGGAAACCGTCGCGCCAATAAAGCTGGCAATGACAGCAGGCGCGGCAAACCACAAAATAATTTTCCACTGGCCAAGACCTGAACGAAACAAAAGAATTTTCCAAACATTGCCGAACCAGTGAATAACGCCCGTAAACAAAAGCGTTAATGGCAGGGGGAAAAACAAAAGAAGAACGGGCACCATTATCGTGGAAATGCCAAAGCCGGATAAAGTGCCGATTAAAGACGCAACAAAAACAAGAACGCCAATTAAAATTAGTTCAATATGCATAAGCTAACAGCTTGGTTTATATATACAGCCGCGCCCGGACTTATTTTATCAAGAATTTCTGAAATTAACGAACGCTCCGCCCTGATGCGCCCTTTCGTTGCTTGATTGCGCAAAAAGTGGTATCATAAAATTGATGAATACAAAAGCAGCAGTTGCTATAGTCGTTGCCGCAGGCGCTCTTCTCGGCGCGGCGTTTTGGAATCGCGATAGTACTCCGAAGACTACCGTTCAAGAGCAAAGCGCATCAGCGCCTTCGAACCAAAATGACATCATTTCCCA
>CAYJRW010000036.1:0-4920 GCA_964372865.1 uncultured Candidatus Saccharibacteria bacterium | reverse complement strand
TTTTTAAAAATTAATTATTCCCCCTCTACCTCAGCTAATTGTTTTTTCAGTTGCTCTATGTCTTTTTCCAATTTATTAAGCTGCTCTTGTTTTTCATCATGCTCGTCTCTCATTTTTGGTAGCCTAAAGAACTTCTTTGGGTTGAGCCAAGACTTCCAAGACCCCTTTTCATACTCCAAAATCTGTGCATTTAGCTGCTGCAATTCATTTTTCAAACTTTTAGACTCAATTTGTTTTTCTTGTATTTTGCTTTTCGCTTCGTTCCTCCTTGCTTCCTGTTCTTCGGCTAACTTTTTTTCTGCCGCAACCGCAGCCTCATCAGACAACTCAAAGAATCCAGTGCCATTTTCCCCTAGCGTTGACTGCGAAGAATCCGAATCGGGCAGTTCGTCTGGCTTTCTTGCGTCACTTTTTGCTCCCCCTTGATCCTTTTTATCAAACAACTGCCCAAGCTTTTTCTTTAAATCGACTTCATTTTCCTTATCGGACGACTGCGATTCAACAATAACCTCTTCCTTTCTATCCACCCCCTTTTGCCTCTTAAACTCCATTACCTCTTCATAGTATCCAAGCGCCTCATTTAAACCTTTTTCTGCCTTTTGGATATTCACCTCTCTATTTTCAGACCTGTCTTGATATTTGGCAATCGTTTTATCTATTTTTATTATTTCCAACGTGAAAAAGCCCGACTTCTTCCCATTCTTTCTCAACTCACTTTCGTAATCTACGCAAATTCCCCTTAATTCTTGTAGCTTTGAAACTATTTCGTCTTTTACTCTATTATTGGCTTCTATGGCATTTAAATGGTCTTTTTCGGTTCTAAAGCTCAAGACACCATCCTTGCCTATTTTATCCCTGAACTTTAAAACATCAACTCGCTTTAGCTTAATTTCCTCTCTCTTGAATTTAATTTCATCCGGAACACTTTTTTCGCCCGGTGCCAATGGCTTTCGACCCGGGTCAAAATTAAACTCATCAGGCGATCTTTTTTCACCCGGCATCCTTGCTTTTTGATTTTCTGAAAAATTAACTTCTTTGGGTACTTCCCCAGTTTTTGGAATTTGAATGGGGTCGTTTTCCTGATTTACTTTTCCAGCCCCTTGCGCAGTTAGCCTCTCTCTTGGCAATACAGATTTATTATGTTCTTTTTCTACCATACTTTCAAAAATTAATTATAAAATTACTATGGCATTTCAAAAGTTTCTTCGTCGCCCATATCACTCTCAATAGATTTTTTGTTGCCTTTTTGAGAAGAAGCTGGCTTTTTTGCAGGATTCTCCACCCGAGCTAACCGCTTTCCTAGTTTTTTAATCTCTTTTAAAACTCCCTCTTTTTCTTTTACTTTTTTATTATACTCGTCTTGGAAGGGAGGGTATTTCAAAGGCTTGAATGGATTTGCCTCTGCCTTTTTTTGATATTCATCCAAATCATTTTCCAGCCCCTTTATTTGCCTTTCCAACTCCAAAAGCTCAATAACCTTGCCCCTTATTTCTTTTTTGATTTTCTTATTTAAACTATAGGATTGCTCTTTGTCCCATCCCAAAAGATTCTCTTTTACGGCTTCATCAATCTTCTCGGATTTTTCTTTAGCCCAAATTCCCCAATTTTTTATCCAGCCCAAAACTCCCGATTTAACCTTTTTGGACTCATCTTCTTCGTCTTCCTCATCTTCTGCCGGTTTTTTTCCCTCATTGCCCAATTCACCCTCTGCGTCTTTTGCAAAGGCTTCATCTAATTTATTGCGCACTTTCTTTTCATCCAGTGCCTTAATTTTCTGTTCAGCTAAATAAAGCACCTTGTCCCTCAATTGTTCCAACGTTATTTGGTCTATCAACTTTTTATACCTTGTTCTATCGCCCGCCGTTATTATTCCCTCAATCGTCTTGACGTGCTTTATCGTGTTTTCAATATTCTGTTTAGATGCACTTGATTTTTTAGTTTTTTTAAGTTCTTGTAAAATATCTACTAATTCAGAAAAACTTTGGGCATCTTTAATTTCTTTGGATTCAAACATTTGCATATCTTCTTCTGGCTCTTCTAGTGGTTGCTCAAAATCTAAATTAAAATCAGGTTTTTCCGGGTCAAATTCAGGTTTAGATTTAACCTTTGGCTTCTTTGGTTTCGTTTCTGATTCTACTGATAACTCTTCTATGACTTCAGACTCCAACGTTGGATTAACCGTTTCTTCCACTACCTCTTTTTCAAAGTATTGGGTAATATTTTGAAACCTGTTTTTTGCCAAATCAACGGCAAGATAAAATTTCGCCGCGCGCCCCTCTTCGGCTTCTTGGGTGCCTTTTTGTTCGGCCCTTTTCATATAAGCTCCTTTCTGTTTTGGAGAAAGTTTACGCCAATAAGCTTGGATATAGTTAAAGGTTTTTATATCTTTCCGTTCCTTTTCGGTAAGATTTTCTAGTATGGTTTTATCTTTTTTAACCGCATCCGCAAGTTCAAAAATTCCCCTTACCCTAGATATAAAACTCTGCTCACTGTTAAAGTGAAGAGCCCTTTTTTGTTCTTTTTCCTGCTCTCCAATGGCATTTTTTGCCATCGTTTTTGCAACTCTTTCCAGACCAGGCTGGTCATCTTTCAATTTTCCGTACAACACTTCCGCCTCTTGCAAAAGGGTTTCTATATCTTTATACTTTTTGGTTCTGTTATAATCACCCCGAAGCGACACGCCTTTCTTTTTTAATAATTCATTTATCTTTGCATTTACCGTTTTCAACTTTTCAAATGCCTCTCCTTTCTCTGCAGTTTCCTGTTCCACAATTTCAGCCGCTTCTTCTTCGCCCATATTCATAACTTTCTGCTCATTATCTAATTCATCCACTTTATCTTCCCACACCTTGCTTGGTTTTATAGTATCCGAAGTAGGCACACCTTCTACCATAGCCTGATCCACCGTTGTTTCATTGGGCGGTTGCTCACCCGATCCTTGGCCAGAAATAATGGGGCTTTCAACAAGGGGGATGATTACTTCTGCCGATTTGGGTTGCGTCATGCTTCCTAATCCCTCCTGTCGTGACGGCATTAAACTCTCAACAGATACATCCAACAACCCACCCAAAACTGTTTTCAGCCGGGCTATTTCTTCTTCTGATTTTTTAATTTCATCCCTATCTTCCTTAATGCTTTCTTCAACTTCTTTCCTTTCAATATCATCATCTACCCGAAGTAACTGGCTCTGATGATTTTTCAAGTCTTCATATCCAGCCACCAAATACCCCAACTCGTCGTTTAGTAGTCCTAAATCAATGATTTTATCATCAATATTGCTTTCTGTAATGCCAATTTCCTCCGCTTGGCTTATTTTAGCCCGGGATTCTGCCCATTCTTGCCGTTTTTCTTCAAGCTCTTCTTTAAACCCCTTAATGTCGTTAGCAGAATATTCGCCCTCTTCATTTTTTATATCATCCTCTAATCCTTGTATCTCATTGATCAAATCCTCCACGCCCCACATCGCATCCCTTACATCCTCCAAATAACTTATTAATGCCTCTACCTTCTCTATTTCTTCATCTAACTTTTCTGGCGCGCCCTCGACAGTAGCTTCACCCAACCCAGCAAAAACGTTCTCTCTTTCCGCATCTTCAGCGGTAGTCTCGCCCCCCGCACCCCCACCACCGGCACCAGCACCAGCTTCATCTTCGGCCCCCTCAGAGCTTTCTTCGTTTTCCGGCCCAAGAATCCCAGGATTATCTCTTAATCTGCCTAATCGTTTTTGCAGTTCTTCGTCAAGCTGTTTTGACCTCTCTAGTCTTTTTCTCTTTTTCTCAAGAGGATCTTCTTCCGGTTCCCCTGGCAAGCCTGGTTTCTCGGGTGGCAAGCCAAAACCATCTCCGTCTCCTCGATTTTCGCCAACCAAACCATCGCCCTGATTATTTGGGGTAATTAAATCCTCTTTTGTGTCCGGCACACTATCTTTAGTTGAAATCCCCGCGCCAAAATCACTACCAGCATTTACTGGTGGCAAAGATTGAGATTGATTCTTCCTAGGCTTAATATATTGGCTTTGTTTACTGTAATCACCTAACGTACCCTCGAAGCCTGGCCCATTAATAGCATCCCGAATAAATTCTTCATTGACATTACTATCGGCATCTAAATTCTCCTCCGGTGGCTCTGGTGTCGGTAAAATTTCTTCCTTTATACCAAAAGCCCTCC
Source organism: uncultured Candidatus Saccharibacteria bacterium (assembly GCA_964372865.1). GTDB lineage: Bacteria > Patescibacteriota > Minisyncoccia > Minisyncoccales > 2-12-FULL-40-12 > CAYJRW01. Next base: position 753 of record CAYJRW010000036.1, on the reverse strand, counting down.
TCATAGCATCGGGAAGACTCTTATAATCCTGCATCGCCAATTCATCTATCCATAATCTAAGGGCGCCTATGGCCCTTCTTTCTTCCTTGCCTTTCGGCTCATAATTCTCTCCGGCTAAAGCTCTTTGAATATCACTAGGAGATTTTAAGTCTTCTTTTTTTAAACCCAAAACACGTAAAACCTCGGTAGGGTCAAAAGGCAGCGTCTCCGCTTGCTCGGGAGCTTTCGTAATTTCAGATGGCGCAGTTGGCGCATCCACAGATACTGGCTCTGCATCCTCCCTGCCCCTTTTCTTTTCCTTGCCCATTTCATTTCTTCCTTGTCGTTTTCGGGCTTTATCTCGTTCACGATCATTGGGAGGGTATGAAGATGCGTCTTCTTGTCTTTTTTCTGCCATAAAAATACAATTGATTTAAATTAATTGACTATATTTAATTATACCACCTTTAAGCATCTGTGTCAATCGATTATAAAATCCTCACTATTTACTATATTATATCACACAAATTAATAACCTACCTCTTAAGAATCTAATTGTTATGTGATTCGGAAAATATATTAAAAAATAGTCCAAAAATATGCATCGCCGTAAACTATTGACAATACTTTAATATAATGATATTATGGCACACTCTTTGACAACTACGGAGGTACCCACATCATGTCTGACGCCAAAGCGTCAAAGTCCCCGAAAAAGCGTGGTAAAACGCAGCCACGCAACCGAGGAAGTCCCAAGGAGGATCCACCAAAGCC
>CAYJRW010000035.1:0-5195 GCA_964372865.1 uncultured Candidatus Saccharibacteria bacterium | reverse complement strand
CTTTTCCTGAAAGCTCGTTTGACGCAGCTCTTTTGATTTGTGTGTTGCACCACGCAAAAAATCCTGAAAACTTGTTAAAAGAAGCCAAAAGAACGGCAAGAAAAATTATCATCCTTGAGGATATCCATAAAGGCAGAATGCATAGAATATTAAGCAACTTTTTTGACAACCTTATCAATCTTGAGTTCTTTAAAAATCCGCACTCCAACAAAACCGACAGGGAGTGGCGTGATTTGTTTAAAAACTTTGAACTTCACCTCGAGCATTCAGAATATTACCGTTCTTTTATTGTATTTCATCACGTCTTATATTCGCTTTTGCCTCCTCCCAGATAGCTGCATCTTCATCGTCAGGAAACTTTTCTTCCAGCCAGTACCACCACTCTGCTCCCCACAAATAAAATTCGTCAAGCCCTGTTTTCTTAGCAAATTTAATGTTCTTTTGAAATTGTTTTAAACTCATTGTTCTTTTCTGTTCCTCTCTCGGCGAATCGTATAAAAGCTTTGGTCCCCAGGGCTCAGCTTGCAATTCTGCCACAATTACTTTTTTGCCAAATAATTTTTCAATCAACCGCGCCTTTTGCCAGTAAAAAGCAGGTGGCAGCGGAAAATCAACGTACATACCAAGTTCTTTTGACCAGACTTTTCTGTACATCGTTGTTCCGACAATGTCGCCCAGTTTTGCCGCCTGAATCCACCAAGAAAGCTCGCCTGAATCTGTTACTACTACGGGCCTTTTTTGTTCGTCCAGGGACTTTACCAGTTCTATCTCTTTTTTCACAAATTCTTTGTCTTGCCAGGGACACAAACCAAAAGGAAAAAAGGGTTCGTTTTCCGCCTGCCACCTTAAAATTGCCTCTGAATCGCGGTATCTTAAAACAATATTCTCAATTAACTCTAAAACTTCTTTTTGCTGTTCCTCTTTTGATAAATTCTGCGCCCAATCCGGGATATGGCATTCAGGCCAGCGGCCGGTTTTTATGCCGACTACCAAAATAATTTTGGCGTCTCTTCTTTCGGCCTCAATTATTTGCCAGTCCAAATCGTCAAAAGAATACTGGTCTTCTTGGGGCTCAATCAAATCCCAATGGCTTAGCAGTTTGATATTTTTGGCTTCCAAATCATCTAATATTGCAGAATATGTTTCTCTCCAATCAAGCCCTAAATCCTGAGCATGTTTTTGGGAAAAATTAACTCCCCAAGTAATTTTGTCTGCCTTAGGAACTGGTACAACAAAAAAATAGCCAGCCAAAATCAAAAGAAAAATCAAGAACCCTAATAAAATTTTTCTCAAGAACATCATCTTTAATCTATTGATTTACTGAGGTCAATAGGATTTATTTACGATTTTCCAGATATTAAACGTGCCAAGTTTCTCGCCTTCAATGAATCCTTCCATAGCTCCTTCGGCCAAAAAACCTTCTCCAAGCAAGTCAAAAAACCATTGATTTACGTAGTTTGGATTTTCCTGCAGCAAGCCAAAGCCGGATTTCAATAGCCATCTCATATTGAACTCCTCTTGGGAACCAATAGGCGGGGCAACAAGAACGGGTATTCCCAAGGCAGAATAAAAAGAAAGTTCAGAGGGCTTTGTCCACAAAACATCCGTTTTCCTCAACGCCTGATTGAATCTGTCAAAATAATTTTTAATGTCTTTTTCAAATATAATTTCTATGTTCTCTTTTCTTAGTTTAAATTTTCTTATTTTAATTTCAAAGTATTCTTTAATTTTTTCCATGATTCCGGCAGATAAAATAACCTTAACTCTGCCCTGAAATATTTCAAACCTCAGGCCCCTTAAAATTTTCTCGGCGATTTCTTTCTGAGCTCCTGCTCCACCGACAGAAAACATTATGGTTAATGGATGACCTGATTTTGCAGGCAGTTTTCCAAGATTTTTTGCAATCAAGACCTTATATTTTTCGTAATATTTATTTTGCGGGTCCAGATTCAAAAGCCGATTTCTTAAATCTTCTTTTAAAATTTCCATCTTCTCTGTCCCGATATTTTCTAAGGGCAAAGGGAAACCGGTTAAAAAAATATTGCTTGGCTTTACTCCGTAAAGTTTCAGGCGTTCAACAACTCTTTCTGTGGGAACTAAATATTTAATTCTGCTTTTTTGGGGGTTAAAGCTCGCCCAGGTTCTTGAAATATCAGCGTCACAAACAACGCAAAAAATCTCTCCGGGATAATCAAAAATTTCGGCCATAAAAGCCGGGGTAAAAAAGGTTGAAATTATCGGCAAGTCAACTTTTAACTTTGAACTTTTAACTTTTAACTCATCTATAAAATGCTTTCCCCAACCCTTTTTAAATAAAGAATAAATTTGCTTTAACGGAAAATTTGGCTTTGACGAGTCCTTTTTCGGATAAAAAGCTACAATCTTTTGGAATTGGTCGTAAACTGAAAAACCGGCCTTGCCTATCAAGGGAATCCTGGAAAAACGCGATATTGCCTCATAAAACTTTCTTGTAGCTTCCCAAACCCTCCTGTCTTTTTTAGGAATTCCTTGATAATCGTTAGCATTAATAATCTGCCCTAGGTCTTTTAAAGCAAAAGCCGTGCGCTGGTGCCCGTACCCCATATTAACCGAGATTATCCAAGCTTTTGAAACTGAGGGGTTCGTCATTATTTTATCTTAACAGATTTTGTTTCAGTCTAATAATCTTTAAGGCTGAATGGTTTATGCGTTCTTCAGCAATATCGCCAGTTTTCACAGCTTCCAAAAGAGAATTAAAGGCATACAAGGAATCTTTTGGTTCGTCAAAACCGGCAACAATTAGAATGTTAATTCCGGATTTGACCGCCAAAGTTATTGTTTTCGCCAAGGAAAATTCTTTTTTCAAAACAGGACTAGAAAGGTCGTCAGAAATTACTAAAAGATCTTGCCTTAAATTATCTTTGAGAAATTGGATACCTTTTGGAGAAAGAGTAAAAGGGAGCTCTTTATCAATTTCTGAATAGACAACGTTGGCGGTCATTATCATTTCTGGTGCTGATTGAATGGTTCTTAAAAAGTGAGAGGTTTCTGGAATTTTAGATAAAATTGGCAATTTTGTCCTTTCCGGATTGAAAGAAATGCCTCCGTAACCAGGGAAATGTTTTATCGCCGTAAATATTCCGCTGTTCCTCTGACCGGAAACTAAGAGGGCTGCCAATTCGCCTGTTATTTGAGAACCTTTTTGAAAAGAACGATTATGAAGAAAATCATCCGGCCCGGTAATGTCCACAACCGGCGCCAAATTAAGGTTAATACCAAGCTCTTTAAGCTCCTTTCCTCTCTTGAAGCCAATTTTATATGCCTCATCAGTATTTCTGATTGAAGGTTGAGGAGTTTTTTCGGAAAGCCAACTAATCCGAGACATTACTCCCCCCTCTTGGTCAACGGCTACAAAAAGCAAAAGACCACTTTCCTTTAAAGAAATCTCTTGAATATCCATAATAAGTTTTTTTAGTTGGTTTTTATCCTCGATATTTCTTGAAAGCAAAAGCACGCCTCCCGGGTGAATTGTTTTAATTAAATTTTCTAATTGGGGCGTTAAGTTTGCACCTTCAAAGCCAATTAAAAATAGTTGGCCGATTTTTTGTTCTAAAGTTAAATTATTTAAAATTTCTTTCTCATCAGTAAAAAATGGCTCGGTTGCAGTTTGGGTTTTTTGAAATTTAGGTGTGAGAATTATATAACTAATAAAGCTTATTACTAAAGCTCCTGAAAGCACTAAAAAAAATATTTTAAAAACTTTTAACATCGTTTTAATAATCTAAAAATTTTAGCTTTTGGCTTTCTCGCAGACGCCAAATGATAAGACCTAAAATTAAATAAGAAATTATTAGCCAGATCCAGTGAACGTTTTCTAAGTTCAGGGGAGCGAAAGGAAGTTTTGAAAACCAGTCAATTATGCTCGTAATATAAGTTAAAACGAGCCAAGTTGGCCAGGATAAAATCCAGCCTAAAAACCAAAAAATCATTCCGGAAAATCCAAAAATGAAAATCAAAATAGTAATTGGGGCTATAAATGGCACGATTAAAATATTGGTAATTGGAGAAACTAAAGGAATATAACCGAAATTATAAATTAAAATTGGAAGAGTAAAAATCTGAGCAGATAAAGTAGCCGAGAGCGTGGTTCTGATAGGCAAAATTTTTTGGTCAGGGATTTTTTTCAACCAATTGAAAAAAAATGGTTGAAGATACACCAATCCAAAAATTGCCAAAAAAGAAAGTTGAAAACCAACATCCAACCTTAAAAGTAAAGGATTAAAAAAGAGCATTAAGACGGCAGCAAAAAAAACTGCTCTGGAGGCGGTGGAAAATATGCCAAGATATTGGGCGGTCATTAAAATGCCGGCCATAATCCCAGCCCTGACCGCCGAAGGAGGAGCGCCAATCATTAAAATGTAAATTAAAAGAAAAAAAACTGTCAAATAAAAAGCCTGTTGCCGCCAAAGGCCAAAACTTAAAGCAAAGGAGAATATCAAAAAGGCAATAATGGTAATGTTCATTCCTGAAACTGCTGTGATATGCCTGGTGCCAGTAAGATTCAATTTATCTTTCCATTCTTTGGAAATACTGCTTTCATCGCCAGAAAATAGGGCTTTTAAAATCCCGAGTTGGGGCGGCGAAAGAAAAGTCCCCGCGGTTTCTTGAAATTTGTTTTTGAAAGAAAAAAGAGCTTTCATTAAAGGATTCCCAAATCCTGAACCTATTAATTCAATTTCCGGCCAAGACATTACCGAATAAATTCCATCTTTTTTCAGGAAATCTCTATAGTTAAATTCTTCAAAAATTGGCGGCGATTCTAGTGTTCCCATAATCCTCAATTTGTCTCCGTATTTGTATTCGGGGTACCGCCAAGTTGTCAGCAAAACCTTGCCCATATCGGTTTTGATTGTTAGTCGCATTATTTTTTCTCTAATATCCGGCTCACCGACTACCTGACCGATTAAAGTTATTTCCTGTTCTGAGTCGTTGTATTTTCTTAGTTCATTGTCGGCAATTCTTAGTTCAGCCGCTTGATGCCGCCAAATTCCCAAAACTAAAAATAAAACGCAAAAGCCGACAACGACAAAATTTTTAAGACGCCAGAATATAGAAATTAGAATAATACCCAAAATTAAAACCGGCAGCAAAACCTGCTGAGAAATTGTGAAAAAAGAACTAACAAAAATCCCTCCGATAAAAGAGAGACAAAAATA
>CAYJRW010000034.1:0-5563 GCA_964372865.1 uncultured Candidatus Saccharibacteria bacterium | reverse complement strand
CGTTTAGATTTGTCCCGCGCTCTCTTTCATTTTTTCAAAAATGCTATACTAATAACATGCAATCCAGAATTTTTAAAAGCAAAAACCTCATCCAAGGTGTTTCTGATGTTTCTTCTGGCTCAATGACGGGCAAAAGAGGGGACAAAAGAGCCGTAAAATTTCTAAACCCCTTCGGCTATAAAGTAAAAATTAAAAATCTAATCTGGGCAGAACAGATTTTTGGAGCAAAAGTTCATGTTTGTAAGGCCATAGATTCTGGTAAAACAATTAAGGGAGCTGACGGCTTAATCTCCAATATACAAAATCAGGTTTTAGCCATTGTTTCTGCTGATTGCGTGCCGATTTTGTTTTTTGACCCTAAAAATAGAGTTGTTGCCGCCCTGCACGGCTCAAGAAAATCTCTCCTCAAAGGAATTGTCAAAAACGCTGTTTCAACAATGGTGTCAAAGTTTAATTCCCGTCCAGCAGATATTTTAACAGGTATTGGTCCTCACATCAGAAAATGCCATTACTTTATGGACTTAACTAAAAAGACCATTGGCGCCCTTTTAAAATCCGGCGTTAAAAGAAAAAATATTGAAGATTCTAAAGTTTGCACTTACTGCTCGGCCAAAAAATACTTTTCCCATAGAAAAAGAGTTGATAACCCTGGTTTTTATAAAGAAAAGCGCTCCCGTTTTGCCAGCTTTATCGGTCTGCCAAAACCAACATTAAAAATGGCCCTGGACTCAATTGAAGAAGGCAAGGTTTTGGTTTGTCCGACTGATACTGTTTATGGTATGATATGCGATGCCACGAACAGAAAAGCGGTTGAAAGATTATTCAAAATAAAAAAGAGAAAGCCGGCAAAGCCCGTGCCGATTTTTGTCAAAGATATAAAAACGGCAAAAAAATTGGCTTATATTGATGAAAATCAAGAAAAATTTCTCAGAAAGGTGTGGCCCGGGAAAATAACCGCTGTGTTAAATAGAAAAAAAGAACATAAAGTTTACGGATTGGATAAAAATACCATCGGCTTGCGAATTCCAAATTATGGATTAATCACAGAATTGCTCAAAAAAACGAATAAACCTCTAACAGGCACCTCGGCAAATATTTCAGGAAAACCAGCTTCAACAAAAATTAAAGAAATTATAAAACAATTTGAAAATCAAAAGTTTCAGCCCGACTTGATAATTGATGCTGGCAACCTGCCAAAAAGCAAACCCTCAAAAGTTGTTGATATAACGGGGGAAAAAACAAAAATATTGAGAAAATAAACTATGACCCTAAAAGAAACTGACCCGCAAATTTACGAATTGATTGAGGCGGAAAAGCAGAGGAGAAAAGATGGTTTGGAAATGATTCCTTCTGAAAACCATACTTCGCCTGCTGTTTTGGAAGCTTTAGGTTCAATTTTGACGGATAAGTATTCAGAGGGGTACCCCGGCAGGCGTTATTACGAGGGCAACAAATACATTGACGAGGTGGAAAGATTATGCCAGGAACGAGCCAGGCAGGTTTTTGGGGCAGGGGATTATCACGTCAACGTGCAGCCCTATTCCGGAAGCCCAGCAAATATCGCTGTTTACGTTGGCCTGCTGAATTTTGGCGACAAAGTTATGTCTTTAAAACTTGCTCACGGCGGACATTTGACGCATGGGGACCCTGTCAGCTTATCGGGCAGGGCTTTTAATTTCGTCCATTATGAAGTTGACCCCGAAAAAGAAATTTTGAATTACGACAAAATTGACGAACTCGCGCGCAGAGAAAAACCAAAAATGATCGTTTCGGGTTTCACTGCTTACCCGAGAAAAGTTGACTTTCAAAAAATGCATGATATTGCCAAAGATGTCGGCGCCGTATCAATGGCAGACATCTCGCACATATCGGGACTGGTTATAGGAGGCATTCATCCTTCGCCTTTTCCTTTTACAGATGTTGTTACCACAACTACTCATAAAACCTTAAGAGGGCCGAGAGCAGCTATTATTTTTTGCAAGCCGGAATATAAAGAGCAGATTGACAAAGCGGTGTTTCCGGGCATGCAAGGGGGGCCACACGAAAACACCATTGCCGCAGTGGCTGTCGCGCTAAAGGAAGCCGCTACCCCTGAATTTAAAAAGTACGCCGAGCAAGTTGCGAAAAACGCAAAAGCTTTGGCTGAAGCATTGATGTCAGAGGGCGTAAAATTAATTTCAAATGGCACCGAAACACACTTAATTTTGGTTGACTTGCGGCCTTTTGGAGAAGGAAGCGGGATTTTTGTTGAAAAAGCTTTAGAGACAGCTGGCATTACTGTCAACAAAAATCCGATTCCCAACGACCCTTCGCCGCCATACTATCCGTCTGGCATTCGCCTCGGCACCCCTGCTTTAACCACACGAGGTATGAAAGAGAGTGAGATGCAAAAAATAGGGCAGTGGATTGCCAGGATAGTTAAGGAGTTTGGCGTTATGAAGCTACCCGAAGACAAAACCAAGCGCAAAAGCGCGCTTGAAGAGTTTTCTGAAAAACTGCCCGGGCATCAATTGGTTTCAGAAACAAAAAAAGAAGTGGTGGAATTAAGCAAAAAGTTTCCCATCCCAGCTATTGTATAATAATTCGTCGTACGTGTATTTATTGTACTATGTTGAGAGTAGATTTATTTTTTTTCGAGGCAGTTAATCAATTTGCGGGCAGATTTTGGTGGCTGGACGCTCTCGCTGTTTTTTTCGCCAGATATTTTGAATTTTTTTTGATTTTTTTTCTGCTGTTGTTTTTGGCAAGGAACTTCAAAAAATATTGGCTGATGGTAGTTCAAGCCGCTGCAGCAGCCGTTTTGGCGAGATTGGTTATAGTTGAATTTATTCGCTGGCTCTTGCCAAGAGGGAGGCCTTTTGTTGAAAATCACGTCAACCTTCTTTTTGACTATAATCAATCAGCAGCTTCTTTTCCTTCAGGCCACGCAGCTTTTTATTTTGCTATTGCCACAGTTGTCTATCTTTACAGTAAAAAAGCCGGCGTCTTTTTCTTCATCGCCAGCTTTTTAATTTCTTTAGCCCGTGTTTTTTCGGGCATCCATTGGCCTTCAGATATATTGGCAGGAGTTGCAGTCGGAGTTCTTTCAGGATTTTTACTTTTCAGATTTATCAATAAAGGTCGAAATTATCAGCAATCATGAACCAACTCATCAAAGTATGAAAAACAAGATATTTTTACTTACGGCCTTGTTTCTTTTGTTTTTCTTTCCCTTTTTAGGTTTTGCCGCTGAACTAGATTCTGGACCGGGGATAAAAGTTAATATTATAAATCATCAAGGCAGTTTGCTGCTCGGAGTAGTTATCCTGGTTTTTACCATATTTCTTTTAATCAAGAAAAGGAGCGAAGCTATTCTATTTTTGGCCCTTGGCGTGTTAGGCCTGATAGGCCATGGCGTTCTTGATTTTATATTTCATTCTCTGCAGCAAAATAAAGGTCCAGTTGCGCAAGAACTGCTGAATATCGTTGTTCACTGGGGAGCATATGTTATGTTGGCAGTGTCGGCCCATAAGATGTACTTGAACAACCAAGAGAGCAGCACACCAAGATAACGCATTGAGAGAATCAAACACAAAACAGCATTTCTGCTGATTTTTTACTCTTTCATTTCGGAAATTTTTTTGAGCTGAAGAGAGATTATCACCACAACAATTGTTACCAGAATAGCGTAGAGAAATTTTCCAATAAGTCCCGCTCCTTGCGGGAAAAGTGTGTCAAAAAGGGCTCTAATGGCATCGTTCCAGGCCAAAGCAGCCACCAGGCCAAAACCGGCCAAAATTAAAGTGGTCGCTCTTTCTTTTAATTCCTTTTGTGTTTCTTTAATTTCTTTTTTAATCGGGCTCATCATAACAATTCATTAAACGATGGAGTTTCAGCGAGTAGCCGTAAGATGGTAAACGCCAGGCGGCTTCAAGCTAAATTCTCGTATTTTGAACCCCGCTCGCTTCACTACTTCCTTAATTTTATCCTTGCGGTAGCGCGGGCAAATATCGATTTTCTCTCCATAGGACTGCTCCAGTTCCGAAAGCAAAAGTTTCCCGGAAGGTTTAAGCAGTAGATGTATCTCTTTTAGCGCCTTAATTAAATTTTTGTAATGATGCAGGGCGTGATTGCTGATAACAAAATCGTAGCGATGCCGTCCAAATCGCTGGCTTACCTCCTCGGCGCGGCAAGTTTTACAAGCAACGAGATGATCTCTTTTTGCTTTGAGAAAAATCTTGTTGGCGCGATGAACCTTTAGTTCGTCAATGTCGACCCCATCGACGTTGCAGTGCAAATTTTTTTGGGATAGCAAAAGCCCTGTCCATCCGGTGCCGCAGCCCACGTCAATCACGTTGCTTTCTGGACGGATGTTGGCCAGAAGGAATTTTTTTATAGCCGTATCGTAAGTTTGTCGGGTCATATTAATGTAAAGTTTGATATTGGTGCTGTATTTTAAAGATAGTCCGAACGCATTTCGCCGCCTGTGGCGGCGAGGAAGTCCCCCCGCCTGCGTGGCCGAAGCCACTTCGGCGAGGCGAAGGCCCGCGAAAATTCGGAAAGGTGGCGGAGCCGCACAAATGACAATTTCAAGTTTTTCTTTGGCGGAGTTCGGATTACTGAAATTCTAACGAATTTCAGTCTTGGCGGCAAATTCTTTAGACTTACACCAAAAAAGATATGACTGAACCAACGATAACAAGAATTCCAATAAAAAACGAAGGTGCAGGATTTTTAGAAGGTATTACAATACTCGCAACCAATAATGCTGGTATCCACAAAAACACGCCAGCCCACCAAGCAACGAGCATAAACCCTAATGCCACCTCAGCAATAAAAGCGCCGAGTCCAAGAACTGGCACTATGATTTGGGCCGCCGTACTGGAAAACCACAGCGGTGCGTCCAACACAGCACGCCCGCCTTGCCCAAAATTTGGTTGCTTCACATATGCTGCTTGTAAAAATCCGGCGCCCAAACAAAAAATAAGATATTGGATTAACATAGATAATAAAAAATTACATCATCCCACTCATCATGTCTTTTTTGCTTGCAATTACTTCGCCATGCAACTTCATTTGCTCTGGTGCAGAATTCAGAATTTTCATCGCTTTGTCATGTTTTCCTTTTCTCTCCCACGCAATAGAAAGTTCCAAATGAGCGGGCAAATGATCACTTTTCAATTTAATCGCTTCATCAAAATCTGCGATCGCTTCATCAAAATTACCCCTTTCGCCACTATGATTACCGCGACTGGTCAACCAAGTCGCCTTCGAGTTATTAATCATTTCGTCATCTCCCTCGAACGTTTGTTCGAACTCTTGAAACTTTTTATTCTTTTGTTCGCTGAGGTCCGGCGACCCAAAAATGTTTGAAAATAAACCCATAATTGTATGATTAAAAATTTTCTTTCCCCCAAACGAAGCCGTCAATTCGTTTTTGCCCCCAAAATTGAATACAAATTAGTCGCCGAGCGAAGCGAGGCGAACCAAAACTCTTTGACTTTTCCTACGTGGTGCGTTTGTTTGACGAAATCCGAACCTATTTTGAACGGAACGGCTGACGCTCCGCCCCGCCGCCGCTCGC
>CAYJRW010000033.1:0-5574 GCA_964372865.1 uncultured Candidatus Saccharibacteria bacterium | reverse complement strand
GTGGGCGCAGGGCAAAAAACTGCCCGGCGCCCAAGTAAATTATTTTTTAACCTCAGTCACCATAAGCCATTGACCTTTGCAAATTTTAATCTCTACTTGCAAATACTCAAACGCCCCGAGGGCAGTTTGGAGAATAATGCAACCTTTGCTATAGTCAAATTTACTTCTAGACCTCTCGTCCACAAAAACTATATACTTGTACCTATCACCTTCAACCCACTCTTGCTTATGCATAACTGGTTTGCCATCAATTGATTTCAAGAATCTCTCAACAGCAGACCACACATCAATAATGTCGTTATCCGTATAAATTGTCCATGGATTAGCATCAACCAATTTACCTCTAAATTTCCAGGTGATTTTATTTTCCTCCATTTCTTCCATTTCTTCATCCTTTCTGCTTCCACGAACAGATAAGTTGTTAAACTGCTAGTGGACGATGCAGGATTTGAACCTGCGGCCCCTACAATGTGAGTGTAGTGCTCTGCCGCTGAGCTAATCGTCCTTTTGTCAGTTTAGCATTTTTATTTTGGAAAAAAAAGAGCTAAAATAGAGTATATGCCTAAATTTTTTGAGCTGCATTTTAATCCTCAAAGGGGTGACTCTTCCGATTTAATTTTCAACAGCTTTTGTTATGCTCCTGAAAATATTTATGAAAAGCGTCTTGGGTCTTTGTTTATTGTTGGCGAACTCCAAAATGCGCTTCCGCAAAACCTGAAATTTTTGGACAACTTGGCTGCAGAAATCAAAAAGCGCTACTATTCTGCTCCCGTTAAATTTTCGCCAGAATCAGCTCTGAAAGATTGTCTGAAGAAAACAAATGAGTTTTTGGAAAGTGTGGCAAAACAAGGCGAAGTCAGCTGGCTTGGCAACTTAAACGTTGTTGTTTTCAGTTTGGCGCCTGAGAAAAAAAATAACTTTGAAGTCAACTTTACCAAAGTCGGGTCTGTAAAAATTTTACTGATAAGGCCCGGACAAATAATTGATATTGGAAAGAACCTGGAATACTCTGAAATTGAACCATACCCTTTGAAGATTTTTGGCAACATTGTTTCCGGAAAATTGGCAGAAAATGATGTGATAATTGTTTTAACCGGAAGCATTTTTGAGCATTTTTCAGAGCTGGAAATACTAGAAGAAATGCCAAAAATGGTCTATCAGGATTTCGAAACCTTGTTGAAAGCGACTTTAAAAAACAAGGAAAAAGAATTGCGTAAAATATCTGGAGTTTGCCTGCTTTGTCTTCTGAGTAAAGAGTCCTGGGCTGAACAAAAAAAACAAGAGACAACTTTTACTTTTCAAAAAGAAGCCGAAAAGTTCTCGCTTAAAGAAGTTTTTCTTCCTCGCGTTAATCTTTTGACATCAGCTTATAAAAAAATCCCTAGCTTAAAGCGACTCAGACCGAATTTTACTTATCTAACCGGCAAAAAAAACCTGATTTTGGTCTTGCTGTTTCTTTTTCTATTACTTCTGGGCTTCCTGATTTTCAAATAATCATTTCAATTCCACCTTGGCGCCCACTGCCTCAAATTTCTTTTTAAGCTCTTCTGCTTCTTCTTTCTTAACGTTCTCTTTCACAATCTGGGGAGCAGAGGCAGCAGCATCAACCAAATCCTTGGCTTCCTTTAAACCCTTTTGAGTGGCGTCTCTGACAACCTTAATCACTTCTATTTTTTTGTCTCCAACAGCAGTCAGCGTTATGTTGAATACTGATTTTTCTTCTGCAGTGGCTGCACCAGGAGCGCCGGCAGGGGCAGCCGGAGCTGCCGCAATAGGCGTCTGAATTGAAATTCCGTAATCCTTCTCGAGAATCTTCATTGTGTTGTTCAGATCTACAACGGTAAAATTAGCCAGTATCTCAGCTAATTGTTCTGGAGTGATTTTCTTTTGCTCTTGAGCCATAGTTCTTTGTTATTAATTTATATTTAGCTTTTGACCTTTGATAATTTGACTAGATTAACCTGAAGATTGCTAAATATCATAAAATTAGGAAGCAAAAATATTTTTGACAAAAGCTCATCTTTTGAGGGAATTTGCGCCAGGGCAATAATTTCTTCGGCCTCTCTGAACTCTCCCTCAAAAAATCCTGCTAAAATCTTTAAGTTTGGATTTTCCTGAGAAAACTGATAGCAAATTTTGGCTGGAGAAATTTCGTCTTTAAATCCTAAAGCAATGGCAATCTCGCCTTTTAATTTTTCAACATCAAACTCAAGACCCGCATTCTTTAAGGCAAGTTGCAGCAATGTCTTTTTTGCCACTTTTATTTCTGCGCCCTCTCTTTTCATTTTTTTTCTCAATAATGAGAGGTTTTTTACTACTAAACCGGTAAAATCAAAAAACACCATTGATTTTTGCTTTGCAATTTTTTCTCTCAAGTCCTCAACAACTTTTTGCTTTTGCGTTTTGGTTAATGCCATTTCGAATTAAAAATCTGCGTTTCACCGCAGACAACAAAAAAATATCTCGCCTCGACAGGTCTTATTTTCTGCCTGTTTTCTGCGGCTGTTATTAATACTACACTTTTAAAAAAACCATGTCAAGTATCTACTACTGCTGTACGCAAATCAGTTTTTGAGTAACGTCGCAGGATTGTCCCAGAGAAGTGGTGAAAGTTTGTTGTACTCCTTCTCCAAGGATTCCTGAAGAAAGGCCGGCCAAACCCACAGCATTTGTTCTAACGCCTTCTGGCGTGAAACATACCGGAAATTCCGGTTCTTGGCCAGATTCTGGAGGGTATCCCGGCACTCTGTTCAAACCAGTGGTCCAGTTCTGGCAGGTAGTGGTGAAACTGTATTTTAGTGCCAAGGTGCGCAAGGGAGTGCCTTCAACGCTGGTGCATTCCCTTAAACTTTCTCTGCTAATCCGTCCCAGCCAGACATTTTGCAGGTCTTTTAAAAAGGCCTCATCAAATTTTTTGAGATTGAGCGATGATGACTCCGACAATTTTTTTAAAAAATCGTTGAAATTATTGCCCAAAAGACGATGGCAAGTTTTATTTTCTGGCAAAAGACCCGCTGACTCAGCCATAACGAAAATACCACCAAGATTCAACCTGTCAACAGCAAAAACCGTATCATCTCCCAAGAGTGCCTTCCAGTCCCCTGTAAGTCCTTTTTCTGTAGCTTCTTGTTGGCACCTTCTGTCAGCACCTTCCAAACGTTCCAGGTCTCCCGTATAACTTTTTTGGCTGATAAAAACCTTTCTTAAATCAGGGAGGTCTGAGGGCACAAAAGGCCACTCAGCAGCGGTTGACAAGTTGTCACAGGAAGCGAATTGGGGACCTAAAATCGTAAAGAAGTCACCTGAATAATCTATTTGATTGCCTTCTTTCCAGGGATATTCAAAAATACCAATCTTATAGTCCTGTCTTGGTTCTTCCCACACAAAAATCTGCCAATCGTAAGAACCCCTTCTTGCAGGAACATCTTGAGCTATCCATTTTACATCTTCGCCCCTGGCCCCTTTTATTAAAATAATTCCCACCCTTGAAATGTTCCTTGACTTCCAGGCAATCTGAAATGTCTCATTTGTCTGCCAGACATCGCCGCCATCTGGCGAGATTAGCCGTAAACTTTTTTCAGTCGTATAGCGATAAACCAGCCAAGCTCCAATCGCTACAACGATTATTCCCAAAACAGCCCAAGGTATAATTTTTTTGTAGTTGAAAGTCATCTCAAGTATTTTGCTTTAGCCAAATTGTGTTCTAGTAAAGTTCTGCTAAAAATTGTTTCCCCCTCTGGCGTTGATAAGTAATACCAATACTCGCTACTTTCAGGATATACCGAAGCCAAAATACTTTCAAGACCGGGGTTGGAAATGGGGCCAAAAGGCAACCCTCTATATTTATAAGTATTATAAGGCGAGTCAATCTGCGTATCTTCAACGGAAACTCTTTTCGTCTTTTCCCCCATTATGTAAATTATGGTGGCATCAACCTGCAAAGGCATGTTGTTTTCTAATCTTTTCCATAAAATCCCTGAGACAAGCTCTTTGTCTTCTTTTTTTCTCACTTCCTTCTCAATCATAGAAGCCATGGTTACCATTTCAAAAATAGTTTTGCCCTGCTTTTCAATTTCTTCTCTTAAATCCTTGGTCAGTTTTCTCTCAAAATTTTCCCTCATTATTTTGACCACCTCTTCCCCGCTCACTCTTGCAGGAAACTTATAGGTGTCAGGAAATAAAAATCCTTCCAAGTTTTCGCCTGGGAGCTTAAAACCCAAAAGCTCCTCAATTTGAGACAAGGTCCAGCCCTCCGGTATTGTCAGGGTTGTAACGGCAATATCTCCAGAAATAATTTTGCGGGCAATCGCACGGGTAGTCATTGAGCGACTTAAAAAATACTCTCCCGCTCGAAGCTTCCTGGCGTTGCCGGTAATCAATACATAAAAATCAAAAAAAAGTCGGCTCTTGATTAACCCTTCCTTTTCTAAATTACTGCCAATTTGAAAGACATTCTGCCCTTTTTCAACAGAAAATAACTGCTCCTCATCGGCCAACGCAAAAAAGCCCGAGAATAGCAGGAAAAAAAATAAAATTAAAAAAATAAAAACTCTTTTCATCTAGTTATTAAAGGTACGAAAACGAAACCCGGGTGTTCAATTTCTTGGAATTCTGTTTCGCTTTTTTTGTTGAACAGCCAGATTGAATTCTCAATTGGCGTAACTATTTTACCGCCGACTTTTAACTGCTCTTTCCAGGCTTTGGGCAAATTGCGGGCCGAGTTCGCTGAAAGCTTTGCTTTCATCTCATCCTTCGCTAACGCTATGGATGCCGAAGCCAAAATTTTGTCAAAAGGAGCTTCCTTTTCATAGCCCTTTGAGCCGTCAGCGCAAATAAATTCAACAATCCCCTTTTCTATAAAATTATATTTCGCCACATTTTTTTCTCCAAACTCTTTGTGTTCTGACACCACCTCCATAGCAATAACTTTACCATGCTCCCCTACTATCTCAGCCAAAAGGGCTGTGGTCCAGCCAGAGCCAGAGCCCACATCCAAAATTTTTTCTCCTTCTTTTGGCTCCAAAAGCTCCAACATAAAAGCAACCACCAAGGGTTGCGAAATGGTCTGGCCAAAACCTATTGGCAGGGCTTCGTTCAACTCTGCCAAATTTTTAATGTCCTTTGGCAAAAAATCAACCCTTTTAATTTTTTCAAACGCCTCAATGATTCTTGGCGTTTTCAGCCACTGTTCTTGAATTAGAGAATCAACTAAACCCATAAAAACTTTAGGGTCTTCGTCTCATTAAAATTTTGTGCCAGTCAGAGTAGGAATAAATTCCTTGAAAAATTATTCCGCCCAAAAGCCCGAAAGATAATTGATAAAAGGGCAGAAAATTATAGTACACAGCCGGAATCAAGACCATTGAACCAAATAACCAGTGATGTAAATGCACCCTGTAACTGCCGATATTAAAAGATAAGGATTTTATTTTTCCCGGCGAACCAGTATCTCTTCCTGCAACAAACTTGGCCAAAAAATAACCCAAAACTGCCCCAAAAAATGCCTGCAAAGACAAAAATGTTAAAGCAATGGCCGGAGCTCCCAACAATACTTTTTTCTTTAAAATTTTCATT
>CAYJRW010000032.1:0-5720 GCA_964372865.1 uncultured Candidatus Saccharibacteria bacterium | reverse complement strand
TTATCTCTTCTACTTTAGATATTACTCCTCCAAAAAAGGTTGTCAAGTGCCAAAAAAAACCGGGGGCGTCAGGTCAAAAGACCCAAACGCCCCTTTTTTAAAATTAGTACTTAGGGACTCTAAAGATAGTAAAGCCCTGCCAAAGTTCTTTAATAATCTCCAAGAACAACTTCCTTATCTCTATACCAATGTCTGCAACCTCTTGGATGTAACTCGATAATACGTTCAGAGCCGCCTTCTTCATGAAAACCCTCCCCATTCGTCACGCACGACGTGCGCTTTCAATAAAGTGTAATGTCTTTTTTAAGTCATCAACGCGGAATAGGGCCGCCTGTTGAGGCATCCTCTCTTTCATAAGAATCCTCCAATGAATTTTGGCCGTCTCATCATCAGATTGCCAAAATTCTTCTAATGGCATCAGATTGCGCCCCATCGCCCCTATCAGATATTTATTTCTAATCTCGTACTCCACATCATATGCACCGCACATGGCCGACAACCGACAGAGCACAACACAAATGTCCTCATCAGTCATACCTTCAACATCAAACATAATGTTAGCTGGTCCCCGATCAACCCATTCTTCGTCCCTCACTCGCGAGAAGACACGTTTTGACATCTCCATCCCCCGTCTGTTATTCAGTTTTTCTAGAACAAAATAAGCTTTTTTTTCACTTTAATAGCTCTTGCGGTTTTTGTAAATAGATAATCATAGAGTTTAAAAATCGGACAGCGTAAGCGCCATCTAAAATCCGGTGGTCAAAAGTCAGAGAAAGCGGCAGTTTATTATCTCTTATTCTGCCAATGCCCAAAATGGCAGCTTCAGGATAATTGATAATGGGTGTGGCGAATACTCCTCCCAAACTGCCGTAGTTTGTAATGGTAAAAGTGCCGCCTCTCATATCTTGAATGTCCAATTTCTTTTTTCTAGCTTTGTCTGCCAGTTCCGCTATTTCCTTGGCAATATCATAAACAGTTTTAATATCAACACCCTTGACTACCGGCACTACCAAGCCCTCGCCGTCAACATCCACTGCAACTCCAAAATTATAATATTTTTTGACAATGACTTCCTGGCTGTCTTCGTCAAAGCTTGAATTGAGCAAAGGAAACTCTTTCATTGCTTTCCAGCACGCTTTCATAATAAAAGGGAGAAAGGTTAGTTTTACGTCTTTTTTCTCGGCTTTTTTAGCTTCTTTTTCTCTGAATTCAATAAGCTCTTTTATTTCCGGCTCTGCCATCATTGTTACTTGAGGAGCTTTTTGCCATGCTTCTGTCATGTGTTTTGCCGTAACCCTTCTGATATTATTCAGAGGAACATAATCAATATAACCCCACAAATCGTATTTCCTCTTTTTCTTTATTGCGGGCTTTGTGCTAGGACCGTCCTCGCCCAAACGGGCCCCTGCAGACTTTAGGTCTTTTTCGGTTATTCTGCCGCCAGGTCCAGTCCCCTTTATTTTTGTCAAATCTATCCCTAATTCTTTTGCAAGTTTTCTGACAGCCGGTGTTGCCAAAACTTCCTCTTCCTGCGCTTCCTCAAGATATCCAACAGCCCCTGCTGGCTTTGTTTTTACCTCTGAGAGATGAGGCAAAGCCTCAGCGATCATTTTCTCTCCTTTTTCGCCAACTACAAAGAGTGTCTGGCCAACTTTAATCGTTTCGCCTTCCTTGAAGTTAATTTTTATTATTGTCCCTTCAAAAGGAGAAGGAATTTCAGCCACTGCTTTGTCTGTCTCCACTTCACCGACCACCTGATGCTCTTTGACAAAATCGCCCTCTTTCACAAGCCACTTAACGATTCTTCCTTCTTCAATTCCTTCGCCGATGTCTGGAAACTTGAATTCCTTTGCCATATTTTTTAAAAACTCATTACTTTTTCCACAGCTGTTTTAACCTTCTCCTTATTTGGAATATAATAATCCTCCAATCTTGCTTGAGGCATCGGGATATCAGGACCTGCAACTCTGAGAACGGGCGCTTTCAAATTCAGAATTGCTTCTTCTTGAATTAAAGCTGCCAACTCCGAGCTAAAACCTGCGGTTTTTGGCGCTTCCTGCACTATAACGCATCTGCCAGTTTTTTTGACGGACTGAAAAATTGCTTCTTTGTCCAATGGCGCCAAACTCAACAAATCAACAATCTCAACTGAATATTTTTCAGCCAAATCTTCAGCTGCCTGCCAAACAACTCTTTGCATGGCACCCCATGCCAAAATTGTAATGTCTTTTCCCTCCTGCACAATTTCTGCCTTGCCTATTGGCAAAGTATATGATTCTGAGGGCACTTCTTCTTTTATGGCTCTATAAACTTTTTTGGGCTCCAAAAATATAATAGGCCCTGAATCGCGCAGAGCGGAAATCAGCAAACCCTTTGCGTTATAGGGTCTTGAGGGAGCCAGCACTTTCAAACCGGGTATATGGCAGAAAAATGTTTCCAGCGACTCTGAGTGATGCTCATATGCCTTAATGCCTCCGCCTGCAGGCACTCTTAAAACGAAGTGGCAGGAATATTTTCCCTGGCTTCTTTTTTTGATTCTAACAGCATGATTATATAATTGGTCCAACATTGGTATGGAAAATCCGTCAAACTGAACTTCGGGAACCGGTTTCATTCCCGAAACCGCCAGACCAATGGAAACACCAATAATTCCAACTTCTGCCAAAGGAGTATCAATTACCCTTTCTTGGCCAAACTTTTGCCAAAGACCTTCTGTCACTCTGAAAACTCCGCCGTTTCTGCCGACGTCTTCACCCAAGAGCACGATGCTCTTGTCTCTTTTCATTTCCTGTTCCAAAGCATTGTTTATTGCTTGAACTATATTTAATTTAGGCATATTTAAACATATCTTCTGCCTTTGGCAAAGGCAGCGATTCAAACTTCTTTACTTCTTCTTTCACGATTTTCTCTGCTTTCTCAACAATTTCTCTTTCTTCTTTATCGGTCACCAACTTCTCTCTTTTCATATATTGTGTCAGTCGCAAGAGCGGGTCTTTTTTCTTCCAACTTTCAACTTCTTTTTGGCTCCTGTATCTTTTCCAGTCGTCAGCAGTGGTGTGGCTTTCAAGACGATAAGTGTAGCATTCAATAAAAGTGGGGCCCCGGCCTTTACGTGCCTTATCAACAGCGTCCTTTGTCGCTTTGTAGACAGCTAAAACATCGTTGCCGTCAACCATAACTCCCTCAACGCCGTAACCTTCTGCTTTTTTGGCAAAACTTTCAGAAGCCGTCTGTCTGGAAGCAGGAACCGAAATCGCCCACTGATTGTTTTGGCAAATAAAAACGCAGGGCACTTTAAACACTCCTGCAAAATTAATTCCTTCGTGAAAATCTCCTTTGCTTGTTGAGCCGTCGCCAAAATAAACAGCTGCAACAGCTTTTTTCTTTTGCAATTTTTGAGCCCAGGCAATGCCGACAGCATGAGGAATATGAGAACCGACTGGAATTGCAGGAGGCAAGGCATTAATTTCTTTTGGAATTTCCATTCCTCTCTCGTCTCCTGCATAATAAAGATAAAGTTTGTGCAAAGGAAATCCTCTGGCAATGAAAACGCCGTGGTCTCTGTAAGTGGTAACAAACCAATCCTGATTCTCCAGTAAAACGGCTGAAGCAATCTGGCTGGCTTCCTGGCCCAGTAAAGAAGCGAAAGTGAGCATCCTCCCCTCTCTTTGCAGTTTCAAAGCAATATCGTCAAAAACGCGACTTAAAACCATCAACTCATAAATTCTTTTTAGTTCTTCCTTTGAAATTTTGGGCAATCCTTTTTTATTGATTATTTTCCCTTCAGGACTCAAAAACTGCAACATATTCTCCAATTATACCATAAACAATGAAGGCCTCAATAAAGAGACCTTCTAAGAAATTGTAGAATCCAAATGGGTGCTTGGCCTAACAGACGGCAAGAGATTGGCAATCTCAGGAACAACGCACCGGCCGTCCAAATAAAAGTAGCAAACTCCCCTCGGCCTATATTCTGGTTTATCCTCAAGCCGCATATCAGAAAACAAGGAGGCTGCCAGTTCTTCAACTGCGCTTTTTTCCTCCGGCTCAAGGCCATCGCCATAACAATCCCGACATCCGTAAGAAGACAAAAGTTCCTCAACCAGCGTTTTTTTAACCTCACTGACGCCGACATCCGTAAATTCTCGAATCCAAGCCAAAGCTGCTTTGGCCGGCTGAAAAAATTCTCGCAAACTTTGACCGTTTGTTTTTAAGACAGCCAGCATTGTCTTTAAGCTGTCATCGGTCAAATTATAACGCAAGCTCGCTTGGACCAAAACGGAGTCGCGTTTTATTACCTGACCTGAGTTGCCAATCGTCCTTTCACGCGGCTGGTCAATAATCAAATTATCGGGTTCAGAAAAGCGAGCTGGCACCCCAAGTTTTTCCAAAGCCCTGATACAGGCCCAGCATAGTTGCTGACGCAGTTTATCTAAATACTTGTCGCCAGCAGGAAAACAATCGCGAGGCCCGGCTAAACTAAAAACAATGTAGTTTTCGTCCAAATACACTGCCTGGCCGCCGGAAAACCGCCGCATAATGCCGACGCCATTTTCCCGGCATGTCTCGCTGTTAACATCCAATTTCAAACTCTGGGAATTGCCAATCAACACAGAGGGCTGCCATTTGGTAAAAGCTATGGTAAATTGTCTTTGAGACGCCCTTTCCAGAAGAAACTGGTCAAGGGCGGTGTTAAATAAAACGCCCTGAGCTGGCAGGTCTAGAACGCGGCATTTCATTTTACTTCCTCCTGTTATTTACCAAAAGCCCACTCTTTTAACTTTTCGTAAGAAGTTGAGCCGCAAATCCATTTGTTTGTTTTTTTGTTGTAAAAGAACGGAACGCCGCCGCAATATCCTTTATCAAGCTCTCTCATTACATTGAGGTTATCGGTATTGTGCCAAACTTCCAGTTTTTCAATTTTAACATCCTCCTCTTTTTCCAGTTTTTGCACCAAAGGGTCCATTTCTCTGCAGTGGACGCATTCTGTCCCGTAAAACTCAATTAAATCTTGTGCCATAATAATTTAATATTAGCAAAATATTTATAAAACAACAACTCTCTAACTGATTTTATTTAAATCGCCATTTAAGAATTTTGGCTGGAGGCCCAAGATTTCTTCTTTTATGTTTGAATCGCTGGCAATAGGATTTAAGATGTAAATTGGTTTTTTGTTCAAAAAAGCAACTGTCATCTCCATTAAAACGTTGCCGCCAATGTAACCCGGCACTCCCTGCTTTTCGTAATTTAAAACCAAAATTGCGTCGCCGGCAGTAATTTTTTTAAAATGCTGTTCCATTAGTTTTGTTTTAATTTTATAATCAGCCGGATTTTTAAACCATGTTTTGTAGTTATCAACATTGAAATCGCCGTCTCTTTCCATTTTTTCTGCGGTTGATGGCACTAAAACCTTAAAACCTAATTGTTCAAGTTGTTTCCTGACGCCAAGGACTCTTTCATAAAAAGAACCGCTGGAACAAATTGTTATTGTCGTTATTTTTTTCATCACTAGTTTTGAACTTCCTTAATTAACCTTTCCGTCAATTCTTTTGGCAAACCGGCAACGCTGTCAGGGTCGCCTTCTACTTTTGCAATGCATCCCTTGAACGCAGGGTCGTTATTGCAAAATCCTCCGGCGCAGGTAAATACGATGCCTGAAGCAACCAACTCCTCAATTTTTTCCTCTGTCATAGGTTTGAAATAGGCCTTAGCAATGTCCA
>CAYJRW010000031.1:0-5749 GCA_964372865.1 uncultured Candidatus Saccharibacteria bacterium | reverse complement strand
TTTTGGTGTTCTCCTGCGAAGTGAAATGCTTAAAGCCGCAAAGAAAAATTTATCAGATAGCCGCCCGCAAGATGAAGTTGGCGCCGCAGAACATCTTGTTTATTGATGATAAATTTGAGAATGTGCGAGCCGCCAGAAAATTCGGCATGAAAGCCATCCAGTTTCGCTCTTTTCCCCAGTTGAAGCGGGACATCAAAAAACTAAATATATGGCAAAGTAAAATATGATTATTAAAGCAAAAACTTCGCTTGATTCTTTTAACTCCGATTTCGTTAAAGTGGTGGTTGATACGAAAAAAGAGAGCTTTTATTTTAATGACGCCTGAACGTTGGAAAAATTTTAGTAAAAGAGAACAACTTTTAACGCTCGGCGCCGAATTTGTCAGGGCAAAAGTTTGGCAGAACAAGGATAAAGAGAAGTTTCTTCTGGCGCTTGAGCGAGGCCTGGGGCTAGTAGACCTTACTTTAAGCGACCCAAAATGGAAAGAAGAACTTTTAATGCTCTTTCGTTTGAGAGACGAGGTCGCCAAATTTTACACGTTTCAAAGAACCGATGATGTTTCTTTTCTCTATAGAATGCTTTAGAATAAAGAACAGGAAAAAGGTCGCAGAAAAATTAAACATGTTAATACTATGGCAACTCAAGTTGTAAAAAAAGACGACTCAAGACAACCCTTTGACGCAGAGAAAATCAAGCGAGCGATTGCTTTGGCTTGTTCTGAAGGCGGCTGTTCTGAGGAAAGAAAAAACGAAGTCGTGGAGCAAGTTTCAGCAGCAGCTTTGGACTTGGCTGACAGCAAAGACGAAATAGCCACTTCAGAGCTTAGAGAAAAGATTCTGGCAGAATTGGACAGCTTTGAACCAGCTGCCGCCCAAGCCTGGCGAAAACACGACCAAGAGAAAAACGGCATCTAAAGTTTTGTCTGGCAAGATACCAAGATATACGCCCCAGTCCTAGGGGCGTTTTATTATTCTCAAGGGGTTGACACTAATTTTTGAAATAGTAAAAAGAAATAATAATGGATAATTAGCAAAAAAGCTCTTTGACATTTCTAACATGGGAGGTGAGGAGATTGAATAGCGCAGATATGACCATTATCCAGATTATTGCACTTAACAGGCGACTTGCTGCAAAAGGTCGTCGGGTCTGCCCCTCTTGTAAGCTAGAGCAGCTAATTGCACAATTTCCCAAAGATAAAGGCAAGAATGGCAAGCCAGATGGGGCATGCTACTCCTGCAGGGCTAAGAGGCAGATGAGTAAGTATTACAAAAGAAAGAGGAGAACTGCTTGGATTCGTCGCGCACCAGGCAAGTTAGAGGAGGCAAAAACGTTCTCCGTGGCCTCGGTTCGCATTGACGATAAGCAAGGTCTTGTGCTGCACGAACGTTGCGGCGGCCAAGTGATTAAATTAGGTGAATTGAAGGAGGGTCTTATTGAAGCAGTTTGTCAAAAATGTTCGGGAAGCGTTTACGTGCATCCGAGTGTATTAAGGCAGATAGCAGAGAGGGAGAGAAAATGAAAAATAATATTGAGAAGAGATTGTTCACATGCTAAAAATCACACGGGGCGGTCTAGAGACCTTTTTGGTCAACAGCCGCCCCAACTTTTTTTGCTTTAGTTACCTGCTATAATATAATCAATGTATGGTAAAAAAGGTCGGGTTTAGCATTTTATTTATAAAATTAGTCAATTATGAATAAATTACTTGTTGCTGGAATTATAGTTTTGGTGGTGCTTTTGGGTTTGTGGATTATTATGGCAGTAAGGGATATTGCACCAACACCAGTCAAAGAACAGGGAGAAATTTTAGATTCACAAGAAAAAGAACCAATCCAGCGCACCATAGACCTCTCAGAGCAAAATAATTCTGGAGTTTCCGGATTTGCGTATCTGGTTGGGACGCCAGATGGACCGTGGGTTGTTTTGGACTTAGAGGGTGCTCCTGAAAATGCGGCTCAGCCAGCTCACATTCACCAAAGTACTTGCGAGGAAATAGGCGGCGTTTTGCACGCTCTTGAGTTTCCTGTAAATGGTTTTTCCCAAACATTGCTGCCAGTATCTCTTGAGGAGTTAATGGCCAATTCGCCTTTGTCTATCAATATTCACAAGTCAACAGAGGAACCTCAGCTTTACGTCGCTTGTGGAAATATATAGACAAATTTATTTCCTGCTGTTATAATAGATAAATCTCCAGAAATTCCCAAAAACTGTTCTTTAACAGCTTAGTTAGAGGAGGGGCCAGCAGAACGCTTCAGACGAGGAGTGCGCCATGGCACGCGCGCTGGAAGATGAAGAGGAGCTTAGTTGGTATTTTGACGTAAATAGGCGATTGCCAAAACAAAGAAAGCGAACAAGAGAATTTGGAACGCGCTCTGTTGATTCAGAAGGTGGCGAGTACTTGGCCAGGTGCGGCAAAAGATTTGAATGCGGGATGCTTGCCCAGAAGCTGTCGCACGAAGAAAAATGCGACGATTGTTGGAAGATTCGATAAAATGAACTGGGCGTTACGGTTTTCGCATAATTGGTATTGTCATTGCTCTCTGCTATTTGGGTTAATCCTGTTGAGGTGGCCCCAGTTACGATGAAAGGGCAGGGGCGGTTTTGCCCCTGCCAAAAACTATAAAATTGGAAATTACTTTAGTGGCTGAAAAGACCCGTCTAAAATATATCGGCGTTAAGGACTTGGGGAATCTGGCAACAGATAACTTTTGCGAGCGCTGTTTTTGGTTTGGCAGACATTTTGGGCCTTTTCCCACGATGTTCCCAGGCATTTTCAATGTTATTGATAATGCCAGTAAAAAAAGCGTTTACCGTTCTTTTTTCAACAGAAAAAAGCTGCCTGAATGGCTTGATATTCCAGAGGTTGTGGCCCTTCCCCGTTTGGAAGAAGTGGGAACAGTGGAGACATTTCTTAACAGAAGATACCTTGTGGCTCTGCACAAAAAAAGCGGCTGGATTTTGCGAGGCGCTCCCGACTCAGTATTCAAATTAAGAGACAACACCCTTCATATTGCTGACTTTAAAACAGCAAGATACACCCAAAAACAAGATGAACTTTTCCCTGTTTATGAGATACAACTGAACGGTTACTCTCTCTTAGCTCATAAATTTCCCATCTCCAAGCTATCTTTGGTTTATTGCGAACCAAACTCAGAACTCAAAGACGACAGCGACTTCACGCTTGTATTTAAAACCAGAATAGTGCCTGTTGATTTGAAGCCGGGAATAATCCCGGGATTGCTGACAAGAGCCAGAGAAATAGTTGACCGAAAAACACCCCCTCAAGCCATAGAGAATTGTCGCGGCACTTGCTTTTATATAGACAAAATCAATTCTCAACCCTCCTGACGTATTCGCCTTTTTCGGTATTAACTTCCAGGATATCACCTGACTCAATGAACAAGGGTGTATTTAATTTGGCTCCTGTTTCCAGTAAAACTTGCTTTGTTCCGGCCTCAGCCCTGCCGCCTTTGATTCCAGGAGGGGCCTCTTTTACTTTAAGCTCCACTTTTATTGGCAAGACAACGCTGATAATCTTTCCCTGAAATTTAATTCCTGTCAGTACTTGATTTTGCTTTAGAAACTTTGCCCCGTGGCCTATTTGTTCTTCCGATAACTCAAAGCGAGGGCCTTGATTTTCCGCTTCTTCAAAATAAAACTTCCCCTGGCGGGTGTAAATAAACTTTATTTCGCATTTTTCCATTTCCGCCTCTTTGAACGTTTCTCCCAAGTGAAAATTTCTTTCAAAAACCTTTCCTGTAATCAGATTTCTTATTTTTGTTTGCGAGACCGTGACGTCCTGGGCTTTTCTCATCGGCTTAAATTCCAGAACCTCAAAAGGCTCGCCTTCTA
The DNA here is from genome assembly GCA_964372865.1 of uncultured Candidatus Saccharibacteria bacterium. Classification (GTDB taxonomy): domain Bacteria; phylum Patescibacteriota; class Minisyncoccia; order Minisyncoccales; family 2-12-FULL-40-12; genus CAYJRW01. Next base: position 1,897 of record CAYJRW010000031.1, on the reverse strand, counting down.
AAATAAATTTTACTCCTTTGCGGAGGTCAAAATAACTTAGCATCAAAATTATTTAGCAATTCGCCACTCAATGTCTTTTTCTGAAGCGGCGAATTCCAGCCAGTCGCCCTCAGGCGTAATGACATACCATTTCTTTTTCGTCTCTGACCAAACCATGGGGTCTCCTCTGTAATATGGTTTTTTAACAATTTCTTTTGGTTTTAAGCGGTCCAATTCCAGCCATTTTTTGAAAACCGTTTCAATTGAATAATCAAGATTTCTGGACTTGGCCCAATCAGCCACTTTTGTCATAGCTTCTTTTGCTTTTTCCATGGAGCCGGCTAATTCCAGAAGTTGTTTTGCCGGTTTTGTAAATCTTGAATAGATAATTTTTCTTTTCTTGGAGCTTCTTTTAATTTCATCCAGTGATAGCCCTTTTGTGTTGAAGTAATGCGTAACGATTTGGCGAACCGCAGTTTCTTCTCTCAGCTCTTCCAAATTCTTAATTTTATTTTTTTCCAAGTATTCTTCAATTTTTTTGGCCATACTTTTGCCGATTTTGGGCAGCTCGACCAAGCCCTTTAACCCTTTTGTTTCATAAATTATGGAAACATCTTCTTTTAAATCGTCAAGAAACTGCGCTGCTCTGCGATAAGCAAGGGGCTTAAAAGCCGTTCCTTTAATATCCAATAGCTCTGCTATCTCGTAAAATAATTTGGCGATTTCTTTGTTAGTCATATAACGCTGTTTTTATTTGGCATAAATACAGATTTTCTCAGAATCAGGCCTTTTCTCATTTGTAATAATAGTCCGAATTGGCTTCCAGTTGGGCAGTTGAAAGGTGCTTGAAATTGCCAAAGCCCCTGGTTTTAACTCTTTTTCAAATTTTGCTTCAATTTTTTCCATAAAATTAGGGAATAAATAACAAAAGACAATGTCAGCATTTTTTAGGTCGGCTTTAAATAAATCCTTGTAAATGACTTTAGCTTTTGTGCCAGAAAGAAACAGCATTAGTTTTGCCAGCAGAAATTGCGTGGGCCAATTCTCATAACCTATCACTTCCATTTGGGGGAAGTTTTTTTTGACCTCGATTAAGACCGTTGCAAAACCGCTGCCCAAATCCACAAAGACCTTAGGCGTATTCCCCCTTTCTTTTATTATATCCAATAAAAATCTGATTGCCCTGGAGGAGCTGGGTAAAGGGGGGACTTTTCCAATTATAAAAGTTAAAAGCCAGGAAATTGTAAAAACCAAATAGAAAATCAAAATTAAGCTCAAAAAGAAATCCACAACGGCCAATGTTATAACCAAAAAATCCATTATTTTTCAGTTGAATTTTAACATAAATTCGGGTATAATTAAAGAGTTCAACGTATGAAGAGGAGAATTTTCATTGCGGTTAATCTGCCAGAGAGAATTAAAGAAAAACTGGCTGACTACCAGTTTAAATGGCCAGAATTGCCCTGCAAGTGGACCAAAAAAGAGAACCTGCACATTACTTTGGAGTTTCTCGGTTATCTGACAGATGAAGAGTTGGTAGAGCTTTGCCAAAAAACCAAACAGATAGCCGCCTCAAAAAAATCTTTTACAGCCCATTTAAATAAAATATACTATGGGCCTATAGGTAAGAATCCCGCGAGGATGGTTTGGACAGTGGGGGATAGAATAAAGGAATTTGGCATTACTCCTCATATTACTTTGGGTCGGCTAAAAATGTGGGAATTCAGGCAGATGAACCCTGAGGAAAGGCCTGAAATAAATGAAGAAATAAATTTAAGTTTTGAAGTTAATTCTATTGAGGTAATGGAGAGCCGGTTAAAAAGAGGAGGATCAGAGTATGCGGTTTTGGAATCATGTCCACTAAAAAACTAAGGGTGCATTTCATCGGTATTGGCGGCATCGGCATGTCGGCTTTGGC
>CAYJRW010000030.1:0-5769 GCA_964372865.1 uncultured Candidatus Saccharibacteria bacterium | reverse complement strand
AAAAGGTTTTGGAAATCGGGTGCGGCATAGGCACAGACACGATTAATTTTGCCAGGGCTGGTGCCCAAGTGTCCGCAGTTGAAATTTCAGAAAAAACTTTGGGTTTGGCAAAAACACGAGCGAAAGTTTTTAACTTGGAAGACAAAATAAAGTTTTATTTGGGTAACGCCGAAGAGCTGTCAAAATTCGTTCCTCCGGAACCCTATGATTTAATTTATTCTTTTGGCATGATTCATCATACTCCGCACCCCGAAAAAGTGATAGAGGAAATAAAAAAATATACGAAGCCCGGAACAATTGTTAAAATAATGGTTTATCATAAATATTCCTGGAAAGTTTTTTGGATTTTATTTGCCTTGGGCAAGGGAGCTTTCTGGAAACTGGACAAAATAGTTGCTCAGCATTCAGAGGCTCAAATCGGAAGCCCTATAACATATACCTATTCCAAAAAAGAAGCAAAAGAATTGACGAAGGGTTTTAAAATCATTGATATTTCGATAGAGCATATTTTTCCCTACAAAATTTCCGATTACGTTAAATATAAATACACAAAGGCTTGGTATTGTCGCTATCTTCCCAAATCTGTTTTTCGCTGGCTGGAAAAACATTTTGGCTGGCACCTTTTAATAACTGCGGTAAAACAATGATAACCATTTTTACTACTACCAAACCATCAGTGGGAGAAATTGAGATTATTCAGAGAAACGCCATTGGCAGTTGGAAACAGCTAAAACCTGAGCCGGAAATCATTTTGTTTGATAGAGAAGAAGGCGCACAAGCGCTGGCAAGAGACCTGGAAATTATCCATATTCCTGAAGTTCAAAGAAATGAGTACGGCACACCAATAATTGCAGATATCTTTGAGAAAGCTCAAAGATTGGCGAAGAACAGAATTTTGGCATACGTTAACGCAGACATCATTTTGATGAGCGATTTTTTGGAGATAATTTCAAAAGTGAATCTTGATAAATTTCTTATTGTGGGTCAGAGGTGGGACATTGATATAAAAGAGAGGATACAATTTGAAGAGAGCGGCTGGGAAGAAGACTTGCGACAAATGATTAAGAGAAAAGGCAGACTGCATGGTCCTTCCGGAATTGATTATCTTGTTTTTCCAAAGGGTATTTTTGGCAAAATTCCAGCCTTTGCCCTGGGCAGGACTATGTGGGATAACTGGTTTTTGTACAAGGCATGGATTGACAATGCCCTTGTGATAGACGCAACCTCAGTAATAACCATTGCTCATCAGAATCATAAAGTTCATACTCCCAAAGGTCACAAAATAGACGTCTGGAGGGGCCCTGAAGCTAAAACAAATCAAAAGTTAGCTGGCGGCGTATCCCACGCTTTTACTATAAGGGACTGCTCCAAAGTTTTGACGCGAGAGGGGTTGAAAAATCCGAAAATTGATTTTTATAGAATATTTTCTTTGCCTTTCCGCTACTACGACAAATTTCCAATTCTCAAGCCGATTTTGTTTCCGGGCTGGCTGGCCTTTGTTTTGTGGCGGAAAATAAAGATAGGGAAATTTTAATGAAAATAGGACTTGCTCAAATAAATTGCACCGTTGGCGACTTGGAAGGTAATTTTCAGAAGATTAAAAAATGGCTGAAAGGAGCAGAAAATCTTGGCATTGACGTTGTTTCTTTTCCAGAACTTACCATCACTGGTTATCCTCCAGAAGACCTTTTGCTTAAACACGGGTTTGTTGAAGATAATCTAAAAAAGATAAAAGAACTTGCCAAGTTAGTTAAAAACACTGTAGCGATTGTTGGCTTTGTTGCGAGATCAGGAAAAGCTTTTTATAACGCTGCAGCCGTAATAAAAAAAGGCAAAATCGTTGCGATTTATCATAAGATGTGCCTGCCAAATTATGGTGTCTTTGATGAAAAAAGATATTTTAAGCCGGGACAAAATCCCCTAATTTTCAAAATAGGAAAAGTTAACTGCGGCTTAAATATCTGCGAAGACATTTGGGAAAAACAGGGCCCAACAGAAAAGCAAGCCAAAAAGGGAGCCAAAATAATTTTTACCATTAATGCTTCCCCATATCATCAAGGCAAAATCAAAGAGAGAGAAAGAATAGTTAAAGAACAAGCCAAAAACAATAAAGTATCAGTCGTCTATACAAATTTGGTGGGGGGACAGGATGAACTGGTGTTCGACGGCCAAAGCATGGTGGTGGACAGTTCTGGAAGGGTGGTGGCAAGGGCTAAAGCATTTGAAGAAGAGTTGTTGGTGGTGGATACAAATATAAAAAATTCGAAATTCGAATATCGAAATTCGAAACAAACCCTACGTCACAAATTTCAAATTCCAAATAACGAAGAAGTGCATAAAGCGTTGGAGTTGGGATTGCGCGATTACGTGCATAAAAATGGGTTTGAGAAAGTTGTGATTGGTTTGTCGGGCGGGATTGATTCTGCTTTGACTGCGACTTTGGCAGTTGACGCTTTGGACAAGGAGAACGTGATAGGTGTTTTTATGCCTTCAAGATTTTCTTCAAGAGAGTCAAAAGAAGACGCAAAAAAATTGGCCAAAAATTTACGAATTAAATTATTAAATATCCCGATTGAGCCAATATTCAAAGTTTATTTAAAAACATTAAGACCTCAGTTTAGTAAGTTGAGACCGGATATTGCAGAAGAAAACATTCAAGCCAGAATCAGGGGCAATATTTTAATGGCTCTTTCCAATAAGTTTAACTGGCTGGTTTTAACCACTGGCAACAAATCTGAAATGAGCGTAGGTTACGCCACGCTTTATGGAGATATGGCAGGTGGTTTTGCTCCAATTAAAGACATTCCCAAAACATTGGTTTATAAATTGGCAAAATACAGAAACTCCCTTTCAGTTGTTATACCTCAGAGAGTATTAGTAAAGGAACCTTCGGCCGAGCTAAGAAAAAATCAAAAAGACAGAGACGCTCTACCGCCTTATGAGACCTTAGACCCTATTTTGAAGGCATATGTTGAGAAAGATTTAGACATGGATACAATTTTACGCTCTGGCTTTAATAAAAAAATTGTCGCCAAAGTCCTGAATATGGTTGATAAATCAGAATACAAAAGAAGGCAGTCGCCGCCTGGCATCAAAATTACTCCCAAGGCCTTTGGCAAAGACAGAAGAATGCCGATAACCAGCAAATACAACTATGGAAAATAAACCTGACATTTCAATTATTGGTTTGGGAAAACTTGGAGCTCCAATGATGGCTACTTTCGCTTCAAGGGGCCACAAAGTCATCGGAGTTGATTTAAAGCCAAGTTTTCTTCAACTGATCAAAGAAGGCAGAGCTCCTGTTTTTGAATCAAAGTTGGCCGACTACTTAACGGAAAATAAGGCCAGGATTTCTGCGACGCAAAATTGCCGCGAAGCAGTTTTGAACTCAGACATTACTTTCATTGTTGTTGCCACACCAAGCAATGCAGCGCATAATTTTTCCATGCAGTATGTTATTGAAGCTGGCAAAGAAATAGGCAAAGTTATTAGGAAGAAACCTGGTTTTCATTTGGTGGTTTTGACCAGCACCGTCACCCCTGGTTCCACCGAGAGTGAACTTTTGCCGGTTTTGGAAAAAAACTCTGGGAAAAAATGCGGGCTTGATTTTGGTTTGTGCTATAACCCTGAATTCATTGCCTTAGGAGATGTCATAGATGACCTTTTGAATCCTGACTTTGTTTTAATCGGGGAATCGGATAAAAAAAGCGGCGACATTTTAGAATTATTTTATAAAAATATTTGTCACAATAATCCGCCAATTAAAAGAATGAGCATTATTAACGCTGAAATTACCAAGATAGCTTTAAACACCTATGTGACAACCAAAATTTCTTACGCCAATATGCTTGCTGAGTTATGCGAAAAAGTGCCAGGAGGAAATGTTGATGTCGTTACAGACGCTCTGGGCTCAGACACCAGAATCGGACACAAGTATTTAAAGGGAGCTTTAGGTTATATGGGGCCGTGTTTTCCCCGCGACAACAGAGCTTTTATTTATACCGCTAAAAAATTTGGCGTTTCTCTTCCAATAGCTGAAGCTACAGATGAAATTAATAGACACCAGGTGCCAAGATTAGTAGAGAGGATTTTAAGTATTTTGCCAAAATCCGGAAAAATAACCATTTTGGGCATTTCGTACAAGCCCAATACAAATGTCATCGAAGAATCACAGGGTTTGGAATTGGCTAAAGTGCTTTCAGAAAAAGGAATTCCTGTAGATGTTTACGACCCCAAAGCCATGGAAGCGGCAAAAACATACTTAAATAAGGTTTTATTCGCTTCTTCCCTGGAAGAAGCAGTTAAAGGGGCCGACCTAATTTTAATTGCCACTCCCTGGGAAGAATTTAAAAATATAGAAGCTAACTGGCTTAAACCAAAAGCAATTTTATTTGACTGCTGGCGAATTTTAGACCCTAAAAAATATGAAGGGGTGGCTAAATATTTGCCTTTGGGCTTCAACCAATGAAAACTGCGATTGTTACCACAACTATAAATATACCTTACGCGCTGGAAGGTTACGCAAAAAGCGCAAAACAATATGGCCACTCAGATGCGGCATTTATTGTAATTGCCGACTTAAAAACACCTTCAGGTGCAAAAAAGTTTTGCGAGAAATTGGCCAAAGATAATTCGTACCAGGTGATTTTTCTTGATGTGGAAAACCAAAAGAATTATCTTAAACGCTATCCGGAGTTGGATTATTTTTTGCCTTATAACTCTGTTTCGAGAAGAAATATCGGACTGCTGCTCGCTTATGAAGAAGATGCTGAAAAAATTATTACCATTGACGATGACAACTTTTATGTTAGCGGCGACTTTATTGGTCAGCATAGCGTCGTGGGCGAATATAAAACTCTGGACGCTTTGGCTTCTTCCACCGGCTGGCTAAATGTTTGTGAATTCCTAGAAGAAAAGCAAGGTTATCAATTTTTTCACCGAGGTTATCCAATGGGAGAAAGATGGAAGAGAGGGAAAGTAACGCAAACGCAAAAAAAAGAAAGAGTTGTGGTAAACGCTGGATTTTGGCTTGGAGACCCGGATATAGACGCAGTCACCAGAATTGTTCTTGCTCCGGAAGTCGTGAAATATAAGAGAAAGGGAAATTTCTGTTTACAAGAAGGAACTTGGTCACCTTTTAATTCCCAAAATACGGCGCTTGCCAGAGAAGTTATTCCCGCCTACTTTCTGAGCCCGCACATTGGGCGCAACGCCGACATCTGGGCAAGCTATATTGTGCGTAAAATCGCAGACCATCTTAAAGAATTTGTAAGCTACGGGTCGCCTTTAGTTAAACAAATACGCAACAAGCATAATTTACTCCACGATTTAGAGAAAGAAATGGATAGTATGCGGCTGGTAGATCGTTTCTGCGAACATTTAAGAAATATAAAGCTGCAGGGAAAAAACTATCTTGAATGTTTAGCGGAGTTGGCGGCGAAATTGCCAGGCGCACTCCAACAAGACAAAACTTTTTCTGCAAAAGACGTCACAATGCTAAATAATTTTTGCAAAGGTCTTCAAATATGGGAGCAAACAATAAACAGAGTTTAAAAGTACTAACGAGTATTGTCCCGACACTAAGGGAAATCCAAAGAAAATGCGGAGTTATTCCAAAAAAACCGGTAAAAGGAGCAAAAACTGCATTTGTCTTCTCAACCAAAGAACGTCCGGAATTTACCAAGCAAACGCTTGTTTCTTTAGACCAAGATGAAGGATACGATATTTTGTGGTTGGACGGCAGCGAAAATAATGAAGCACGTAAACTAC
>CAYJRW010000029.1:0-6544 GCA_964372865.1 uncultured Candidatus Saccharibacteria bacterium | reverse complement strand
AGATTTAGGGACCTTAGATGAAGATTTGGGCTTTTTCCCTTTTGAGCTTGGACCTTAGCGCCCAAGTTCTGACTCCCCCGCTAAATTTTCCGGCATTCGGAGTTTGATTGGAGTATCTACCGTAAGGCACAATATTCCATTCAGTGCTCTACCTCCGGAAAACAAAATTTTGGCGGGGGGCTAGCCCTAAAGCTATTTCGGGGAGAACCAGCTATTACCAAGCTCGATTAGCTTTTCACTTCTTACCACAACTCATCCCAGAGTATTGCACGGCTCACGGGTTCGGGCCTCCCCCGTCATTTCTGACAGGTTCACCCTGGTCATGGCAAGCTCGCCTGGCTTCGGGTCTTATGCGCACCGCTATTTTGCGCGCTTTTAACACTTGGTTTCCCTTTGTCTGCTCCCCAGAAGGGATTAGACAGCGGCGCACATAAAGTCGTTGGCTCATTCTTCAATAGGCACGGCGTCACCCCGCCCTCTATGCCGTCTATACTATTTTCCAAAATTTCACAAAAGTTAATTTTGTTTATCCTACTTCAAAGAAAAATATAAACAGCTTAGAGGGCGGGGCTCCGCCTCCTTGTGGGCATGATGGTTTCAGGTTCTATTTCACCGGGGTCAACCCCCTACTTTTCACCTTTCCCTCACGGTACTGGTTCGCTATAGGTGAGATTGAGTATTTAGCCTTGGCAGTATAGTCCTGCCTGCTTCCCGCAGGGCTGTCGTTTCCCGCGGTACTTAAGAAAAATATCAAGGAGCATAAAGTCGTTTTCATCTACGGGACTATTACCCTCTATGGTTGCCCTTTCCAGGGTCATTTAATTAACGAAACCTTACCTAAATGTTCTCCCTCGAAAATATTCCAGGAATTTGTGGTCTCCAAATTGCGAATGCAATTTGGAGTAAAGTCCAGGAATACTCCCGACGATATCTTCTTTCAACCCCAAGCGTAAATGCTTGGTTTGGGCTCCTGCCTTTTCGCTCGCCGCTACTAAGGCAATTTTGCGAAACAAAAAATGCTCCGCTTTTTTTCTTTTCCTCTGGGTACTGAGATGTTTCACTTCCCCAGGTACGCTTCTTGCATTGCTGCAAGATGATTTGGTTTTACCAAATCGCGTTTCCGCATTCGGAATCCCCCGGTTCTCAGGTTGGTAGCCACCTCCCCGGGGCTTATCGCAGGCACCCCACGTCCTTCATCGCCTCAATCTCCCAAGGCATCCTCCATCTGCCCTTAAAATGCAATTTAATTGGCTAGCAATTAATAACCGCTTGTTATTAATTGGTTTCAATTTTCAATGAACTTTCCCTTCAACAAAAAAATCGCTTACTCGGAAGCGATCTCTGCTAAAACAAAAATGGCAGATTTTTAACCGCTTCCTTTATTTGAAGTATTTCTGTCCTTTCTCATGCTATTTTTCATTTTAGCAAACCAAAAGTGTTTGTCAATAGCTTTGCTTAGTTCGGCAAAGCCACCATTATATCTCCTCAAAAAAAGTGTCAAATGTTGTCCTTTTTGGGTTCTTCTGGCGGCTTTTCTTCTTTTACTCGAGCGGAGCGAATGGTGGGAGATGAACGAAGTTCAGCGACCGGCTGTTCCTCTTTGGGTGTCGCTTCTGCTGGCGGCTGTTCTTCTGCCGTTTTTTGTTCAGATGGCTTTTCAGAGGATGGTTCAGAAGGCTTCTTTTCGGTTGGTTCTTCTTTTTTCTTCGACTTAGCGTGCTTTGGGATTTTTTTGGCTTCAATAATCTTTTCTGAAACCAACATATTATGAATTGTGGCTGAAGGTTTGGCTCCAACCGAAAGCCAATATTTAATTCTTTCTGGCTTCAAAGCTTTTTCTTTTGTCAAAGGATTCCAAAAACCGACCTGCTCAACAAAACGACCAGCCCGAGGAGGCCTTCTTTTGTCTGTCACCACAATCTTGAAAGACGGCTGATTTTTTTTACCTACTCTGAATAACCTAATAACTAACATAATTACCAGTTCTTTATTTCCAACGCGTTTTTGGCGGCTTCAACTTCGGCTTCCTGCTTTGAAGAACCTTGGCCTTCTGCTACCAAATCTTTGCCTAAAAAAACTCCGATTATAAAATTTTTGGCATGGTCTGGCCCCCATTCTTTCAGCACTTTGTATATTGGAGTAATGCCAACTCTTTCTTGCGCTTCTTCTTGGAAATGGGACTTTGAATCCCTGAAAAGGCCTTTTTCTATTATCTCTGGCAACCTCGTCATTAAATGTTTCTTAATGAAATCTGATGACGCCTTGTAGCCAGAATCAAGATATAATGCTCCAATAAAGGCCTCAACAGTATTAGCCAGGATATATTCTCTGGCCTTACCCAGTTCTTTGGTCTCACCTTTGGAAAGCAACAAAAAACCATTAAAGTCTAAATCTTTGGCGAGAACCGAAAGAATTCTTGCGTTAACTAAAGCTGCTCTCCAATTGGTTAATTCTCCTTCTGTTCTTTTCGGATATTTTTTGTAAAGTTCTTCTGTAACGACAAGTTCCAAAACAGCGTCTCCCAAAAATTCCAATCTTTCGTTGTGGTTTAAATAAAAATCCGGATTTTCGTTCAGATAAGAGCGGTGCGTGAAGGCCTGTATTAGCAAATCTTTATTTTTGAACTTTAGATTTAATTTCTTTTCAAGTTTCGCAAAATCATGCATGTTATTTATTTTCTATTTCCTTATCTATTTCCTTATATATTGTTCCCAGCACTCCGTTGATAAATTTTCCAGATGATTCTCCTCCAAAGTTTTTTGCCAATTCTATGGCCTCGTTAATCGCCACTTTTGGTGGAACTTCCTCTCTGTTTGCGTGTAAGAGTTCATAAATACCTATTCGCAAAACATTTCTGTCAACAATGTTTATTTGAGAAATAGGCCACTCAGGAGCTGCCTTTTCAATAATTTCATCTATCTGTTGAAGCTTTTGAACGACTCCTGTGGTCAGCTGCCAGGCAAAACTTTGGTCTTCAAGGCCTGGCCCAAACTCTTTTATATTTTTTTCTATGATTTTCGTTAAGTCCTTCTTCTTGCTGGAAAAATCCCACTCATAAAGCGACTGAAGGACAATACTTCTTGACAAATGACGGGAAGCCATTTTATTTTCTTGATAATTCTTCCAAGCTCATCGGTTTTTCCTGCTCTTGGGATTCCTTAGCTTTCATTTCTTTTTCTTTTTGTTTTCTTTCTTTTTTAGTCAATTTTTTCAAAACGTCAACAACTTCCCTGCCTTTATAATAGCCGCAGTTTGAACAAACCGTATGAGGCTTCACTGGTTTTCCGCATTTTTGGCACTTGGCTAAAACCGAGGCGGTCAAAAAAAGATGCATCCTTCTTTTATTTCTTCTTGATTTGGTGTGTCGCTGTTTTGGTACGGCCATAGTTGAAACTATTTCTATGTATATCACACCTGCCAAATTTATTCAACATCGTTATATGCTGTTTTGTTCCGTAGCCCTTGTGTCGGTCAAATCCGTATTGGGGATATTTTCTATGATACCTTTGCATTGCCTTGTCTCTCTTGACTTTGGCAATAATCGAGGCAATGGCGCAAGAAAGCACTTTTTCATCGGCTTTCACAATTGACTTTTGAGGGATAGGCAAATCTAATTTCATATTTCCGTCCAAAATCAAAAAACCAATTTTTAACTTTTCATTTGCCGAGGCTTTAGCTGAGGCGTGAGATGAGGCTAAATCCTCAGCGAAATTAACTTTTAGCTTTTCTACAGCTCTAACCATTGCCAGCTTTGTCGCCTCCAGAATATTAATTCTGTCAATCACTCCGGGATAAACCCTACCAATCCCCCACTCAACTCCAGGATGTTTTGTTAAAATTTCATAAAATTTCTTTCTTTTTTTAGGGGTAAGCTTTTTTGAATCGCGTAAATTTTTAAGGTCGCTGAGGGCGAAGCTCTCATTTCCCGCCGCGCCCGTTCGGACTCGGCTTTTGAATTTTAATTTTGCATTTTGATTTTTGAATTTTGAATTTAGCGCCACTGCGCATGCCACGACCGGCCCTGCCAAAGAACCCTTTCCAACTTCATCCAAGCACACCACCCTCTTTTTTCCTTTTTTCCACAGCTTCCTTTCTTCTTGCCAGGTTGGATGCTTCATATTATACTATTATAACATGCAAAAATTCACTCACCTGCATACGCACAGCCACTACAGCTTGTTGGACGGGCTGCCAAAAATTGACCCAATGCTGGACTATGTCAAAGAGTTGGAAATGGATTCTCTGGCCATAACCGACCACGGAAATATTTACGGCGCCGTGGAATTTTACAAAAAAGCAAAAGAAAAAAGTGTAAAGCCCATAATTGGCGCTGAAATGTATCAGGCCTTTGAAAGTTATACGCAGGAGCGACCAAATGTCGATGACAGAAGATACCACCTCATTTTACTGGTCAAAAATGAAGAGGGCTACAAAAACCTGGTTAAATTAATCACGCTCTCTTACCTTGAAGGGTTTTACTACAAACCCAGGATTGATGAAGAATTGCTGAAAAAATATTCAAAGGGGCTGATTGCGCTTTCTGCCTGCCTCCAGGGGAAAATACCAAAGCTAGTGCTGGTAAACAAAATTTCAGAGGCGGAAAAACAAGCCCAAATATACCAAGATATTTTTGGCAAAGGAAATTTTTATCTGGAAATACAGCATCACCCACAAATCCCGCAGCAAAAAAAAGTCAACGAAGCACTAATTTCAATCTCCAAAAAGACAGGTATAAGTTTGGTGGCAACAGCCGACCCTCACTATTTGAGAAAAGAAGATGCTGAAGCCCAGGATATTTTAATGCTCATTAACACGGGAGCTGACCCGCAGGATCCAGAGCGCCTTACTATGAAACAGGACGATTTCTCAATGAGGAGCCCCTCAGAAATGGCAGAATTTTTTAAAGATATGCCTGAAGCAATTGAGAATACCCAAAAAATTGTCGAGGACTGCAATTTTAAGTTTGACCTTGGCAAAATAAAACTTCCCAAATTCGAAACGCCAAACAGAAAGGAGACAGATAAATATTTAAGGGAACTGTGCCAAGATGGTCTAAAAAGAAGATTCGGTGAAAAACCGGCAAAATCAGTTTTAGACAGGTTGAATTATGAATTAGACACAATAAAGCAAGCCGGCTTTGCTTCCTATTTTTTGATAGTGCAGGATTTTGTCAACTGGGCCAAGGAAAACAGAATTGTTGTGGGACCAGGCAGGGGCAGTGTCGGAGGGTCTCTGGTTGCCTATTTATTGAATATTACCAACGTTGACCCCTTAAAATATAATCTCATCTTTGAAAGATTTTTGAATCCAGGCCGTGCTGGAACTTTACCTGATATTGATTTGGATTTTACCGACAGAAGGCGCGACGAAGTCATCAATTATGTTGCTCAAAAATACGGACACGACAAAGTGGCTCAAATAATAACTTTTGGAACAATGGCAGCCCGTGCCGTTGTGAGAGATGTGGGCCGGGCTTTGGGCTATCAATACTCATTTTGCGACAAAATAGCCAAAATGATTCCCTTTGGTCTGACATTGGATCAAACTTTAGCGCAGGTCGGAGAATTCCGTCAAATTTATTTGGAGGACCAAAAAGCTCAAAGCTTAATTGACCTTGCCAAAAAATTGGAAGGAGTAGCGAGACACGCCTCAACCCATGCTTGCGGAGTAGTGATTGCTGCTGAACCCTTAGACAACATTGTTCCTTTGCAGCATCCCACCCAAAACGAAAAAGCAATCGTTACTCAATATGAAATGCATTCCATTGAAGACCTTGGTCTTTTGAAAATGGACCTTCTGGGCCTGAAAAACCTGACAATTATTGAAGACACTTTGGCGAGAATCTACAAAGTTCAGGGAAAGAGCATTGATATTCAGCAAATACCTCTTGACGATAAAGAAACCTTCAAACTACTGCAAAAAGCCCAAACAACAAGCGTGTTCCAGCTGGAATGCTTGTCTGGTGATACTAAAATTTCCACTACCACGCTGAAAAAATTATACGAAAGAAGAAACAAAAATGTACTGCATTCGCTTTATTTCGACGAGGGTAAGGTTCATAAAAACAAAATTTTAGATGTGGTTGCCGGAGGAGAAAAAGATTTGTATTGTTTGATTGCCGAAAACGGCTGGTATATTAAAGCCAGCAAAGACCACTATTTCTTGACAGAAGACGGCTGCTGGAAAAAACTTGGAGATATAAAGATAAATGAAAAAGTTTTAATCAAATACCGATGCGACCATTTTGTTTACAATACTTGTAGGATTTGCGGAAAACAAATCAGCGGACAAAAGGAAGGAAAAAGTAAATTCTGCTATAAATGCTCAGCATCTTTTTACAAAAACCCAAGCAAAAAAGAATCTCGAGAAAGAATCAGAGCTGCACGAATTCGTTTTTATCAGAAAGGCGGGAAGCCCTGGAATTACGGGATAACTACCGAAAATAATGAAATATGGCGAGAGACTGGTAAAAAAATATCAAAAGCACTAAAGGGCAGAACCCTTGAAGATTTGTGGGGAAAAGAGAAGGCTGAAAAATTTAGAA
>CAYJRW010000028.1:1547-6895 GCA_964372865.1 uncultured Candidatus Saccharibacteria bacterium | reverse complement strand
GGCGCAGATGGGAAAAATTGAAGAATGCTGTTCAGCCCGGAGTAAATCCCTGCGGCGAAATTTATCTGCAGTCCAAGCAATTCTGCAATTTGACGTCAATTGTTGTCCGGCCCAAAGACGATATTGAATCGCTGAAAAGAAAGATGCGCTTAGCCACAATTTTGGGAACGTATCAGGCGACCCTGACAAATTTTGATTACCTTTCAAAAGAATGGAAAGAAAACTGCGAAGAGGAACAACTGTTGGGAGTATCCATTACTGGCTACTACGACAACACCATTGTGAGAAACGACGAAACGCTTAAAGCGCTTCGCCAGGAAGCCGTAGAAATAAATAAGCGATACGCAAAAAGATTTGGAAAAAATCCTTCAACCGCAATCACCTGCGTGAAACCTCACGGAAACTCAGGTCAACTCTTGGGCGTGGGTTCTGGTATGCATCCTTGGTTTGCTCCTTACTTTATTCGCCGGGTGCGAATTTCCGCCAACGATCCTCTTTTGAAGCTGGCTCGCGAGCAAGGGGTTCCGGTAAAACCCGAAATTGGCTATTCCACCTCAAACGCTTCCACCATGGTTCTTGAATTTCCGATTCAAGCCCCTGAAGGAGCAGTAACCGTGAAAGACGTCTCAGCCCTTGACCTTCTCAATGAATGGAAGCGCTTAAAATCGCATTTCACCGAGCACAATCCCTCAGCCACCATTTACATTGCAGATAATGAATGGATTGCCGTTGCCAACTTCATTTACGAGAACTGGGACATTATAGGAGGACTCTCGTTTCTTCCGAGAACAGACCACGTGTATCCACTTGCTCCCTATGAAGCAATAACCAAGGAGCAGTACGAAGCAATGAAATCGCAACTTCCCGACATTGATTTTTCCCAGCTTATTCTTTACGAGAAAGAGGACGAAACAACCGGCTCAAAAGAAGTAGCTTGCGCAGGCGGAGTTTGCGAAGTTGACTTGGCATTGGAAGAAAGCGGAGTGCCCGCCGTTGCTCCTTCTGCTCAATAATGCTTCTCTTATTTACTGGAAACGGCAAAGGCAAGACCACTGCTGCTTTGGGCCAGGCCTTGAGAGTTGTCGGGCAGGGAGGAAAAGCGCTAGTTATTCAATTTATTAAAAGCAAGAATTGGCCCACCGGCGAAGAAAAAGCTCTGAAAATTTTTGGCAAAAAGTTGCGGCTCATTAAAGGCGGCAAGGGCTTTGTGGGAATTATGGGAGACAAGCTCCCTATTTTTGTTCACAAGAAAGCTGCTAAGGAAACACTGAAGAGAGCGAAAAAAGAAATTCTTTCTAAAAAATACAATCTCGTGGTTCTGGACGAAATTAATGTTGCTCTGTCGTTAAAACTTCTTTCTCTGGCAGAAGTATTAAAAGTTATAAGAGCAGCTCCCAAAAGCGTTGACTTAATTTTAACAGGCAGGGGAGCGCCAAAAGAGTTAATAAAATTAGCCGATATTGCAACCAACTTTCAGGAAATAAAACACCCTTTTCAAAAAGGCGTCTGGGGCAAAAGAGGAATTGAGTACTGAGCCGTTTTCGGATAGAATCAGTTAATGGAAGACATTGAGAGAGAAAAGTTAAAGAAACAGGAATACTTGCGCGCAATTGAGAGTAAAGAATACCGGCGCGCCGAGGATGTTTGGCATAGATTAAGAGAAGGTACATATATCGGAGATTTTGTCTATGGAGCAAATGACGGCATAATTACCACATTTGCCGTGGTCGCCGGAGCCACCGGGGCGGGTTTTTCGCCGGGGATTATTATTATTTTGGGTCTTGCCAATTTGGCGGCTGACGGTTTTTCTATGGCAGCTTCCAGTTTCTTGTCCCGCAGTTCAGAGCGCGACTTTTGGCGCGCTCAGCGAAGGCGCGAAGAGTGGGAGGCGAGAGAATTCCCGGAAATTGAGAAAGAAGAGGTGCGCGAAATCTTGCAGAAATGGGGCGTGGCAAAAGAACGTATCGAGCCGGCAATGCAGGATATTATAAAGGATAAAGATCGCTGGATTGACTTAATGATGCGAGAAGAGCTTGATTTGAAAGAAACCGACTCGGTCAGCCCCGCAAAACACGGCACGACTACGTTTTTTGCCTTTGTTGTTGCAGGTTTTATGCCGCTTTTGCCGTATCTTTTTTTTGGAGTTCCGGCTTCCCAGCAGTTTATGGTGGCCGTAGCTGCTACCGGAGTTTCTTTGTTCAGCGCGGGAGCCTTGCGTACGTTGGTAACCACGGAATCTTTTGTGAAGTCGGGTCTGGAAATGCTGCTGGTTGGTGGATTAGCCGCAACCATTGCTTACGCCATTGGTTGGTTGGTTAAGACCTTTGCCGGTGTTGTAATATAAGTTGATGCAATATGGCGACGAATAACGTTGAAAACACGTTAAAAAACTTCCCGACCGTTTTGATAATTTTTGGGGCAACAGGCGACTTAATGGAAAGAAAATTGCTGCCAGCGATTTTCCATTTACACCAAACAGGATTTTTGCCGACTTTGTTTCGGGTCATCGGGTTTGCCAAAGAAAATTTGACAGAAGAGGAATACCACAATTGGCTTAAAAAAAACCTGCCCAAAAAAGGCAGAAGAAAAAAGGATTTTCTTCAGAAATTTTCTTATCAGCCAGGTTTCTTTGAAGAAATTTCAACCTACAAAGAGCTTGGGAAAAAGCTGGGCTTTATAGACGGTCGCTTCAGAGTGTGCGCCAATAAACTATTTTATTTGGCGGTGCCGCCAAATTATTATGAGACAATTTTTCAGAATTTGGCAAAGTCGGGACTGACCCGACCCTGCAGCCCGGAAGAAGGGTGGACCCGCGTGCTGGTGGAAAAACCTTTTGGCGAAGACCTGGCAAAAGCCAAAAAACTGGACAAACTCCTGGAAAAACTTTTCAAAGAAATTCAGGTGTACAGAATTGACCACTATTTGGCAAAAGAAACAACTTCCAATTTATTGGTTTTTCGCTTTGCCAACTCCGTCTTTGAGAATTTGTGGAACAAGGATTTTATAGAAAAGATTGAAATAAAGTTATTAGAAAAAGAAGGCGTGGAAAAAAGAGGTTTATTGTACGACACTCTCGGCGCTTTAAGGGATATGGGTCAGAATCATCTTTTGCAGATGCTGGCTTTAATTACTATGGACGCGCCCTTAACCTTGGGTGCCCAGGACATAAGAGAAAAAAAATTAGCCATACTCCAAGACTTGCATAAATTAACCAACAAGGAAACTAAAACCAATACTGCCAGAGGACAATATCAGGGATATTTGCAAATTCCGGGGGTGAAAGCTGACTCTAGAAAGGAAACCTATTTTAGAATCAAGACCTATTTGGAAAATCAAAGATGGAAAGGAGTTCCCATTTTTTTGGAAAGCGGCAAAAAAATGAAAAAGGACTTGGCTGAAATTAAGATTACTTTCAAAAGAAAAATACTCTGCCCTTTTTGTAGAGGAGAACAAATTGAACAGCACAGAAATACCCTGACATTCAGCATTCATCCCAAAGAAGGAATTTTATTTTCTTTCCATTCTAAAAGACCAGATTCCAAAACAGAAGTTGAGAAAAGGGATTTGCATTTTTTCTACGAGGAATCGTATAAAAAAGCAAAACTTCTTCCTGACTACGAAAAATTGCTGATTGACGCTTTTTTGGGCGACCAGACATTGTTTCTCAGCACCAAGGAAATTCTGGCCTGCTGGGAATTCATTGACCATATTTTGCAGGGCTGGCAAAAAAACCTCGCCCCGTTAAAAATATATAAGCCGAATGCCAAAGTTTAACTTCCAAAAAATCAGCCAAACGCCCTTGAAGTTCTTCCGCAAAAGAAAGGAGATTAGCTATTATTTGCAGGAATTAAAAAAAGTTCTAAAAGAAAAAAAATATAATGCTCCTGAAAGTTTTTTGGCTTTGCCAGATGAAAAACTCAATTTTTCTAAAAAAATTATCCAAAATTTAAAATTAATTATTGTTGTTGGCATTGGAGGATCGTCTTTGGGAGCTGAAGCTGTTTATACAGCCCTAAAAAATAAAAAGAAACTTACTGAAATTTTGGTCTTGGACTCACTAAATCCTTTGTTTTTCAGAAAGTCGCTTGATAAAGCGGAAAAAGTAAAAAGGGGAAAACTGGCAATTTTCTTTATCAGTGAATCAGGCAAGACCTTTGAAACAACTGCCAATTTTTTCGCGCTCTTGCCGTTCATTAAAAAATATAAACCTAAAATTTTTGTAATATCTGACGAGGGCTCAGTTTTGTGGGCATATGGAAAGAAAAATAATTTTCCAACGTTTAATATTCCAAGAGAAGTTGTCGGCAGATACTCGGTTTTCAGCTTAGCCCATCTTCTGCCTTTGAACTTAGCTGGTGTCAACGTTCAAGAATTGCTCTTGGGAGCAAAAAAGGCAGCTAAAGTTTGCTTAGTGGATGACCCGCTGAAAAACCCAGCATTGAGTTCTGCTTTGACTATTTTTTATCATTACCAAAAAGGTAAAAATATCTACAGCAACTTGGTTTTTCCTCCTGACTTGGAATTTTTTGGCAAGTGGTACGTTCAGTTAATGGGAGAAAGTTTGGGGAAAGAAGGCCAAGGCATTACTCCCACAGTTACCACCGGCACCACCGATTTTCATGCCATCGGTCAGCTTTTCTTTGACGGGCCGAGAGACAAATTAGTAAACTTTGTTTTTACTGAAGACTTAGGCGTTGATTATAAAATTGGAAATTTGGAAGATTTTGCTAAAGTTTTTCCCGGCATGGAAGGCAGAACAATTTGGCAATTTAACCGAGCCATTTTTGAAGGCGTAAAAAAAGCGTATTTGAAGAAAAAACTGCCTTTTACTGAAACAATTTTGCCAAAGCTGGATGAAAAAAATCTGGGCTTTCTTTTTCAAATGAAAATGATGGAAATTATACTTTTAGCAAAATTGATGAAAGTCAACGCCTTTGACCAGCCAGGAGTAGAATTATACAAAAAAGAAACCAGAAAAATCCTGCAAAAGTAATGAGAAAGGAAATTGCCATAATTGGTCTGGGAAAGATGGGCAAGAATATGAAAGAACGCTTGGAGGAAAAAGGTTGGAAGGTTTTGGGTTTTGACAGGAATCCCGCGCTGGAAAAACTGGTTGAAGGTTTAAGTCGTCCGCGGGTGGTTTGGTTGATGGTGCCAGCTGGCAAGCCGGTTGACGAGATTATAAGCGGCTTGGTTAAATTTTTAGAAAAAGGAGATATTATAATTGACGGAGGAAATTCTTTTTTTGTGGATTCTATAAGGAGGGGAAAACTGCTTTCAAAAAGAGGACTCGCTTTCTTGGATGTAGGTGTTTCAGGAGGACCTGAAGGCGCAAGAAAAGGAGCTTG
>CAYJRW010000028.1:0-1447 GCA_964372865.1 uncultured Candidatus Saccharibacteria bacterium | reverse complement strand
AAAAAACTGAAGGTTGGTTTTGAGGACTTGGGGAACAAAGTTTTTGACCCAGAAGACGATTACTCTGATTTTGCCTCGATGGTTGCTAAAAAGGTGGCAAATAAAAAGAGTAGGGGAGTTTTAATATGCGGAAGCGGCGGCGGAGTATGTATTGCTGCAAACAAAATTAAAGGGATTAGGGCGGCTCAGGCGTTTAATGCTTGGCAGGTCAAGGAATTGAGAGAGAATGACGACATTAATGTCTTGTGCCTAAACAGCTGGCAGTTAAAAGAGCGGGAAGCCCAAAAAATGGTAAAAACATTTTTGAGAACAAAATTTAGCAATCTTACTCGCCACAAAAGGCGTCTTCAAAAAATAAAAAGAATTGAAAAATCATGGAAGGAAAAACTTTAGACACAAGCAACAAGTTGTTAAATCACATTATTGCTGGTTTATTGTCGTTTGTGTTGATAGCCGTTTTGCTGTCGTCCGGAAAAGACCTTCATCACCCAGTTGCAGCAACCGCTTTTTTGCTTTTGTTTTTGGTGCTGATTATAGGGCCGGCAACAAAACTGTGGAGCGGTTTGGCAAAGGTTTTGCCTGCAGAATTTCCATTAAGCTGGCGGGGAGAGTTGGGTACATGGTTTGCCGTTCTGACGCTTTTGCACGTTCTTATTATTTATACTGAAAGAGGGTTGGCGATGTTTTCAAGTTTAGCAAGCCTTGCTTTAATATTCGCTCTTTTTTGGGCGCTTATTTTGGCTGTCAGTTCTTCTGGCAAGGCAATTGAATTTTTAGGCGTTAAACAATGGAGATGGGTGCACAGCCATGTTTACGCGATTTTTTATCTAGTCAGCCTGCATATGATTGACCACGGCTTTTTGCATCACGGCCATGCAAGCTGGCTTGGCTGGTTATATCTAACAATGATAGCGATAGTTGTTGTTCTTCAGTTCTCAGCTTTCACAAAAGACGTTGTCAATTACCGAAAAAATTTAAGTGAAAATAAAAAACTATATCGCTGTCCAGAGTGCGGGTTTGAATATAAAGAAAAAGAATGGGCTGAAAAATGCGGGGATTGGTGCAAAGAACACAAGAGCTGCAACCTGGAAATAACAAAACACGCGGTCAAGCAATAAAAAAGAATCGAGAAAAAAAAGTTAGTCTTAACGAGGAAAGACATCGTTAAGATAAGGCAAGATAGTGCAAACCCATATTTGCAACCTTTCAGATATGATGCAAACAACCATTTATACTTGTCCTATGCATTCGGAAGTGCGGCAGGAACAGCCAGGCATGTGCCCTGAGTGCGGAATGAGCCTCGTGAGACATGAAGCACGCAGTATGAAACATGCTTCACGCTTCAAGCTTCATGATTCGGGAGGTGATAAGCATGAAGGGCATTCCACCCGGATGTTTTTGCGAAAGTTCTGGGTGAGCTTGGTTTTGACTCTGCCAATTGTGGCTT
>CAYJRW010000027.1:0-7286 GCA_964372865.1 uncultured Candidatus Saccharibacteria bacterium | reverse complement strand
GCTACCATTTTTCAATGGTCTCTTTTATTTTTTCTTTAATTGGCTTGTAAATTTTTCTGTAGACCTTTGTCTCAACTTCAGGAGAAATCAATTTTAAAATTTCAGACCCCCAAATGCGGTAAGTACCGCCGACTCTATAGGCCCTAATAATTCCATTTTTAATCATTCGCTTCATGGTGGAAGAGCTTATCTTTAAAAATTCTTGTGCCTCTTTAGTTGTATAAACTTCTTTTGGGTCAATCATGGTTTCTATGATAAATAATAAAGCACCCATCAAAGGGTGTCAAGAGGGGTCAAAAGATGCCAAGCTATGCTTATTTGGCTAATAGTTGATTGATTTTAGTTCTAGTCCCTTGCCCCACATAACCTGTCCCGTTTGGTAATCTAAGGGGCGTTAAAATTTCAGAAGCGTATTTTTCTTGGAAGCGAATTACTGCCGCCTTTGTTAAAGAAAGAAAGTTGCCTGTAACCAAACCTTCTTTATATACCCCTTCAGCCCTCAAAAATTCTTGGAGACATCTTACTTCTTGGCTGTTTTCCATACCAAAATAAAGATTGTTATCCAGGCTATTGCAGGAAATTTGCTCTTTAGGGGGTTGTCCTCCCAAGAGCGCTGCCAACTTAGCTTGCAACTGGCGCACCTGCTCTTTAAGTTCAGCAATTTTTGCCAGAAGCTGATTTATTAATTCCCCATCGGTTTGGGGAGTTTGCCCGACAGAAACTTTCCAGGAAAAAGTGAAGCTCTTTTCTTCTCCGTTAAAACCTTCTGTCTTGCTTTTGATAAAAGGAAGTATGGTCAAAGAATTGTATCTTTGGCTGAAATCGGCAATGGTCAGACCCCCTTTTTGCTGAGCATCAAGATTTATGAAATTCACCTGGCAGCGACCGGCTTTTTCGCATAGCAAATAAGGAACTTCAAACTCAGCTGACCTGTCTCCTTCAAACTCAAGGTTTAAATTGTCCCGGCCGCCCACAATCCTGTGCCAGTTTAAAGACCAGTGAGTGGCTTGGTGAAGTGTGGATAAAACCGTTTCGCTCTTTGGAAGAAAGTAAAGAGTTGGAACGATGCGAAGATTTTTTAAGTTTTCCTTTAAATAGCAGTATCCCTGCCCAAAAGAGCAGTCGTTAACCAAAAGGGCAACTGCCCAATCTGAAAAAACTTGGGCAAAGCTCTTTTGAGCCCCCTGTCTCTGCAAAGCTTCTTCCAAAGAAGCAATACCCACCTTTGAGGACAGCATTGAATCAGACAAAATTCTAACTCCATAATGGTCTGCAAGATATTGGGCGAATAAATTAACCGCGCCGTAGTCAGCCTTTAAGTTAAGCCATTCTGTCAGAGAAGCCTTAGGATTGTCTAAAAACGACTTGACCCTTGTTTCAAGATTACTCCCTGCCAAAATGCCGTCATAACCAAGCAGGGTTGGAGCATATTCTGCTCTTAGTTCATTCAGCCAAACCTCTTCTGTTACCCTCCTCAGCAAATCCTTCTGATTAACCGTGATTAAATGCGTAAATTCATGAGCCAAAAAACTTTTAGCTTGCGGGGTATCAATATGGCGGCTGTTCAAATAAACCATTTCCCTTTCGTTGGACTTGGGATTCTGAAACCTTGAATAAACATCACCCGAGCTGAAATAGCCGCCCGCCTCTTGGCGCATTTGATGAATGAGGACAGTGATTTTTTCATCCTTGTCAATGCCGAGCTTGGGTTCAGACCCAAAAGTTGCTGTCAAGACAGGATAAATTCTGTTTTTGAATTCCTCGCCTAAGTCAAAGAAGGCCAATCTTATGGCGTTTTGCTCTGGAGCAGAACGGCTATCCCACCAGTTTTTTTCAATATAAAAATATAAATTTGGGGTTGTTCTGATAAGCTGAGCTTCAAGTTCCTGCCTTGAAAACAAATCGTAAGAAGGGTCAATGTTAAAAATCTGGCTTTCTGACTGAGCCCCAACAGATGTAGGTACGGCTAAGATAATGCCTGCTATTAGAATTGTTTTAAGTTTGACTCTAAACAGCAATAACATGATTTATATTATAACGAATTTATAATCCTAATCAAGGAAAAAATTTTGATGTTCCTCGTATTCCTGGTTTAGCTCTACCGCCTTTAAGAAAAACTCCCTGGCTTTCTCCTTTTCGCCGAGGTGGAAATAACCGACGGCAATGTTAAAGTAAATATCTGCATCGGGTCCCCATTTTTCCAAACAAGTTTGGCCCATATCAACAACTCTCTGATATTTTCCTGCCCTCTCAGCTGAAAGCATGTATCTGCTATATTCCGCGGGAATCTGGCAAAAATCATAGTTAATTTTTCTTGCCTCTTCGTATTGCCAAAGCGCCTGCTCATAATTCTCCGCCTCAAAGTAAAAATGTCCCATAGTTAAATAGGGGTAATAATCGTAAAAATCCACTCTTTTTATATAATTCTGAAGAGCTTTCTCGGCTTCTTCAAATTTGCCCTGCAAAATTAATGCCCGTTTTAACTCCTCAAAATATTCTTTTCTTAAATCAGAATAATTAAGGGCTTTTTTAAGGATTATTTCTGCTTTGCCCAAATCGTTCCTGCCCAGCTTTTCAAAACCAGACAGGTAAACTCTACCTAAAACGTAGTACATCTTCGGCTCGTATGGTCTATTTTCAATAAAGTTCTCCAGTTCCGGTACTATAAAATCGTAAATTTCTGATATCGCTTGAATATCTTGGGGTGGCGTTGTTTGGTCTACCCTGTCTTCCAAGATTCTCAAGAACTGCCAGCCGGATTCTTTTCTCACTTCCCAATAAGTATACGGCGACCTAATAGCAAACGATTTTTCCAGAAATGGCTTGGCTTTTTGGTAAAGACCGGCTTCGGTACGGGCGTAAAATTGCAAAGCGGCGGCATTTGCCTGCCAAGGCATCCACACGGTCGTGTAGATGAGGAACAAAGAAAAACCCCCTGCCGCAACTAAAACAAGCTTTCGAGTTTTGAATTTTGAATTTTGAATTTGTTTCTGATTTAGGATTTCTGATTTCGGATTTAAATAAACCAAGTATGCCAAAAACGGAAAAAGCCCGAGAGAACTGGCAAAAGTATCAAAAAAGAAGAGGCCCTGCAAAAAATAGGCGAAAAACACCGAAGCTAAAATAAAAGACAAAATCTTTTCCTGTTTTGCCACTTTTAAAATCAAAAAAAAGACGGCAAAAATCCAGAAAACATAAAAAGCAAAAAGAAAGATTCCTCCTGTCGCCAAAATATCAAGTGGAATGTTGTGCGCTCTATCAAACCAGGTTTCTCTCTCACCCACCCAGTGGTCGTAGTATTTATTGAAAGCTGAGGCAAAGTTTTCCGGACCCCAACCCAGCAGAGGTTTTTCAAGAAAAGCTTGAACTGCAACATTCCATACCAAAAGACGCTCGCGAGGAGAATCTGCTCCCTGAATGTTTGCAATGCTTGCCAGGCGCGACAAAAAATTATTGCTTTTTACAAACTCTGTTTCTCTGGCAGAAAAAATAATGGCAGTGGAAATAAATCCTATCAACAAAACAATTCCGCAAAAAAAGGCCAATTTTCTGCTTTCTTTTGCTCCCCTCAAAAATAAGACTGACAAAGCGCAGAAAAGAAAAATTCCGCCAGCCAAACCAATAAAAGCTCCTCTAATTCTAGTAACAATCAAAGTAACTCCGAGAAAAATAGCTGCAATGAGAAAAAGATTATTAACCAAAGAGTTGTGAAAGAACTTTCTTTCCAATATCAAAAGAGAGAAGCCAATAGCGAAAATCAAAAAGCCGGAAAAATAAGCCGGGTTGCCAAAAAGATTACCGTAGATTTCTTGCTCTGGCGGAAAACCAAGCCAAGCAAAAATAGAAATAATAAAAGCAACGCTGATAAAAACAGAGAAAACAATTCTCCAGTCGTCGCTTTTTTTGAAGACGGAAATGAGCATCAAAAAGTATAGAATCCAGAAACCCTGCTGCAAGACCCCGTCAGACCTTGACATGGAAGAGAAAAAAGAAAAAAGAGGGTCAACCCCGAAAAAGGAAACAAAAACCTGAGCCAAAAAAAACAAAAAAAGCGCAATGACTAAAACATTTCTAAAATCTGTCCTTACCTCTGGCAGTTTGCTCCTTTTCTCTTCTGTTATTAGCCAAACCCAGAAAAAGAAAGCCATAACAACCATTAATCTGAAAAGATAAACCCGTCCCGAAACAAAGGGAAAGTAAAGAGTCGAAACTTTGAAAAAAGGAGTTAAGGCAATAACGGACAACAGCAGTGCTTGAGTGGTTGTTTTGAGGACGCTTGTTTTCATGCTCTTTTATTTTAGCAAAAGTTTTGGAAAACCAAAAACCCCGTATCTCCGGGGTTTTTGGCGCCTCACAAGGAAAAGCGTTTAAGACAACTAAGTCAAATTAGTTCTGAGCTTGCAAGAACACAGAGGACGTCTTGAATGAATCCTGTATGTCGGCCCAATCCCATTTGAAGTTACTAGTAAGCGCATCAGTAGCCGTGCTCGTACCCCATGTCGTTGAAGCAAGATACATGTACACGAAACTGGCTGTGGGCGAACCGTTGGTAATGAAGGTTGAAACTTCAAACCACTTGGTTTCGCCCTGTCTGACCACCCAGTTGCCAGCAGTTGCCGCATCGGTAGTCCAGCTTGAAGTCTGAGTCTTGTGGATTCCGGCTACCGAAGCCGTAGTGGTCGTGTTGCCAGGGGTCGTAGAACTAAAGTAAACATCTCCACCCATAGCCGTTACCTCAAATCTTATCTTGGCGTCGGCTGAAACGGTGTTTGAAGCGTCAATCCTACCCGCTCTGTTGGTAGCTATTGAAGTGCTAACCAGCTTCAAGCTTGGAGCTATGGTGTAGAGGTGAACCTTTTTACCCGTAGCAGTTGAACCTGAAACGGTTACAGAGGCGAATGTTCCGGCGTCTGAAGCCGTGACTCCTCCTGTGGCCACAGAAACTGAGGATGAACCAGCTATTCTGGCTTCCGTAGCTTTTTCTGTGTCTGCCTTAATGACCAATGTCTTTGTAGTGTCCTTAGCAATCCTCAAGCCAAGAGGCTTAAAGACATGGGCTTGTCCAGAAGTTACGCTGGTAGCGGCCAACACTGTGGTGCCGTCATAAAGCTCCAGGGTCTGCAGAATGTCTGCGTTATCCAGCAAGCTTCCTGTGTTTATTTGCTCCACAATAATATCATTGACAGTAGCTTTTAAGTCAAACCTCAGCATTTCCACCTCTTCGGTGATGGAGCCAACCAAACCTACAACAGCTCTTTCCTTGGGTGTGCCTGAGTTGACAGAAAGTGTCAGAGCTCCAGTTCGGCTTTCAACAACAAATGTTCTGTCAGCCAAAGCGCTTGAAGGAGCATATTGCTGAATGATCTTCCCGTCTGTTCCGCGAGCTCCATTGGCCTGAACTCTGTAAGTTAGGGTCTCTGTAGTGTCGCCAGGCTGCAGTTTTGGGTCAACCTTCAAGGTCAACACCTTTTCTACGCCGTCTGGAATAACCAAGCCAAACCCGGTGAACCTCACGTTGTAAGAGGAACCAGTAGTAACCTCAATGGTGTTTGCCTGAGTTACATCCATATCCACAACTTTTGTTGTGCCGTCGTAAAGCGCAGCTTTTGCAATGTTAAGCCAGGGTCTTGTGCTAAAGTTGACGTCTAAGCGGTCCAGCTTTATGGCAGAACCCAACGCCTTAACTTTCCATGCAGCCACTGCAACTTCTGTGTTGCCTGCGTAAATGGTTTCCCCTGTAGGAGGAGTAGCGTTGGCTGAAACAGACAATGTTCCTTCTTTTCCGTCTGTTATTCCGCCTCCATCTCCGTCGCCATCAGGAGGAATCTGTGTCAACATTGAGTTCAAGTGGCTTCTGGTTGAAGCGCCCACAAAACCTGTTCCCGAGGTCAATCCCAAAGGCGTCAAAATCTGAGCCGCGTATTTCGCCTGGTACTTCACAACAGCTGCTCTGGTCAAAGAACCAAATAACTGCGTTTCGTTGCCAGCAGAACCTACGCCTGAAGCAGCCACCTGCGTGTCAGCTGATTGGTTAAGCAATGCCTGCAAACACATGACGTCTGAACCAGAAGAACCCTGTGAAAGGTTTCTGGTAAAGCTCACGCCAGAGCAAGCAGCTGGAACTCCACCTGAACCACCCTGCAAACCTGACAATTGCGACTGCAAAGCGTTAATTTGCGCCAATAAAGCCGCAATTTGAGCTTGCAGTTCTGCAACTGTTGCGCCTGAAACATAACCCGGAAGAGCCAATAAAGACACTCCTAACAAACCCGCTACAATCTTTTTGCTTATATTCATTTTCGTTTTTCTCTTTTCGTTTTTAGTTTTTAATTTTTTCTCTGTCGCGTCGACCGATTTAATTTGCGACCAAAGCTTTGCAGTCACAAACTCGCGACTCTCGGATTTTCAATTTTTATCTATTCTACTGATTTGTCAAAAACAATTCAAGGGCTGCTGAATAATCGCCTTCCCCAACCAGCGCTTTCATTTGCACCAAAATTTCTTCCTGTTTCTCTGTCAAAGTCCTGTTCTCCAAGTCCTTAATCAAGTTCTCCAAAACCGCAACCAATGACTCCAACTCCAATCTCTGTAGTCCCTGTTCTTCAATAACCACTCCTCTGGATTGAAGCTCTTTTGTTTTCTTGCTCATTTCTACAACTTTCCTGACAGCGACAGTATCTGAGCCGGAAAAATTATTTGCAGCTTCGGAAACGCTTGCCTCAAACTCCTTAATGGCCGGAGCAAATTTTTTGGTTTGATTGGCTTCAACAATGCTGGTCAGCTCTTCCAGACGTTTATTAACTAACTCCAAACTCACTTGCGCTTTTTCATCTTCCGATGCAAAAAACGTCTGGCCTCTTTCAGCTATCTTCTTAACCTGGTACAAAAGATCGCCTGGCACAGAATTCTGCGCAAATCCAAAAAGCCCGAAAATAATAAACAATGCAAGCACTCCTGCGTAAGCCGGCTTCAAGAACAAAACCCGCAAAACAGAATACAAGGAGGCCCAACTTCCCAAAGCGCTAACAGGTGTTTGTTTTCTGAAAGCAGTCTCTTCCCCAAGAATCCTGTTTTTGGTCAAAAAAACCCAATTCTGGTTGGGCTTAATCTGGCGCATTTCTTTAATTTTGCCAATGAGTTCTTTTTCGTCCACCAAGTTTTTATTCATAAAAACGAAGGTTAAGAAGAGAGCAAAGCTCTCTTGGCCATTCTAAATAAGATGACGAGTTCTAAGCTAGTTTATTACACTTCTCCTTTAATGACTTAAGGGCGCGGTGAAGTAGGAC
>CAYJRW010000026.1:0-7322 GCA_964372865.1 uncultured Candidatus Saccharibacteria bacterium | reverse complement strand
AAAAACTAAGGGTGCATTTCATCGGTATTGGCGGCATCGGCATGTCGGCTTTGGCCAGATATTATTTAGAAAAAGGCCACGAAGTTTCTGGCTCTGATTTGGTTTCTTCTGAAATTACTGATGCTCTGGAAAAAAGAGGAGCAAAAATTACTATTGGGAAGAATATAAACAAAAAAGACGTTGCCCTCACGATTTATAGTTTAGCTGTGCCTGTTAAAACTCTCAAAGCAAATATGATGAGCTACCCCCAAGCCCTCGGTGCATTGACCAAAAAGCATTATACCATTGCGGTTTCAGGCACTCACGGCAAAAGCACGACAACTGCAATGATTGGGCTAATTTTGGTGAAAGCAGGTTTTGACCCCACAGTTATTGTTGGCACAAAATTAAAAGAGTTTGGAAATTCAAACTGCAGGGTGGGGGAGTCAAAGTATTTGCTTTTAGAGGCAGACGAACACTTTGCTTCTTTTTTAAATTATTGGCCCAAAATAATTGTTATAACCAACATTGATAAAGAACACCTTGATTATTACAAGAATTTTGAAAACATTAAAAAGGCATTCAAAAAATTTATAAGCCACCTGGCAAAAGACGGGATTTTAATTACGGGCAAATCAGCCCAGAAAAGAGATATTAAAAAGTTAAGCCAAATATTAAAGATTCCTGGTGAGCATAATGCTTACAATGCAGCTTTAGCGCTTAATACTGCCAGAGTTTTAGACATTCCAGATAAAATTTCTCTCAAAGCGTTATCAGAATATAGGGGTTCTTGGCGTCGCTTTGAAGAAAAAGCCGCTAAGCTAAACGCTAAACGCTTAACGCTAGTCAGCGATTACGCCCATCACCCCACCGAGATCCGTGTTACCCTGAAAGCTGGCAGAGAAAAATACCCGAAAAAGAAGATTTGGTGCGTTTTCCAGCCGCATCAGTATCAGAGAACCTATTACCTTTTTCGTGACTTTGTCAAAGTTTTCAGAGAAGCGCCGATTGATAAGATTATTATTACAGACATATACGATGTTGCCGGTAGAGAAAATAAAAAAATAAAAAGCAAAGTTAGCGCAACGAAGTTAACCAAAGCGATTGACGAAAAATCGGTAATTTATTTGCCGCAGCAAAAAATTTTAGATTATTTAGGAAAGAATCTTGTGGGTGGCGAAGTGGTAATAATTATGGGAGCAGGAGATATATACAAAATGGTGGATTTTTTAAAGTAAGTTTGCTAAAATCAGCCATAGTCGAGACTGCTATAAGGCAGGCTCGACGCGAGATGAAAACAGATTTTTCAGCGAGCATGGAGAGAATTTTAAATAGCGAAACAATAAAACATTTGGTCAAAAAAGTCAAGGTTGCAGGTTGGGTTAACTCAAGACGAGACCATGGCAAGCTAGTTTTTTTGGACCTGAGAGACCGCTCAGGCATTTTGCAGATTGTCTGCCCCTCTATTTTGGCAAAAGACGTTAAAGATGAATTTGTTTTGGAGGTTGAAGGAGTCGTTCAGGAGAGACCCAAGGCCATGGTAAATCCGGCGCTGGAAACAGGCGAGATAGAGCTCAAGGCGGAAAAAATTAATATTTTGGCAGAGGCAGCGTCTCTCCCCTTCGATTTAAAAACCTTGAAACTATCTCTGCCGAAACTTTTGGATTGGCGTCCTTTAACATTGAGAAATCCTAAAATTAAGGCCATTTTTAAAGTACAGGAGCAACTTTTGGATAGTTTTCGCAACACAATGAAGAGTTTGGGTTTTACAGAATTCCAGGCGCCGACAATCGTGGCTTCAGCCACAGAGGGCGGGGCAGAACTTTTCCCCGTAAAATATTACAAATATCAGGCATATTTGGCCCAAAGCCCACAGCTTTACAAACAAATTTTGGTTGGAATTTTTGAAAGGGTTTTTGCAGTTACCAAGGCATACCGGGCAGAACCCTCCGTTACCACCCGCCATATTTCAGAATATATCAGCTTGGATGCAGAGATGGGTTTTATAGGGTCCTGGAAAGAGTTAATGGAGGCATGCACTGTTTTGGTAAGAAATATTTTTGCAGACCTGCAAAAAAATTGCCAGGAAGAATTAAAAATGTTTAATGCGGTTTTGCCTCAGATTGGCGAAAAGATTCCTCGATTGAAAATGAGAGAAGCCCAAAAAATCATTTTTGAGAGAACAGGCCGCGATAACACCAGGGAGCCCGACCTGCAGCCAGAAGACGAGAGAGAGATTTGCCAATTCGCGAAAGAAAAACATGGTTCTGAGTTAATTTTCATTACCCATTACCCAACAAAAAAAAGACCTTTTTACACTTATCCAGACCCTGATAACCCTGATTACACTTTGAGTTTTGACCTGTTGTTTCGGGGTTTGGAAATAGTAACCGGAGGACAAAGAATACACGAATACGAAAAGTTGTTAAAAAACATAAAAAAATTCGGCTTTTCTCAGCAAACATTTAAATTTTACTTACAAGCATTTAAGTACGGCATGCCGCCTGAGGGCGGATTTTGCATGGGGGGAGAAAGAATGGTAAAGCAGGTTTTAGGGCTGGAAAACGTAAAAGAAGCAGGTCTTTTCCCCCGCGACATGGAGAGAATCGACCTAAGGTTGGCAACCTTGAAACCAGATAAATTAAAGAAAAAGCGAAAATGACCAGCGGGTTAAAAGTATTTTTTGCATCATTTCTGCTGAGCTTGCCTTTTTGGTGGGGAGTGAACTTAATGCAGAAGAGTTTGGAAGATTTTTTGTTTTGGGGAAGGATGTCTGTGAACCCTGATTTATTGATGGCTCAAGTTATTCAGGAGAACAATCTGGCTGAATTAAAGCCGATTAGAGACTTAAAAGTTCAGGATTTGGAAATAGGAGCTGAGTCAGCTCTTTCTGTCTTTGTAGATAATGGAGGTTCCGAAAGAATCCTTTTTGAAAAAAATAGCGAGAAAGCTTTGCCAACAGCATCTTTAACCAAATTAATGACTGCCAACATTGTTTTGAAGTATTACGACATCAGCCAAGCAGAAATTGCGCAACTTCTTTATCCTTTGTTGATAGCGTCAGACAACGACGTGGCTTCTTTGTTGGCAACCACTATTTTAAATGAGGAGGCCTTCGTTGATTTAATGAATCTTGAAGCAAAGAAGCTCGGACTCACTAACACCTATTTTGCCAATCCTACAGGCCTTGACCCTAAAAAGGAAGCAGACCGTATAAACTATTCCACTGCCAAGGATTTGATAAGATTCGCCAGATACCTGGTAGAGGAGAAGAACTTGATTTGGGAAATTTCAACTATTGCGGAATTTGAAGAGAAAGTCAACACCAACGAACTTCTGCAGGAGTTTCCTGAAATTATCGGCGGCAAAACCGGAGAAACATTACTGGCTGGAAAATGTCTTATTTTAGTAGTCCAAGCTCCAAAGAATAAAGGTTATATAATTAACGTAATCCTGAATTCAAAGAATCATTTTGAGGAAATGAAAAAATTAATGGATTGGGCTGAATATGCTTACAACTGGTAAGAGGATCTTTGCAGTAATAATAGCTGGGATAATGATTGGGATAGTAGCTTACCTATTTTTATTTTTTAATTTTGGGAGCAGCAAAAATAAAAAAGCAGTTCTCGGACAGAAAGAAACTAAAGAAGGTGAAGTTTTTAATCCGGCTTTATTGACCTGGCAAAAAGTTCAAGGAGTAGCTCCCTGGTCGCCCAGAGATTCCCATGCTGCTTTCGTCTATCAAGATAAAATATGGTTAATAGGAGGGTTAAACGGCAATGATTACCTGATTGGGTCCGAAATAGTTGGCTACGGGGAAGCGCCGCATTTTGGCGATATTTGGGTGTCTGATGATGGGCTCAACTGGAATTTGCTTACTGATAAAGCGCCTTGGGGCGAAAGGAGGTCAATTGAGGTTGTTATTTTCAAAGACAAAATGTGGCTGATTCCAGGCTGGGGCCCCTGGACCGGTTTAAAAAGCGAAGTTTGGTATTCTGAAGACGGTGTCAGTTGGGAAAAAGCAACTTCCAACCTAAGGTGGCAGGCGAGAGAGGGGCACCAATTAGTTGTTTTTAAAGATAAACTTTGGCTTTTGGGCGGCGTAAATTATGAGAAAAGAGAAACAAAAAATGATGTCTGGTATTCAGAAGATGGCGTAAACTGGTTTGAAGCAGTATCAATCGCTCCCTGGCAGCCTAGATGGGATCACAAGGCTTTCGAATTTAAAGACCGCTTATGGTTGATAGGAGGCATGGATTTAAATGATAATGTTTTTGGAGATATCTGGGTTTCAGACGACGGGCAAAATTGGTCTTTGGCCAGCGATAACCCTCCTTTTGCAGCCAGGCAAGGCCATGAAGCAGTTTTATTTAAAGACAGAGTTTGGATTATTGGCAGATTTAATTCTACTAGTCAAGGAGGCGGGAACAACGATGTTTGGTTTTCTGAAGACGGGATAAATTGGCAAAGAACGAAAACAAATCCGATTTGGGAAGGAAGGGAAGACCATGCGGCGGTTGTATTTCAAGATAAAATCTGGGTCCTGGGCGGGATGACGGTCAATTGGAGTTGGCAAAACGATATTTGGTATTCAGTTTTTTCACCATAATGTCTCAAAAAATTATTCTTATTTTATTTGCAACTGTTCTTTTAGCCCTTGCAGCGACTGGTTTTTTGCTTTGGCGATTTGACCCCGAAGTATATTATTATGTGCCGCCGGAAAAATCATTTCTTTATACCAAAGAAGAGTTAAACTATGGCATTGAACGCTATCTCAGAGAGGCTGTGGAAACCAAAAGAACAGAGTTGATTGCAGAGAAGAAAAGTTTCGTTGACGTAAACCTTCAAAACATGGAACTTACTCTGTATAAAGAAGGGGAGAAATTTAAAGTTTTCCCTGTGCAAAGCAAGGGAGAAGAGTGGTTTTGGGGCAAAACGCCTCCCGGAGTTTATTATGCTGGCTTTAGAACTCGCCTTCATTTTTCTTCGGCTGCAAGAGTGTGGATGCCTTATGCCGTGCAGTATTATGGAAATTACTTTCTTCACGGCTGGCCGTATGACAGAGCCGGGAGAGAACTTCCGCCTGGGCCATCTGGCGGCTGCATTCGACTCCGAACAAAAGACGCAGCCCAAGTTCTTGAGTTCACCGAACCAGGAATGCCCATTTTGATACTTGACGAAATACTCGCCCCGCCCTTGCCAGCTTTAACCCAGACCGAAAAAGAAGTAGTGCCGCCCGAGCTTACAGGCCAGTCATTTTTAGTGGCCGACCTTGACACAGGCGAAATAATTTTAAGCAAAGAAGCTGATTCGCAAGTTTATGCTGGCTCCGCCACACAAGGAATGTTGGCGCTAGTTGCCAGCGACGCTGTTAACCTGGAAAAAGCGATTGTAGCAAGAGATTGGATGATTCAAGGAATTGAAAAAGAAAACATAGTTTTAATGGGCAAAAGCTACAAAGGACAAGACCTTCTTAAGCTCTTACTTTCTTTTTCTTCAAAAGAAGCTGCCTTGGTGGTAAGCCGCTTTCTTACGACAGAAAAGTTTGTTGCCTTAATGAATGATAAAGCAAAGGGGATTGGCATGAAAGATACCAGTTTCATTGACGTAACCGGAGCTTCTCAAGAGAACATAACGACTCTGTATGACGCAGCAAAAATGATGCGCTATATTAAAGATTACCGGAAATTTATTCTTGATGTCAGTCGGCAATTGGGGGGAAATGACCAAGCGTCAGAATCTCTCTTCGCTGCCTTAGAAATGACGTCAGCTCAAGGAACAGCAAGGACTATTTTCGTAGGCGTTGCTCGTTCACCCGCTGCCAGCAAAGATCTGGAGAATATCGTCTCTTGGATTGCCACTCATTTTGACTTAAGTAAATAAATATGCCAGAGCAAATAATAACTCTTTTCACTTTTAACGTAATAAAAGTTCTTTTGCTCTCCTCCCTCGGGGCCATAATTGCTTTTTTGACAGCTCCCTTTTTAATTCAGCTTTTGCACAAAATTCATTTTTGGAAAAAAAATGCAAGAAATAAAACCATTACGGGCGAGGAGGCCAAAGTTGTTTATTCTCTGCACAAAGACAGGGAGGTGGCATTGCCCCGAGGCGGGGGAGTGTTAATTTGGCTTACGGTATTAATCTTGATACTCCTGTTTTTTGGACTTTCTTTCATTGACAACCCTTGGTGGCTGAAAATGTTCAACTTTTTGTCTCGGGCTGAAACCTGGCTACCACTTTTTACTCTCATTTCTGCTTCCCTCATTGGTTTGCTGGATGACATTTTGGTTGTTTTTGGAAAAGGAAAATTTATTGCTGGCGGCCTCAAATTTAAAACACGGCTTTTAATTGTTGGACTCATTGGTTTAATTGGTGGCTGGTGGTTTTATTCAAAACTCGGCTGGAGCTCAATACACATTCCTCTGTTTTTTAATTTCCCTTACGGCATTGACCTTACAATCGGAATTTGGATGATATCTCTTTTCATCTTGGTTATGGTGGCTTCCTGGACTGGCGGTGTGATTGACGGTTTGGATGGCTTGGCGGGGGGCGTTTTTGCTTCTATTTTTGGGGCTTTCACCGTAATCGCTTTTTCTCAGGGTAAAATTGAGTTGGCCTCTTTTTGTGCTGTTATTTTTGGGGCGCTTTTTGCGTTTTTGTGGTTTAATATTCCTCCAGCCAGGTTTTATATGGGAGAAACAGGAATTTTGGGTTTAACTTCAACTATGGCAGTCGTGGCTTTTCTAACCGATTCGGTGGCGGTTCTGCCGATTATTGCGGGTCCCCTGGTAATTGAAGTTGGCTCAATAATCGCTCAGCTAACTTCCAAAAAGATGCGCGGCAAAAAAATATGGTTAGCCACCCCGATTCATCATCATTTTGAAGCCAAAGGTTGGCCTGCTTACCAAATAGTAATGAGGTTTTGGATAATAGGAGTAGTGTTTGCAATTTTGGGAACAGCCATAAGGCTTTTGGGATAAATGCGATATTACTATTTAAAAAAGAAATACCCAAAGTTTATTTACGAAAAATACTCTTGGAAAATCTCAGGCCCAAATTTAGAGATTTTTTTTGATTTTAGAGTACCGCCCAGTATCGCTTTTCAGCCGAAGATAGTTGTTAGAAATGTCAAAGAATCTCAAATAAGAAGAGTAGGGGAGCGGGTATTGGAAAATTTGATATTCCATCTTGGTTTAATTGAAATTCCAAGCTACTGGAAAGCAACTTTAGCGCCGACAATCGAGGTGAGAGCAGGTTATTTAAACGGGGAGCAAATAAAATTTTGGAAAGATTTGATAACCAAAGGAATGGGGCAATTCTTTTTTGAAAACAAAATTAACTTC
>CAYJRW010000025.1:0-7434 GCA_964372865.1 uncultured Candidatus Saccharibacteria bacterium | reverse complement strand
CAATGGCTTCATTCAGAAGTAAAAACCTTAGAAAGACCTCAAATCTTAAAAGATTTAAGAGAAGGAAAATATGATGTTTTGGTGGGAATCAACTTATTGAGAGAAGGCCTGGATTTGCCCGAAGTCGCCTTGGTCGCTATTTTAGATGCTGACAAAGAAGGTTTTTTGAGGTCAGAAACAACTCTGATTCAAACAATGGGCAGGGCGGCAAGACACTCTGAAGGCCATGTGATTTTATATGGAGACAAAATTACCTCCTCAATGGAAAGGGCCATCAATGAGGTTAAAAGAAGGAGAAAAATTCAAGAGGAATACAATAAGAAGCACAAAATAACACCTGAGCCAATAATTAAAGAAATAAGGGACTGGCCCTTCGCTTTGAAAGAAAAAGAGGTCTCTGTTGAACTATGGATGATACGCGACAAAAAACTTTTGGAAAAAGAAATGAAGATTGCGGCTCACAGTCTTGACTTTGAAAGAGCTGCCGAAATCCGCGACTTGATTAAAAAGTTGAAATGATTTAAAAGTAAAGTATATGCCGCAAACTAGGTCTGCCAAAAAGGCATTACGGCAAGGTCCAAGGAAGAAAGCCGGCAATCTGATTTACAAAAAGAAAATAAAAGACCTTTTGAAAAAGGTAAGAAGTTTGGTTTTGGCGAAAAATCTTGAAGGGGCGAAAAATCTTTTGCCTCAGGTCTATAAAATTTTAGATAAAGCGGCCAAAGTTGGCGTAATCAAGAAAAATAAGGCTGACAGAAAAAAATCTCACATCGCTAAATTTCTGAAATAAGCAAATCCAAAGCTGTTTTTGGCTCCATTTTCCCTGTTTTTATGTTTAGGTCTGCCTCAAAAATTTTGCGGTAGATTTTTTTTAATTCGTCCGCAGTAAACAACCTTGCCTGCGCAATTGATTTTCTAGCAACAAAAGGGTGCAACTTTAATCTTTCAAAACCCTTAGATTTCGCCAAAAGAAGATTTCTAAATTGATAATTAATCATCGCCAGCAAATAAACTGGTGAATCGCCTTTTTGCAAATGTTTTTTTAAAAGCGACAATGCCTCTTTTTTGTTTTTTTCAGCTACGGCATCAATTGTTTCAAAAATGTCTGTCTCAACCTTGGGCCTGACCAAAAGCTCAACATCTTTTACCGAGACCTGCCAAGCAGGGCGCGGTGTGAGATGAGACGAGGTCTCAGCGAACGCAGAAATGTTATGAGTATAGCTTGAGAGTTTTTTTATTTCGTTGGAAAGCCGCCAGGAATCTGAGCCAACAAAGGAGATTAATTTCTCTATTGCTTTCAATTCAGGATGGGCTCCCAATTTGTCAAATTCTTTCTTTACCCACTTTCTCAACTCGCCGCCCTGCAAAAATTCAAATTTCTGCACTTTGGCGTCTTGAAATTTTACAAAAGCGGTGCTCTCTTCAAAAAACAAGATGATGTGATCTGATTTAGCCAGTGGCTTTAAATGATTTGCGAATTTTAAGGCGTTTTTCAGAACAACTAATTTTTTTTCCTTAAACATTGGGGACTGTTTCAGCCAGTCCAACAGGTCTTCCAAGCTGTCTTCTTTGGCATCAAAGTATTTCAAACTAAGCCAGCTTTTGTGGATTTTTTTGTAATGTTCAACAATCTCTTTTAATTTCTGTTGAGACCTGTAAGTATCGGGCCCGTAAAGAAAAATAATCATTAAATTTTTTGGCATTTTGGGCAATAATGCGCGCTCCGCCCCCCAAGCTTTAATCGCTTTATTATATTCCCGCACCTGGTACATTTTTGCCCTTCTTTTTGATAGACCTTATGGAATCTTGCGAAATTTCCTTTTCGCCCAAAAGCGTCGCGAAAGTTCCTAATTGACGACCCTTGATGAGAAATTGCTGACTTCAATATTTTTTTTGTATTCCTTAAAACTCTCTCGATTTCTTTACTGCTCAATGTCATGACTTTTCTTAAAGGATGAATTTTTGCAGCATATAAAATTTCGTCTGAATAAATATTGCCAATGCCTGCAATGAACTTCTGGTCCATCAATAAGGGTTTAATCCTGGCATTTTGGCGCCTGCTCAAAATATTTTTAAATGTCTTTTTATTGATTTTAAGTGGTTCGACTCCTAGCTCTTTTTCTATTTTTTTTGTATTCTCAACTTTTTTCCACCAACCGAACTTTCTGATATCGTTAAAAATCAATTTGGTGCCGCCCTCAAACCTGAAAATATGGCGCGTATGTTTAGAGACGCTTCCTTCAAAAATCAATTGACCCGTCATTTTTGGGTGAATAATGACAGCTTGACCATCTCTAAAACCAATTATTAAAATCTTGCCTCTTCTGCGAACCCTTACAATTTCCTTGCCTTGTAGTTTCTTGCCAATAATTGATTTAGCCAGTTGCTGCCTTATTGTTTCAACCTCTGGAAGTTCTGGCATTTTTGACTTTTTTGATTTGCCCTTTTAGTTCCACCATTTTCAATTCTCTGCCGACAGCCAACTTATGAAACCTTTCCAATTCTTGCATCCTCTCTTGAATTTCCTTGGTTCTTTGTTCGATAATCTCTTCCTGGCGCCCTGCCAATTCCTGCAACTCTTTTGTCCGAGCTTCAACCTGCTTTTCAAGGCCGGCTTTGGCTGACTGCAGTTCGGCTTGCGATATTTTAATGTCCTTGGCCATTTTATTAAAGGCATCGGCCAACTGCTGTAGCTCGTCTTCGGTTTTCACTTCAACTCTATAATCATAGTTCCCGCCGCCGATGATTTCTGCGCCTCTCTGAAGAATGTTGATAGGACGCAGTATCTTATTTGACAGCCAAACTCCCATAGCCAAAGAGAAAAAGAAAATTGCCACAAATAAGATACCGGCGAATATATATACCCTCTGAATCGGGGCAAAAGCTATCGCCAGGGGCTGTTGAATTGTTATCCCCCAACCATACCTTGGTAAATGGAGGTGTATTGCCAGAGCAGAAATGTTGTTTTCATTCTTTCCTTGGGAGATTATTACGCTTTCTTGTTGCTGTCTTTTCCCGTATACTTTGCCGTGAATTATCTGATTCACCTCAACCTCAGAAAAGCTTTCCCCCACGAATTCTCTGTTTGTATGACCGATTATCTTGTTGTCTTTATGCTCCAAAAGATATATGGTCCCGCCTTCAATTTCTATCTCAGCCACAGCTCTCATGATATCAACTAAACTCACTTCAACTGCCAGAACTCCGCGAACGGTGCCTGGCAGAACTTCTGGCAAAACAGTTCTGATACGTTCAATGGCTCTCGTGCCTGCTGGAGGAGCCAAAATAGGAACAGCCATGGTTATGGCCGGATTCCCGTTGGGCATAAAGTAAACTTGGCTTATGTATTCTGTTGCGTATCTAAACATCGGCACGACAAAAGCTGCATCCCTTGCTCTGTCTCTCAGCTCTTCTTTAGAGTGCACCTGCCCGGGGGAAAGCTTTAAAAGCTCTTTCCCGTTGGCGTCTATAAAACTGGCTTCCAGCAAATCTTTGTCCTGCGAAAACATGGTTTGTATCTGATACTCTGCCGCCTCAAAATCTTTTTCCAGCACTACGACTGACTGAGAATTTAAGATTAGATTGGTTAATTTGACTCTTAACAACTCTTCTATTCTCTGATTAACCAGTTGGGCAATATTCTTCTGCTTGTTTATAATTTCGCCTCTTAGTATAATATTTGTAGAATATGCCCACAAAAAAGTTGTAAAAAATAGCGCAAACACTGTTAAAAAAGAAATTGTCAGCAGCAACTTACCCCTTAGTTTTATTTTGGAAAACATGTTATTATTTTATAATAACAGAAAGGTCGACTAAATAAAACAATCTATATAAAACAGATGAACATCAAGGATTTGTTAATAGGCGCTGCAGCCGGTGTAATAATCGGCCTGGTTTCGGGTATGCTTTGGCCTGTAACGCCTGCGCCCGAGCCAAAAGAACCTGTCAAACTCAAGCTTCCAGAAGGTTTTGTCCGGGTTGGACCATGCTTTCCTGGGAAAGGAGTGCACTACTTAAATCCTTCGCTAACTAACAATTTTGATCCTAAAGTCCCTGCTGAAGAGGCCTGGCTTGGCCCAACCTATTTACTCAATGAAATAACAGGCGAAGTTTTGGCAGTTGAATATCACTTTAGAACCGATTTCCCAGAAGCCCAATTCGCGCTCAGTGGAATTACTAAGGAAGTTATAGAAAGAGCTTATGAAACCGGGGTTGTGGAAACGGACTGGCGGCAAGTGCAAAAGTTTGACTTTTTTGGGGCAGAATATCAATTTCTCACCATCACACAAATTCCAGGCCATGAGGGCTATGCTGTGCCTCATTTTGACGTTCACTTTTTCACCAAGTCGCCAGAAGAACTGGACTTAGTCTGCCAGGGACAGCTCTAATTTGGTAGCCGGTTGATTAAACTGAAAAACTCAAGGGCTTTTAAAGCTTGGGCGGCTTTGGTTTTGTCATACTTATCCCACTGACAATCTGGTAAATTAAAATCAATGGGAACGTTTTTATTAATATCAGCAAGCTCGCGCGAGAGTAACGCTTGCTCTTTATATAAAAGCAGCTTTTCTTTTAATTTGACTGGCAGCTCACTGAGTTTTTCATAAAGATTATCTAAACTGCCAAAATTTTTGATTAACTCAGTGGCTGTTTTTTCTCCAACGCCAGTAACTCCAGGAATATTGTCAGAAGGATCCCCTCTCAGGGCTTTGTAATCAAGAAGTTGCTTTGGGGAAAGCCCGTATTTTTTTTCAACTTCTTCTTTGCCATACAAAACAATGTCTTTAACTCCTTTTCTCAAAGAATAAACTTTGGTATTTTTATCCACCAGCTGCAAAGCGTCTTTGTCTCCTGACAAAATTATTGTTTCAATTTCAGGGAAGACCTGTTTTTTTGGCGCCAGGTCAGAAATTGTTCCAATAATATCGTCTGCTTCAAAACCCTCTTTTTCAAAAACAGGAACGTTAAAAGCAGATAGAACCTCTTTCACTTTGGGAATCTGTGCGTAAAGTTCATCAGGCGCAGGGGGCCTTTTGGCTTTGTATTCTTTGAATTTCTCGTGCCTGAAAGTGGGGCCAGGAACATCAAAACAAGCTGCCACAAAATCTGGCTGAAAATCTTTTATCGCCTTGAAAAAAACAAGCAAAAATCCGTAAACTGCTCCAACCTGCTCTCCCTTTTTGGTGGTCAAAGGAGGCAAGGCATGAAAAGCCCTGTGGATAATGGAATTTGCGTCAATGACAATTAGTCGCTTTTTTTCACTAGCCATTTCCCTATTTTAACACAAATTATATTCTCTTTGGCCAGATATTTGCCGCAGGCTTCCAAATTTTAGTTATAGGGTGGCTGACGCATTCGTGCCTTCTCGCAGGGCATATTTTTCTGCCATAGTCAATTAAGCGGTAGGTGAAATCGAACCATTCTTTCTTTGGCAAAAGAGCCATTAAATCCTGCTCTATCTTGTTGGGGTCTTCCTCGTCGGTCAGGTCAAATTTTCTGGCAAAACGCCTAACATGAGTGTCAACAGCTATTCCTTCAACTATGCCAAAAGCATTGCCAAGAACGATGTTGGCTGTTTTTCTGGCAACTCCCGGGAGTTGCAAAAGTTCTTCCATTTTGTCGGGAACTCTGCCTGCAAATTTTTCTTTGACAATTTTTGCCGCTGCCAAAATATTTTTCGCCTTGTTTCTGTAAAACCCTGTCGGCCTGATATCTTTTTCAAACTCTTTTGCGTTGACTCCAGCATAATCATCCAGGGTTTTGTATTTTTTAAAAAGCAGTTTGGTCACCTCATTAACTTTTTTGTCGGTGCACTGGGCAGACAAAACCACAGCTAAAAGCAATTCCCAATTATTGCTGTATTTCAAAGCAATCTTAGCTTTTGGAAACATTTTTTTTAAAACAGCTAATATCGTCTTTACCCTGTTTTTTCTGGCAGCTAATTTTTGCATGTTTATGTCCCTAAAGCGCATTGGTTGAACAACCTAACTTGATTATTATACTGCTCAATCAGTAATTTCGTTTTGCCAATTAAGGCATTGTACTGTGAGACGAGATTATTGTACTCTTCAACTTTTTGATTGTAGGCAAGCCCTCTTTTGGGCCTCATGGAATTTATTTCTTCTTCAAGGGCAGACAAGGTCAAGTACATCTTTTCAATCTGGCTTTGGTTTTCAGAAATTTCAGTTATTAGCGATTCAGAGGGTTGAGGGCAGACCGACAATGGTTTGCCAAAATGCTGAACAGCCAGCCAAGTTTCTCTGCCTTGAAATTCACCTTTCAAAACAGCAACTCCAATTTCCTGATACTGAGAACTTAAAATATTTGCTCTGTGGCCAGAGGACCCCATCCAACCTTCCAATAATTTCTCATCGTTCTCAAAATCGCCCAGCGCCAAGTTCTCTCCAATTGCTATGAACTCGTACCCTGCCCTGCTTGCCAGGTCCCAAACTCCCTCGCCTTCAGGAGAAATGTGCCCGAAATATTGCTTTAAAAGCATATCCTTGACCTTTATCAACGAGGACTCATTAAGCTCATTACTTTCTCTGAGAGCCGGGAGCCCCTGTTTTTGTCTCTGAATGTTCGTCCACTGAATTACGCCTGCTTGAGTTAAGAATGATTCAGGCAAGCGGACTTCAACGATTAAAGGAGGCGGAGTTGCAATTTGCTTTCTAATCTTCCCAACCAAAACAGGTATTTCTCTCTCAACTTTTGGCAGCTCTCTAAACAAGAATTGCCAAAAAAATAAAATACCGCCAAGAAAAACCAGTAAAAACAGAAGCGATATTAACTTCTTAATGTTTTTCCTTTCTGCCATTTAACAGATGTTAAAATTTTACCGTAAACATCTTCTTTAAAGCCCATTCTAAGATATGCCAATTCTTTTTTTGACGGGCTTCTTTTTTGAAACCTTAAAAAAGGAACTTCTTCAATAACAACGAGGGGCGTCTGCTCTTTGCCTTCTCCCATGAGGGCAACAGCTGCCCCTGCGAGACCCTCTGCCACGTTGGCTTGCGTTAGTTTTAATTTTCTGCCAAAAATATCTGGTTTCCCCCTGTAATCATTAAGCGCCAAAAAACCGCTGTGAGCCAAGCAAACTCCGGTAGTGCCTCTTCTCAAGGGCGTCAATTTGCTGTCTGTAATAATGACGCCCAAACTCTTAAGCCCGGACCTCTTTTGCAAAAAAGCCCTGATTTTATTTGCTGATTTTTGCGGATTCCTGGGCCAAAGAATAAAATTACCATCCGCATTTGATTCGTCTATTCCGGCTGAAGCAATAAGCGTGTTATTTTTGACGGTCAGGAGAAAACCGTATTTGTTTTTATGCCTTGACAGATAGAGGGCTGATTCTTTTTCAACCAGCTCGTCTTTTTTAACCTTTTTGGGGTCGGCAAATCTTCCCTCGCCCAATGGTTCGTCAACCAAATCGCGCCCGAT
>CAYJRW010000024.1:0-7730 GCA_964372865.1 uncultured Candidatus Saccharibacteria bacterium | reverse complement strand
TGATAATCTTTAATCCTTCCACCCGGACTGGTTTCAGGATGCTGAAACTTCTGGCAGGCAGGGCAATTATTTTGATTTGTCATATTTGTCATATTAGAATCCTTCATAATCTTTTATATTTTTAAATCTTTTAATATATTCTTCCGCCACAAAGAAATCAAACTCTGAATCAATGTCTACTGAAAATTCGGCGTCGTTTGGCAAAATCCACACCCTTTCACCCATTCTTTTTCCTTTTCTTACCCAATCTGCTCTCGTTGCGCAAACCAGGGGCGTATCTTCTCTCCATAATGGCTCCTTTGTCTGCCTTGAACCATAGTGCGGAATGTCAGAAGCCAATCTTTGCCATTGCCCGTCTTTAAAGCGCCAATAATTTTTATGAGTTGGGGTGGCTGTGAAGACCGAGTCCAATTCAGGATGGTCAATTAAATGTTTCACAACCTTCTCTACAATTCCTTTTTTTCTTGGAAAGAAAGTTGCTGTCAAAAATACCATAATGTCTGTATGATATCCTTCATTCTCATCAAGCCACTGAATTGCGTGCTGTAAAACCGGTTCTGTGGGAGTTAAATCTTCAGCCAATTCCGCTGGCCTTTTAAAAGGAACTTCAGCTCCCCACTCTTTGGACACTTTAGCTATTTCATCATTGTCAGTTGAAACAATCACCCTATCAATCAAAGAGCAGTTTTTAGCCGCAGTTATGGGGTAAGCAATCAAGGGCTTTCCAGCTAAAAGTCGAACATTCTTTCTTGGAATTCCTTTTGAACCGCCTCTCGCAATTATTACCGCTACTACCTTTTGTCTTTCCATGTTCATAATTTTTCCAAAACTTTAACTACTTCTTTCGCCCTTTTAATGTTTCCTGAATGATTAATTCCATGCCAGTGATAAACTTTTGCTTTGGGAGTGTAAATAATCTTGTATCCTTTCTGGACAACGTCCCTTCCCCAAATTATGTTCTCTTTGTGCTTTACTTTTTCGTCAAAGGGAATTTTTTGCCAAACCGACCTTTTGATAATGCTGTTGGCATTGTCAAAGTAAAAGAAATGTCCTTTTGTCTGAATCAACCGGTCTTTTCCAAAAAACATCAGTAAATCCTGCTTGTCCAGCGGCGAGCTTGAA
The DNA here is from genome assembly GCA_964372865.1 of uncultured Candidatus Saccharibacteria bacterium. Lineage (GTDB taxonomy): Bacteria > Patescibacteriota > Minisyncoccia > Minisyncoccales > 2-12-FULL-40-12 > CAYJRW01. Next base: position 6,608 of record CAYJRW010000024.1, on the reverse strand, counting down.
ATTAAAGGCAGTTGTCTGCCGTAAACGCCAGCCACTTTTGGAACTTTCACTTCTTTGACTAAATCACCCAGCCAATTATTATTTACCGGAGCGCAGTGCCCTGAAAGAAGAGCCGCGTATTTTCCGGACGAATTTCTGATTCCAACGTTAATCGCTTTTCCCGGCCGCCAAACTTTTTCCTTGTAAACAACAACCTTTACCAGAAATTTTTTGGCGATATCCAGCGTTTTATCAGAACTTCCATTATCAACGATAATTATTTCAAAATCACTGAAGTTTTGGTTAAATACCTCTTTCAGACATTTACCTATCCATTTTTCTTCGTTTTTTGTACGGATAATAATTGAAGCTTCTGGCATATTTCTGGATGAGCACGGGAATCAATTTTTATGGACCATCCGCAGGCAAATTGCACGGTTCCGCCGAAGGCGGAAATTTGCCGAGGAAATGAGCTTGCGCCTCGCTGGGGCGCAGAGCGTGTCCTAAAAATTGTATTCCCGAGCTCATATTGCTCTTCCTAAAACTTTGGCTATTCCTTCAATTTCTTTAATCAATTTTTCAAACGACTTGAAATCAAGCGCCTGCAAAGGATCAACCCAAGCTCTTTCCGGCTCTGCATGTATGTCAATCAAAAGCCCGTCGGCTCCGGCTGCAATGGCTGCCCGAGCCACGGAAGAAACATAAAGCCGTTTGAAAGTTGAGTGACTGGGGTCAACAATCACAGGAACAGAAGGAGAGAACTCTTTCAAAGCAGGAATTGCTTGAATATCAATTATCGCTCTTGATTCAGGGTTGTGCGTGTGGGGAGCTGCCACTCCCCTTTCCACAAGAGCGAAATTATGTTTGCCTCTTGCTTCATAATGCTCTGCCACGCCCAAAAAAGACCTCAAGCTTTCTCCGTAATGCCTCTTTAGCAGCAAAGGTTTTTGGGTTTTTGACAAAGCGTCAATTAAATCCATATTAAACATATGACGGTAACCTATCTGATACATATCAACATATTTTTCCATGATGGGCAGGGCGTCGGCATACAAAATTTCAGAAACAACAGGCAAGCCGTATTTTGCCCCGGCTTCAGCCAGATAAGACAACCTTCTTTCAGCGGCCTGAATTTGCTCTTGCTTTGACAAAATCTTCATCCTGTCCTCGGGAGGCAAGCCGCTGTCAGAGTCAGGCTGCCCTAGAGGGTCGCCGTAAGGAAAAGTTAGTGGTTTGAAAGCCCCTCCTCTCAGCATTACGGCGCCTGACTCTTTTACCGCCTTGGCAATCTCCATTATCTGAGTTTTGGACTCAATGGTGCAGGGACCAGCTATAACCACAATTTTTTCTTTGCCAAACTCAACATTGCCCGTTCTCACCTCTCTTTGATAATCTTTTCTGGTAACCTTTATTAAGTTTTTTTCAACATCACCAGAGGTGATATCTTTCATATTTGGAGCTTCCATAGATTTAAGATGTATAAATTTTTTCAATGAATTCTGTTGTTTTCACTCCATCTTCTGCTGTCGCTAAACTAGGATGCTTGTCACCCGTTTTGACAAAATGTGTTAAAGCTGAAATCACTCTTGGGTGGCTGTTGCCGTATCCGGTTTCAATCTCTTCTGAATATTGAGAGTATGTTTTCATCAATTCTTCATTTTGCACATCCAGAAATTCTACTTTATTAACCGACAATCCGCCTATTTTTACTGTTCCTTTTTCGCCTGCCACCAACAAAGATACCTCCCAATCCTTGTAGGGCGCTAAAGTTGTAAGCTCTATATTGCCAAGAGTGCCCGACTCAAAAACCATATTCGCCAGTAATACATCGTCAACATCAGAGTTTTTTCTCATTGCTTTAGCAATTCTATTAATCTTCAAAGGCAAACCGCAAACCTGTCTCATAATGTCTAATATGTGAGCTCCTTGGTTAAAACCCATGCTGCCTACTTTTGCCATACTGCCATGCCAAGCATCGCCAAAATAATCGTCCTCCCTCCACCACCTGAGGGCAACAGAGCATAAATTTATCTTTCCTAAAACACCTTCTCTAATTATTTTCATCAAAAACTGCACAGCCGAATTAAATCTGTTTTGATAGCAAACAAAGACATTGTTTTTGTAGTGCTTATTTTGCAAGATTTCCTCCCCCTCTGACTTTGTCAGACATATGGGTTTCTCAGACAAGCAGTATTTACCGGCCTCAATCGCTTTTAAAATAATGTCTTTGTGAGTGTGATGGGGCGTGCAGACCGTTATAACGTCAACCCTTTTGTCGGCAAGCAATTCTTCCAAGCTGCTTTTCGCTTCTACGCCAAACTTGGCTTTGGCTGACTCTGCAGCTTCTTTACTGGCATCGTAAACTGCTACAAGTTCGCTGTCTTGGCTTTGTTTTATGGCTTGAACGTGTGTGGGGAAAATTCTGCCACAGCCCACAACCCCGTAACCTACTTTTTTATCTTGCGTTGGCATAAATATTTATACTTTAATTCCTAATTTTTGTTTAAGGATTTTAATTGCTTCCTCAACATCTTTTTTTGCGACCTTTTTGCCTGTCCATAATTCAAAGGAGGCTACTCCCTGATATGCCATCATATATAATCCCTGGCAGATTTTCACTCCGTATTTTTTAGCTAAAGTCAAAAATTTTGTGGTATATGGATTATAAACGCTGTCAAAGAAAAATTTTTTTCGCAGGGGGAACTTACGATTTATCTCTGCAAATAATTTTTCTGACATAATGCTTTCCTTCTCAAGAGGCGTCATACCCAAGGAAGTCGCATTCAGCACAAAGTCAGCAGAGGTTATCGCCTGAATTATATTCTTTTCATTCAAGGGCAAAATTTTAATTTCTTTCATTGATTTTTTAAGGGACTCGGCTAAATAGAAATCGTCTTTTCTCTGCAGTACAGTTATATTTTTAGTGATAGGCAAAAGAGTGCCTGAAATTGCACGGGCCGCGCCGCCAGCTCCAAAGATTACAACTTTATTTTTTGAAGTTACTTTCCGCAATTGATTTCCAATAGCAGACAAAGCTCCTAAACCGTCTGTATTATATCCAATAAGTTTTCCTGCTCTATAAATGATTGCATTTGTAGCTCCAATCTTTTTTGCGCGTTCATCAATTTTATCCAGGTATTTCATCACCGCCATCTTATAGGGAATGGTGATGTTGATGCCCGAAAATCCCAATGTTTTTGCGGCTTCCAAAGCGTTTTTCAGTGCCCCACTTTTTTCTTTAGGAACACGGACTTTCAAGTGGCTGTAATAAGCAATGCCAGCTTTTTCGGCAAAGTATCCATACATATAAGGAGAGACGCTCTGAGCTACCGGGTCGCCAAAAAGACAGGTTATAATTGTTTCTTTAGTCATAGTTTAATGTGTTGAGAAATTCTTCTTTTTCTTTGTGCCATGCCAGAAATCTGTCAATGCCTTCTTCAAAAGAAACTTTGGGGATCCAACCCAAAAGCTCTTTCGCTTTTTCAATGCTGGCATACGTAATATCTAAGTCTCCTATATGACTAGCCAGTTGCTTAATTTGCGGATTGACGCTTAGTTTCTTGCCTAATAAATCAAGGACTTCCTTTAGCTTTACTGTTTTGGAATTTCCGAGATTGAATATTTCAGAGGGGAATGGTTTTTTTAAAGCAAGTAAAATCCCTTCAACAATATCGTTTATATATGTAAAGTCGCGGGACGAATTTCCATCGCCCAACATAGTTATTACTTCCCCTTTTTTCATTGCTCTAACAAATTGATGAAGGGCTAACTCGGGCCTTTGGCGCGGCCCAAAAGCAGAAAAGATTCGCAAAATAGTCATTGGAATATTGTAAAGCTTATGATAACTTTTACAGAGAATCTCAGCAGATAGCTTGCTCACCCCGTAAGGAGAAATAGGGATTAAATTATTTTCCTTTTCCGCAAAGGGGACCTGGCTGTCTTTGCCGTAAACAGAAGATGAAGAGGCAAACACAAACTGGGAAACTCCTTGCTCTTTTGCTCTATTGAGCAAATTCAATGTTCCCCGCAGATTAACGTCAATATAGTTTTCGGAACTTGTAAAAGAAGTCCTCACTCCGGGCAGTGCTGCCAAATGCGCCACAATCTCAATTTTATGATTTGCAAAAACGCTCTCAAGGGTTCTGGTATCCAAAATGTCGCCTCTTATCAAAACAAAATTTTGATGAGATTTAATCTGGCTGATATTATCTTCTTTCAAACGAGGATCATAAAATGTATTAAAGTTGTCAAGACAAATGACAAAATATCCTTCTTTTAAGAGAAGTTGGCACAAATGACTTCCAATGAACCCGGCTCCCCCCGTAACTAAAATTTCTTTTTTACCATTCATAGTTTTTGTCACCGTAAATAAATCTTTCATTAATTTCGTCAACGGTCTTCAATAATTTTGGATTTAATCCCAAGCTTTCAGCAAGCTTGATAAAAGCTTTTGTGTCTTTTGGCAGACAAGACCTTGAGTATCCCCGATATCCCTCGTAAAAAACGTCAAAATGGCTTGTTCCAACTCGCTCGTCAACTCCCGAGCACTCCTTGACTGTCTGATAATGAATCCCCAACTTTTCGCAAACGTCATACATTTGGTTGGCGAAAATAACCCTGTTTGCCAAAAACAAGTTGCCAAAGTATTTAATCATTTCAGCTTCTTTGACACCCATAACTCTTTGAAAAGGAGCTTTTGGCAAAAGTTCCATAATTTTTTCTGCGACAGGTTTGCTCTTTTCAGTGTAGCCAACTATTTGCCTTTTGGGATTTAAAAAATCCTGCATAGCGTTTTTCTCTGTTAAGAATTCAGGATTAAACAGAATTTTATGCCGAGGAAAACCTGCTTGATACTTGTCAGTGGAACCTGGCAAAACAGTTGATTTCACAACTATAACCTTTTCCCCTTCAATTTTTTTTAACACTTCCCAAATCGCTGAATCATCAAAGCCATTTTTCTCATCAAAAGGCGTAGGCAAACACAAAAACACAATTTCTGCTTTGCTCAAGTCTTGAACTGAACCGAGTCCCTTGCCTTTATCGTATAAAAACAAAGGGAAACCCTGCGTCTCAAACCAGTGTTTTACAGCTCCTCCCACGTATCCTATGCCGGCTATTCCAATTTTTCGTTGGTTGACTTCATTCATACCTAAAAAATAATTTTAAATAATCTAGCAGATATTTCGCGGCGAAAAAAACAGTAAAATAAATAACCGCTCCGATTATCACTGAAAAAATAACGCTGAGATTGTAGATACCGGGTAATGTGATAACAAGATACATTATCAGAGTAGAAAAAATAGCCAAAAGCGCCATCCAAAAGAACCTTAAACTAAGAACTTTAGCCTGAGTAAAACGCGAAGTCAGCCAGACGTAAAGCAACAATACCAAAAAAGCTGTAAAAACGGCCGAAACGGCGGCTCCATAGAGGCTGTATCTAGGAATCAAAAACAAGTTTAGGACAATGTTTACCACTGCTCCTATTAGCCCAGACCAGAAAAACTTTGCTTGCTGGTTAAAGATCAACAATATATTGCTAAAGGGGCTCTGTAAAAAAGAGATTCCAGCCATAACAACCAAAATTTGAAAAGCCAACACCGAAGATACATATGTTTGATCATAAATAAAGTCAATTATCTTGGGAGCTAAAACGATGCCTCCTGCCACAATGGGCAAAGCCAGAGAAAACATAAGTTCTGCCTGATAGTTCCAGATTTTTTGCAATTTTTCTTGCGATTCCTTATGGGCTCTGCTCAAAGCTGGGTAGAAACTGGTAGAAACCAGCCCTATAGGGATCAAGACGCCTCCGACGACCCTGTAAGCCGCGTTGTACCAGCCGGCTTGGGTAAGTTGATTTAAAAAACCCATAATTACCGAGTCAATTTGGCCGTAAATTGTTGAAAAAAGTCCTGCCAAAGCTATGGGCCAAGACATTATTAAATATCGCTGCCAAACTGCTTTATTAAAACTTAAAGTCAACCTGTAAATCCTAAAATGGAAAAAAAATAAAATAAAAATTAAACCAATTAAGGCGGCAAACAAATATCCGTAGCTTAAATTTTCCACTGACGGGGAATTGAAAATTATTAAGAAGCCCAAACCCACCAGGAGAACCGCCCTAACAACTTTTGATACGGCTTCATACTCCATTCTCTGGCGAGCATGGAAAAAGAAATTCAAAAATGTGGCAAAATTGTCTATGAGTGAATAGAGGGCAACTATCCAAATTACTTTACGCACTTGAAGGTCTGGAGCAACCAGGAAAGAGCCAATTAAAATCAGAATCAGTGTCCCAAAGGAGAGAAAAATCTTCAAGGATAAGATAGATGAAAAATCCTGCTCTTTTTCTTTTCCCTGAGAAAGTTCTCTAACAATTATTCTGGGTAATCCAAGACTGGCAAAGGCAAGGAATAAACCAACAAAAGCCAAAGCGAAGCTGAATTTTCCATACTCTGTCGCGCCTAGTACACGGGCTACGTAAATCAGCAGAAATAATTTCAGCAGTTTGCTTACCCCGTCGGCAATCCCCAGCCAAAAAGTATTTTTAAATATCGTTTGTCTTGTGCTTAAATTATCAAAGAACAGTGATTTAACATCGTTAAAATTCTCTATTTTCATACAATTTTTGA
>CAYJRW010000023.1:3609-8126 GCA_964372865.1 uncultured Candidatus Saccharibacteria bacterium | reverse complement strand
AGTGGCCCCACGGAGAGTCGAACTCCGATCTTCATCTTGAAAGAATGACGTCCTGGCCGTTAGACGATGGGGCCCTATATCAAAATTTCTAAGATTTTCTGTTAAGGTAATCTCTTAAAATCTTTTGTTTCAATCTGGCTCCGTATAAACTTTTCAAAAATTTTTCTCTTCTCATTGCTATATACCGAGAACTATAAGTTTCATTGTGAATCAGAACCAACGGTCTACGATTTTTAGCAGATTTTACTTTTCCTTGCGAATGGTCAGCAATTCTGTTTTCCAGATCGTTTGTCTGTCCTACATAAAGCTTACTATCTTTCTGGCTATACAATATGTAAACATTGTACATAAACTAAATCTTAGAAATTTTGATCGGGCCGTCGTTAGCCCTGAGGGGCTAACGAATAGGCCAAAATTCTCTTTCATCTTAGCTTAAATTGTGATAAATGTAAAGTATGATTATTTTGGGAATTGAAACAAGTTGCGATGATACCGGCGTTGCAGTTTTAGATGTTAAAAGAAGAAAAAATCCTAATTTTAAGATTTTATCAAATATTGTTTCCTCTCAAGTTAAACTCCACGCAAAATACGGAGGAGTTTATCCTGCTTTGGCAAAGCGCGAGCACCAAAAAAACTTGCCTATTGTGTTGAAAAAAGCTTTGAAAGAAGCTGGAAATCCTAAAATTAATTTAATTGCAGTGACAGTTGGCCCTGGCCTTGAGCCCTGTTTGTGGGTAGGAGTTAATTTTGCTAAAGAGTTGGTGAAAAAATTAAAGAAGCCGCTTATTCCGGTTGACCACATGGAAGGACACATTGCCGCCAATTTCATTGGCGGAAATTCCAAATTACAAATCACAAATCACAAAAAATTATTTCCGGCAATCGCATTACTGGTCAGCGGAGGACACACTCAACTAATTTTGATGAGCGGAATCGGAAAATATAAGCTGATTGGAGAAACAAGGGATGATGCGGCTGGTGAATGTTTTGATAAAACAGCCAGAATTTTAGGACTGGGGTATCCTGGAGGACCAGCAGTAGCGGCTGCAGCCGCTAAATTCCAAATCACAAATTCCAAATTCCAAATAAAACTGCCTAGGCCTATGATTTATCAGAAGAATTATGACTTTAGTTTTTCCGGGCTAAAAACGGCTGTTTTGTATCGTCACAGAACTCAACAGCCAAAAGTCAGGAAATCAGCACAATATATTCAGGCAATGGCAGCTGAAATCCAGCAGGCAATAATTGATGTTTTAATTCACAAAACCATCAAAGCCGCCAAAGAGTATAAAGCCGAAGCAATAATGCTCGGCGGCGGAGTAGCTTCCAATGAAGAACTGCGCAAGCAATTTAAATTAAAAATTAAAAAATCAAAATTCAAAATTAATTTCTTCGCCCCCAAAAAAATTCTATGCACTGACAACGGAGCAATGATAGCTGCGGCCGGTTATTTTCGCTGGCTGAGGGGTATCAAAGTAAAGCCAGAAAACATTGAAGCTGACGCCAATTTAAGGTTAGCTCCGTAGTAGATTTTGGACTTGTTCGCCAAGGGCGAACAAAAAGAAACGAAGTTTGTCCAAAATTCACTACGGGGTTAGAATAAAATTATGGAGCTATCCAAAGTTTATGAACCCAAAAAAGTAGAAGACCGCATCTATAAATTATGGGAAAAATCAGGTTTTTTTAATCCTGATAAGCTGCCGGGAAAAAGAAAGCGGTCTTACGCAATTTTGGTTCCTCCTCCAAATATAACCGGTTCTTTGCATATGGGGCATGCGCTCAATGCCACAATTCAGGATATTTTAATTCGCTGGAGAAGGATGCAGGGGTTCAAAACGCTTTGGCTGCCGGGCACCGACCATGCAAGCATTGCCACTCACAACGTTGTTGAAAGAGAACTGAAAAAAGAGGGGTTGACCCGTTTTGATTTGGGCCGTGAAAAATTTTTAGAAAGGGTTTGGCAGTGGAAAGAAAAGTATGGGTCCATAATTTTGGAACAATTCAAGAAATTAGGGTCTTCTCTGGACTGGTCAAGAACCAAGTTCACAATGGATAAAGATTATTCTTTGGCGGTTAAAGCCGCTTTTTTGAATTATTATAAAAAAAATTGGATTTACAGGGCCTTGCGAACAGTTCTCTGGTGCCCTCGCTGTAAAACCAGTATTTCTGATCTGGAGTTAAACCACAAAGAAGAAATAACTTCTCTTTATTACATTAAATACGGCCCCGTCACCATTGCTACCGTAAGGCCTGAAACAAAATTTGGCGATACAGCCTTGGCCGTTAATCCTGGAGATAAACGGTATGAAAAATACATTGGCAAAACTATAGAAGTTGAATCGCTTGATATAACCGGAACATTGGATGAGCCAAAAAAGACGCAGGTGAAAATGACGGTGGTGGCTGACGGGGCGGTTGATCCCAAGTTCGGCACCGGCGCTATTAAAGTTACGCCGGCTCATGATATCACTGACTACGAAATCGCCCAGCGTCACAAACTACCAATGATTCAGGTGATTGACCAAGACGGTCGGATGAGTAAAAACGCGGGCAAGTATGCTGGGATGAAGGTAGTTGATGCCAGGCAGAAGATTGCCGCCGATCTCAAAGCAGTTGGTTTGATAGTGAAAGAGGAATCACAAAAGCACCGCATTGCCGTTTGCTACCGTTGCGATTCCGCAGTTGAGCCGTTGCCTTCAGAGCAATGGTTTTTGAAGATGGATGAATTGGCGGAGATGGCGAAAAAAGCGGTCAAGTCAGACAAGGTAAAAATTATTCCCAAGAATTTTGAGAAAGTTTATTTTGACTGGTTAACCAACATCCGCGACTGGTGCATTTCCAGACAGCTATGGTGGGGTCATAAAATACCATTGAAAGGCGTTGATGATGTTCTTGATACCTGGTTTTCTTCTGCGCTTTGGCCTTTCGCAACCCTGGGCTGGCCGAAAAGCAAAAAGGACTTAAAAAATTTTTATCCGACTGATGTTTTGTCCACAGACCGAGGAATTATTAATTTATGGGTGGCGAGGATGATTTTTTCAGGAATGGAGTTTATGAAAAAAGAGCCATTCAAGAAAGTTTATATTCACGCAACTGTTTTAACCAGAGAAGGAAAAAGAATGTCAAAATCCTTGGGCACCGGCATTGACCCCTTGAATCTGATTGAAAAATATGGAGCCGATGCCACAAGATTCGGCATTGCTTGGCAAATTATGGGGGGGCAGGATATTAGGTTTGTGGAGGATAATATTGTAATGGGGGGGAAGTTTTGCAATAAGATATGGAACGCGAGTCGGTTTGTATTGTTGCAAATTCAAAATGCAAAAATCAAAATGCAAAATTAAAATTCAAAATTTAAAAGTAAAAATTTAACCACTGCTGATAAAAGGATTTTGAAAGTTTCAGCTAAAACTACGAAATCAGTGAGTAAAGATTTAGATGGTTTTAGATTTGGAAGCGCTGCGAGAACCGTTTATAATTTTTTTTGGCATGATTTTTGCGATATTTATATTGAAAAGTCAAAAAAACAACAGAACCTTCAAACACAAAAAATCCTGATTTATGTTTTGCTAAATTCTTTAAAGCTTTTGCATCCTTTCGTGCCTTTTATCACGGAAGAAATTTATCAAAAACTGCCGATAAAAAATAGGAAAAAATGTTTGATGGTCGAAGAATGGCCAAAATAAGATGAACTACTATTTTTTAATTACCCTTGCTTTCTTACCAAGTATCATCTGGCTCATGTTCTATTTGCGCAAAGATTCTCACCCTGAATCAAACCCAATGATTCTGAAAATTTTCCTTTGGGGAATGTTCGCTGCCGTACCCGCCGTTTTTATTCAACTCGGTTTTTTTGAGATAATTCCTGATTTGCCATTTCCGTCATTTTTTCTATCTTTATTTAATATGTTTATCGGAGTTGCCCTCGTGGAAGAGCTTTTAAAATACCTAGTGGTAAGAATTAAGGTCTTTCCAAGCTCGGAACTGGACGAACCCCTGGATGTAATGCTCTATATGATAATAGCTGCTTTGGGCTTTGCTGCGCTTGAGAATATTCTGAAATTTTTGTCGCCTGATATATTCTATCTGGGATTTAAAGAAACGCTGATTTTTGCCGGTTTTATTTTTCTTTCTTCCACTTTTTTGCATGCTTTGGCTTCGGGAATATTGGGTTATTTTCTGGCCTTGAGTTTTTTTGAGCCGAAGAAAAAATGGTATTTTTTAGCAGCTGGCTTTTTGGCAGCTACCATCTGGCATGGTTTTTATAATTTTGCTATAATGAGAACCGTGCAGGACTTAAACTTCGTCATTCCGGTGATTATTATTTTGGCAAGCGCGGCTGTTATTGTTTCTATGGGATTTAAAAGGTTGAAAAAAATGCAAAGCATATGTAAAATCTAAATAAATATGGTGTCTTTTTTTGACAAACTTAAAAAGGGAATGGACGCGGAGGTAGCAACTGAGAAAGAAGAGCCAAAACCGGTTCAAACCCCGAAGCAGAGCATTCGGCACGCTAC
>CAYJRW010000023.1:0-3509 GCA_964372865.1 uncultured Candidatus Saccharibacteria bacterium | reverse complement strand
CGGGGCAGGAAAGAAAAAAACAGAAAAAATTGGAGATAAAGACGGAGCAGATTGAGGTTGCAGAGCCAAAAGAAAAAAGAGAAATAGAAACCACGAAGGAAAAATGGTTTGAACAAGAAGGCCAACTGGCTTTAGATGTTTATGAAACAAGTGGCGAGTTGGTTATCAGGTCAGCTATTGCAGGAATTAAGCCCGAGGACTTGGATATTTCAATTGAAAATGACAGGGTTTTAATAAGAGGGGAAAGGAGCGAGCAAGCAGAAAAAGAAGGCAAAAACTATTTTTATCAGGAGTGTTACTGGGGAGCTTTTTCCAGAGAAGTAATTCTGCCAGTGGAAACAGACCCTTCAAGAGCGGAGGCCTCAATGCAACAAGGCGTTTTGACCATAAGAATTCCGAAAATTGAAAGAGAAAAGAAGAGAAGAGTAGAGATAAAAGGATAAAAAGTCGCCAAGATAATTTGGCGACTTTTTATATAATGGGCAAGGTGGGACTCGAACCCACAACCCAAAGGGGATACGGTCCTAAGCCGTAAGCGTATGCCAATTCCGCCACTTGCCCAACTCCCCTGCGTTATAAGGGGAGAAGTAAATTAGGTTCTTTACTGTTATTATTCAGTAACTAAGCAGGTTGAACTAACCTTTCTGCCAACAAGACCAATCCTCTGGCTGCAAGAGCTATTGCTACTCCAATTAAAGCGAAAATAACAAACTGCCTTGCCTTGCCAACCCTTTCAGGATCTCCGGCAGCTGTCACAAAATAAAAACCTGCAATCACGATCGAAACGGCTGCAACAACCAGTAAAACCGTGAACAAAACGTTGACCACCCTGTTAAGAACCACCAGTATGTCTATATCCCCCGGCACCGTTTCTATGTGGCCTACGGTGTGTCTAGCCAGGACATCTGCAGCTGGCACGGCTGCTGCTACTGCCAAAAAACCAATTAGAGTTGCTGTCAGTAAAAATCTTTTCATCTTTGTCATTATTTTTATTTTTCGGAACTCGACCTTTTTCAATCTATTATTACTAGCCTTTGATAACTTTGTCTATTACAGCAATTATACCTTTGGAAGTCGCAATAATCAACAGCCCAACAAGGGCGTATATAACCATATTTTTTGCTTTACTCACTTTGACAGGGTCTCCTGCTGAAACGATAAAGAAATAACCTGCCACAACAATCACCAAAGGTACTACAATAAGCGCTAAAGTGAATAAGAAATTAATAATTGCTTCTATCAATTCCTCAATGGTATTGTATTTCAAAGGATTTTCAATCTTGATTTGAGCGCCAGCCGTATTTACTAAAGCAAAAGAAGCAAAAAATGCTGATGCTAAAAATATAATTAATAATTTTCGCGCCATTATTCTTTTATAGCTCTTCATTTCTCAAAAATCAAGCCCCAGTGGTAGCTGCCAGCTTCAAACTCTTTTTCTAATTTCAAACCAAGCTCTCTGCCAATTTTCCTTATTTCGTCAAAAGAAACATATTCTATTTCTTTGGTCAAGGGGTTGTCTTTTATCCAGTCCACCACCAAAATCTTTCCGCCCGGTTTTAAAACTCTCTTTCCTTCTTCTATCACTTTCTTTTTATCTTGGCAAGCAAACAAAAGGTTGGTTATTAAAACCAAATAAACCGAAGAGTCAGAGAGAGTTGAGCCTGCTTTATTCTCAACATTTGAGCGGATCGTTCTGATATTCTTAATTTTATCAAGCACCATTCTGCCTCTTAAAGCAGAAAGCGGCGCCTCCAATATATCGATAGCATAAACCATGCCGTCATCCAATTTCTTTGCCAGAGGTATGGCCCAGCCGCCAGAGCCAGAGCCAAAGTCCGCTGCCGCCATGTCCCGACGAAGCTCTAATCTTTTTAAAATTTCTGATGGATTAACAAAACCTTGATTCATGCTTAAATGCAGGTTGCTTGAGCCACTTTGTCTCCTTCTTGTAGGCGCATAATTCTTACACCCTGAGTGGCCCGGTTCAATTTTGGAATGGCTGAAATTTCTACTCTAATAACTTGTCCCTTCCTTGAGATAACAATCAGGTCCTCTTCGCCTCCTGCCAAAAGTCGCGCGGAAACTATTTCACCTGTTTTTGAAGTAACCTTTGCCGTCTTGATACCTGAACCGCCCCTACCCTGCAATCTATACTCTGCCAAATCTGTCCTCTTGCCATAACCATTATCTGTCACTACCAACAAATATTCGTTAACTTTTGACTTTTCACTTTTAACTTTTAACTTAATTACGTCCATTCCCACCACTTCATCTCCTTTTCTCAATCTAATTCCTCTAATTCCTGCCGCAGGTCTTCCCATTTCCCTGATTTGTTTTTCCTGAAAGCGAATTGCCTGACCTTTTTTTGTTACTAAAATTACTTCGTCCTGGCCGGTGCTTTTCTCAACTTTCTTTAAAAGATCGCCCTTTTTAAGGGTTATGGCAATTAAGCCAGACCGGCGAACGTTTTCAAATTCAGAAAGAGCGGTTTTCTTGATTATACCATTTTGCGTCGCCATTGCTAAGTATTTGATGCCTGAGTCGAGGTCTTCCTTGCCCAAAGGAAACAGAGACAAGACCTTTTCTTGCGGAGAAATCTCCAAAAAATTCAAAAGCCCCCTGCCCCTGGCTACTCTGGTGCCTTCTGGAATTTCATAGACAGGGCTTTTGAAAATCTTTCCGGAATCCGTGAAGAAAAACAGAGAATCATGGGTTCGGGCCATAAGGAAGTGCTCAACAATATCTTCCTGCATTGTTTTCATTCCCAAAATGCCCTTGCCTCCTCTTTTTTGAATTTTATACGTTCGGGGGTTTATTCTTTTAATATAGCCGCCCTGAGTTAAGGTGATAATTGTTTCTTCCAAGGGCACCAAATCTTCTTGGGCAATTTCACCAATTTTTTGAATATGAACTTTTGTTTTTCTTTCATCGCCAAAGTTTTCTTTCAACAAATGCAGTTCCCTTTTAAGGATTTCTTTTATTTTCTCAGGGCTTTTTAAAATGGCTGACAGCTCTTTGATTTCTTTTAATTTTTGCTCAAGCTCTTCTTCAATTTTCTGCCGTTCCAGACGCGCAAGCTGCTGCAAGCGGATTTCCAAAATGGCGTTGGCTTGAACTTCGGTTAACTTGAATTTTCTGATTAAATTGTTTTTGGCGTCTTCCCTGTCTTTTGATTTTTTGATTGTGGAAATGACTGCATCAATTTTAGAAAGCGCCTTAGCCAAGCCCTCCAAAATATGGGCTCTTTCTTTGGCTTTCTCCAAGTCGTATTTTGTTCTTCTTAAAACAACTACTCTTCTGTGGTCAACAAAATAGTTTAGAAGTTCCGGCAAATTCAAGATTCTCGGTTGAAGCCCATCAACCAAGGCCAGCATATTTAAATGAAAGGTTCTTTGGAGGTCCGTGAATTTGTAAAGAAAATTTAAGATCTTTTGCGGATAGGCCTCCCTTGACAATTCAATCACTATTCTCATTCCTTCTTTGTCTGACTCATCTCTGATGTCTTTTAT
>CAYJRW010000022.1:0-8965 GCA_964372865.1 uncultured Candidatus Saccharibacteria bacterium | reverse complement strand
ATAATTTCAATATGGGTAAGGCCGATTTACACGTCCATACTTATCACAGCCCTGATGCTCTTTCTTCGCTGAGCGCGATTTTAAAAAGAGCTAAAGAGCGGCAGCTTGATATTGTTGCAGTTACCGACCACGACACGATAAAAGGAGCTAAGGAAGCCAAGAAAATGGCTCCTGAATTTGGCCTTCAAGTTGTTGTAGGCCAAGAAATAACAACAAAAGAAGGCGACCTCATAGCTCTTTTTATTGAAGAGAAAATAAAGCCGAGAAGGCCTGTCCTTGATACAATAAAAGAGGTTCATCAACAAGGAGGTTTGGCGATAGCTCCTCATCCCGACAACTGGATTCCGGGAGGAATTAGGTTTCAGACGCTTTTTAAGATTTCCGGAACTTTGGACGGCATAGAACTTTTAAATGGCGCCTGGTTCGGCTGGATAAAAGCAGAGGAAAGCAAAAAATTAAACAACTCAACCTTTAATTTGGCACCGGTTGGCGGAAGCGATTCTCATTTGGCAGGTCAGGTTGGCTGCGCCTACACAAATTTTCTAGGCAAAACTCCGTCAGATTTATACGCTTCAATCAAGGCAAAAGCAACCGAGCCTGGCGGCACTTATTGGGCGCATAAGGACCGATTTTTGTGGCTGCTTAACTCTCCGAGAATTTTTTATAAATGGCCGACACTGCCTGTTATGACTGCCCGCAATATGTTCAAAAGAATTTTTAAATGATTTCAATTATCATCCCAACCTTGAACGAAGAAGAGGGTATAGCCAAAGTTATTTGCTCAATACCGAAGGAAACCAGAAAAAAGTCAGAGATTATAGTTGTTGATGTTTCTGACGATATGACGCCTCTAATCGCCGCAAGATTAGGGGCTAAAGTAATTAGAGCTGGCAAGAAAGGAAAAGGCAGGCAGATGAGAGTAGCTGTCAAAGAAGCAAAAGGCGATATATTGGTATTTTTGGATGGGGACTGCACCGATCCTCCTCAGTACATCCCTCAATTGTTAAAAGAATTGAAATCAGCCAATCTTGTTTTGGGCTGCCGTTATATGAAGGATTTTGAAATAGACGACAAAATGCTAAGAAGAATTTTTAAGGTATACGGCTTTTTTATAACTCGTTTGTTTCGCTTGATAAACTTTAAGGTTTCCGGCGACCCTTTAGCCGGTTTCCGAGCAATTAGAAGAAATGACTGGGATAAATTAAATCTGGAAAGCGATGACTTTAAAATAGAAACAGAAATGAACGTAAAGGCGGTAAAACAGGGCTTTGTTATAAAAGAAGTTCCCATACCCCACTTGAAAAGATGCGGTGGGGGTCTGAAGGGGAGTAAACTCCTTAACAGTCCTCAGCAAATACTCGAAATTTACAAGCTTATTCTCAGATACTTCAAGGAAGAGCAAATAGTTTCCAGGTTGAAGGTCTTGGAAAGTAAATTAAGAGCAAGAATCAAATTTTAGTTCGCTGAAACGTCGTTTCATCTTACAACTCGTTCGGCTTCGCCGAACTCCTTAAGTGAAATTAAGCATTATTATTCCAACTTTAAATGAAGGAAAATATCTGCCGACTTTGCTTTCAGAAATTAAAAAGCAGAATTTTAAAGATTGCGAAATAATTGTGGCTGATGCAGATTCTGACGACAAAACAACTGAAATTGCCAAAAGTTTTGGTTGTCAAATTGTAAAAGGCGGCTCCCCAGCCAAAGGCAGGAACGAAGGGGCAAAAACAGCCAAAGCAGGTTTATTGTTGTTTATGGACGCTGACAATGTTCATCTGCCAGAAAGTTTTTTTGAGAAGGCAATTTCAGAGTTTGAAAAAAGAAATTTGGGGGTAGCCGCTTTTCCTGTTTTTGTCACCGGAAACATACTTGATAAAATGATTTACGGGTTGTATAATTTCTGGGCGGAATTGAGTCAGAAATTTTTGCCGCACGCTTTTAACACAATTTTGGTAAAAAAGGAAGTTCACCAAAAAATTGGCGGGTTTGATGAAGAAATAAAAATTGCCGAGGACCACGATTACGCGAGGCGAGCGGCAAAAGCAAGCTCATTCGGCCTAATAAAAATGCGGCCCATTTTCACTTCCTCGAGAAGGTTTGAAGCTGACGGCAGATTGAGGACTTACTCTAAGTATCTTTTAGTTGAGTTTTCAATGTTCTTTAAGTCGATTAAATCAGATATTTTTGAATATAAATTTGGGCATTACAAAGAAAAACCATAAAATATGTCGTAAGAGATAAATCTCTTCCTTATCTTCATTAAATTTTCAATTTAATTCGATGTACGAATTGCCCCAAATAAAAAATTTTTGGCTTATAGTTTCTGTTATTTTACTTTCTTCAATTTTTGGTTTTTTCGCTGGTTTGATTTCCGGAAATTATTTTATTCCGACACCATCTATTAACCTTGGTGAAGGAGAAACCGTTTATCGTCCCCAAACCTCTCAAGAAGAAGCCATAATTAAAGCTGTAAATTCCGCCTCTCAAGCGGTGGTCAGCATTATTATTACCAAAGACCTACCGATTTTTGAACAGTATTATACTGACCCTTTCAGAGAGTTTGAGGAGTTTTTCGGGCCGAGCCCCTTTGAACCTAGAATTCCCCAGGATCAGCAAAGAGGAACCGAGAGAAGAGAAATTGGCGGTGGCACAGGTTTTATTGTCTCAGAAGACGGCATGATTGTAACCAACGCCCATGTTGTGGCGGACCCAGATGCCGACTATACTGTTTTGACCAATGACGGCTCAAAATACCAAGCCGAAGTTTTAGGCAGGGATACATTTCGCGACTTGGCGATAATTAAGATTCCGGACTCCAAAAAATTTCCCATCCTGAAACTTGGCGACTCAGGCAACCTGCAAATCGGTCAAACAGTTGTTGCCATTGGCAACGCTTTGGGAGAGTATAGAAACACGGTTTCTGTGGGAGTTATTTCGGGCCTTGGCAGGCAGGTAACAGCTGAAGGCGGAGGCGTAGTTGTTGCTTTAGAAGACGTTATTCAAACAGACGCAGCCATTAACAGAGGAAACTCAGGAGGGCCGCTTTTAAACTTAAAGGGCGAAGTGATTGGAGTCAATTTTGCCATTGCTGAACCGGCTCAAAACATCGGTTTTGCCGTGCCCGTAAACCAAGCCAAAAAGCCAGTAGAACAGATAAAAACCTTAGGCAAGATTGTTTATCCTTTTTTAGGAGTTAGGTATACTTTGCTTGACGAAGGCGTTTTGGTTTCAAAAGGAGAAAAGGGGGAGCCGGCAATTTTTCCCGGTTCCTCGGCCGAGCGAGCCAGCATTCTGGAAGGAGACATTATTTTGGAATTCAACGGCGAAAAAATTGCGCCGGAGAACACCTTAGCCAAGCTGATTATGAAATACGACCCCGGCGACAAAATAACTTTGAAAATTAAAAGAGAAGGCAGAGAATTTACAGTTGAACTTACTTTGGGCGAAAGAAGCGAGTAATTTGATTTTTTAAAATTTCTGTGATAGAAAAAAAATATGAACGGAGGAAATTTTACACACAAAGCTCAAGATGCTTTGCTTTCTGCTCAGGCATTGGCTTCTGAAAGGGGCCAGCAGCAGGTTGATGCTCTGCATCTTTTGCATTCTTTGCTTTCGCAAGAAGGAAGCGTGGTTTTGAATTTGCTGCAAAGAGTCGGAGCCGACATTGACGGCTTGAAAAAGCGTGCGAGAATGGCTTTGGATAAAATCCCTTTAATCGCCACCCCGCAGTCATTTGGCCAGTTTTATCTTACTCAGGATATGGCAAAAGTGTTGGACAGGGCTCGCCAGGAAGCCATGAAAATGGGAGATGAGTTTATTTCAGTAGAACATTTGTTTTTAGCGCTTTTATCCACAGATACTAAAGCCAAAGAAATTTTGGACAAAGCAACTTTTTTGCAGCCGGGAGGAGGAGCCACCACTCTTGAATTTGGCAAATTGGACTATGAAGCCGTCTTGAAAGAGTTGTCAAAAATCAGAGGCGGCCAAAGAGTTACCGATCCTGAGCCCGAATCAAAATACCAAGTGATAGAAAAATACGCAAGGAATTTGACGCAACTGGCCAGAACCGGGAAATTGGACCCGGTCATCGGCAGAGAACAGGAGATAAAGAGAGTGATGCAAGTTCTTTCAAGGAGGACCAAAAACAATCCTGTCCTGATAGGCGAAGCAGGAGTTGGAAAAACAGCTGTTGCTGAGGGTTTAGCCCAGAGAATTGTGAAAGGCGATGTGCCCGAGTCCTTAAGGGAAAAAGAAATTATTGGCCTGGACTTGGGAGCGATTGTGGCAGGCACAAAATATAGGGGAGAGTTTGAAGACAGAATAAAAGCCCTTTTGAGAGAACTAAACAGGGCGGCAGGCCGCTATATTTTGTTTATTGACGAGCTTCACACTTTGGTGGGAGCTGGAGCTGCCGAAGGAGCCATTGACGCTTCAAACCTTTTAAAACCAGCTTTGGCAAGAGGAGAACTGCGTGCCATTGGCGCCACCACCCTTAAAGAGTATCAAAGATACGTCGAAAGAGACCCGGCTTTGGAGCGAAGATTTCAGCCGATTTTTGTTGCAGAACCCTCAATTGAAGATACGATTAATATTTTGAGAGGCATCAAAGAAAAATACGAACTGCACCACGGAGTGAAAATAAAGGACTCTGTCATTGTGGCTGCTGCTGAGTTGGCTGAACGTTACATAACAGACAGATTTTTGCCTGACAAAGCAGTTGACTTAATGGATGAAGCAATGAGCTCTCTTCGTCTGGAAATAGAATCAGAGCCCTTAGAGTTGGAGGAACTTAGAAAAGAAATCCAAAAATTGGAAGTTGAAAAAGAAGCGACAAAAAAAAGAACGATTGACCGCCAAATTGCTGATTTAAAAGAAAAGGCCAAAGAGCTTCAAGTCAAATGGCAGTCAGAAAGAGAAGTTATTGCCAAAATAAAAAATATTAAAAAAGAAATAGAGCAGCTGCGCTTTGAAATAGAAAGAGGGGAGGCATCTGCCAACTTGCAGAAAGTGGCTGAGTTAAAATATGGAAAAATTCCCTCTTTGTTGAAAGAGCTGAATTCTGCTGAAAAGAAATTAATGCATCTGCAAAAAAACAAGCCCCTGGTGAAAGAAGAGGTGACAGAAGAAGACGTGGCAAAGATTGTTTCCCAATGGACCGGGATTCCGGTAACGCGTCTTTTGGAAGAAGAAGCCAAAAAATTGGAAAAAATGGAGACAGCCCTTGAAAATAGAGTAATTGGGCAGAAAGAAGCGATTGTAGCTATTGCCAACGCCATTCGGCGCTCCAGAGCTGGAATTTCTGAAGAGGCGAGACCCCTGGGTTCTTTTATGTTTCTGGGGCCAACAGGCGTTGGTAAAACAGAAACAGCCCGCGCTCTTGCAGAATTTTTGTTTAACGACGCAAACGCTTTAATCCGTCTTGATATGTCAGAGTATATGGAAAAACACACTGTTTCCAGAATGATTGGTTCTCCTCCAGGTTATGTCGGCTATGAAGAAGGCGGCCAGTTGACAGAAAAAATCCGGCGAAGACCTTACTCTGTTATTCTCCTTGACGAAATTGAAAAAGCCCACCCGGAGGTCTTCAATATTTTGCTGCAGATTTTGGAAGATGGCCGCTTAACCGACGCCAAAGGCAGGGTGGCTTCTTTTAAAAACTCAATTTTAATTATGACCTCAAACGTAGGTTCAGAGCATATTGCCCAAATGGGTAAATTGGGATTTTTGGGTCAGGCCCAAGAGTCAGAACGGCAAGGGCTAAAAGATAAAGTGATGGATGCTTTGAAAGAAAATTTTAGGCCCGAATTTTTGAACCGTGTTGATGAAATTATTATTTTCAATTATCTGGGCAAAGCGGAAATCAAAAGAATTGTGGAGCTGGAACTGTTGAGAGTTCAAAAGCGCCTCGAAAACAAAAAAGTTGAACTCAAAATTACCGAATCCGCCAAAGAATTTTTGGCGAAAGCCGGCTTTGACCAGAATTTGGGAGCCAGGCCCCTAAAGAGAGTTATTCAGCGCCAGGTTTTGGACCCTTTGTCTTTAAAAATTGTTTCCGGCGAACTTAAAGAAGGGGAGCAGGTAATCGTTGACTCTCAAGACGGCATAATTGTCTTTCGCGTCTCAAAAAACCTGATAAAAACTAAACCTCAAAGAGAAAAGGTTGCCGTTTGACGACAGGAAAATGCTAAAGAACGTTTTGAAAATCATAGTTATTTTTATTTTTGGCATGGCAGGCGGTATTTTTTCTGACCAGATATTTTGGCCTTACTTTGTGGAAAGACCTCTTTTTTATCAGTACCGCTTGGATAGACCTCCCATTTATATTGCGGAAACCAAAGAAATAATTATCCGGGAAAATGTTGCTTTGCAGGAAGCTGTTTTGAGAGTAGAAAAAGCTGTTGTTGGAGTTAAAACACAAACAAAAGCTGGCAAAATATTGGAGGGTTCAGGACTGATTGCAACTTCAGACGGCTTAATGGTAACTTTGGCGGAATTGGTTCCTGCTGGCTCTGCTTTCGCTTTTTCAGTTGATGAAATCCCTATTTCTTACCAGATTTTAAAAAGGGACTTGGGAAATAATCTGGTCTTGGTAAAACTTGAGGGAGCTAATTTCACCACTGTTGGCTTTGCCGACTTTGCCAGCTTGAGAGCCGGAGAAAGGGTCTTTTTGGTTGGCGCTGGGGCGGTCAATGAAGGCATAGTCAGGTCTTTTGACGAAAACTCAATTCAAACCAACATTCTGGAGGAATCAATGCTTTCTGGCAGCCCCTTATTTGACATTGAGGGCAAAGTTTTAGGCCTGAACAAAATTGACCGAGAAGGCAGGGTCTCAGCCATACCCATTCCAAAAATCAGAGAATTCATCGGCTTTTAACCTTCGGTAAGCCGTTTCGATAAGATCAAAAATCTTTACAAAATAGCATGAAAGTGCTATCCTGTTTTTATTATTGTTTTTGCTCTTTGACAATGAGTATTTTTTCAGGAAATTCGGAAGAGGAGAGACGCTATGACACAGCTGTTCGATGAACGAAAGAAGACCGAGGAGGAAGCAGGGATTAGAGGACATCTTTTCGGTAAACGCTCTTGGAAGGTCAGTAGCGAGGGCGCTCACGAGGCCCGTTGCTCGCAGCCGGGATGCCGAGCCATGATTAAGCTTGTGATAGGAGCCTATGACCGACAGGTGCGCAGATCCGGGACCGGCTTCTCGGCAGAATGTCCCCTTAAGAAGTAAGTAATACGAAGTAAGTAAAGACAAGATAGGATGGAGCGATGCGATATCTCGCGGCGGTGATCTTGACGACAGTTTGTTTTTCTGACTTAGTGTCAGCTCAAGTCTTTCTTTTGCCAGAGCGTGAAATCGTGCCCCTTGCGGAGTCGATCTTCTCTGGCGGCGGTGGTCCAGAGAAATGCGGTGATTACTTCCTTTATACTGACACTGACTCAGAGGTGCCTTTTATCACTTTGAATATAAATAGGTTTCCATCATCCGACAAGGAGAATGTCAACCTTCTGATTATTATGATGCAGAAGCGGAATGTTAGAGTTCAAATTGATAACACAAAGATGGTTCCCACGGCGGAGGTTTTGCTGGGACCCAAGTTGATCCTTCGGCTCAACCGCGCTGATTACGAGAAAGCTGCGCGATGTTTGCCTCGGCCGCTCGGCGCCTAAACATTTTAAAAAAAAGCCTGTTCACAAATACCTGAAAGGAGGTGACGGGCTTAAACTTGAGATCGGTACATACTTATAAACCAGCTACTGACACGTTAGGCGGGTAGCGATTTCAAGTTTGATAAATTTCTATTTTAACTTTATTGACTTCGTAAGTCGATAGTTTTAGTTTTCCACAGGTTTTGGGTTGTTTTTTGGTTTGGGAGTTTGTAAAATGAGAGAATGCAATTATCTGCGGTTATTTTGAAAGCGTGGCGATATTTAAGGTGGCTTCTTTTTGTTTTGCTTCTCTTGTTCATAGCCGGTGTTATATGGCGTTTGCCTGCTGCCATTGAGCGGCAAAAAACAGGAGAGCAGATAGCGAAAATACGCGCAACAAAACTGACTATAGACGATGTTATGGGAGTAAATTTGCCGCTTCCTCCAGATCCCGAACTAAAAGATGCCACCATTGCCGGCTTTGACTCCAACAGAAACGGCATCAGGGACGACGTGGAACTTGCCATATTTGAGGCGTACCCGGACTCGGCCAGAACCAGAGCCGCGCTTTTGCAGTATGCGCTGGCGTTGCAGACGCAAATGACTTTGGAGGTGGTAAATAAAAAGACGTTTGTGGCAACGATTGAGGATATGGATACTAGAGCGCTTAACTGTCTTTGGAGTCTTTTTTCTAGAGATGATTTAGAGAAGTTTATTGAAGAGACAACTCGTTACGAGGATTTTATTAAAGAGCTTCAATATAATACAGAACAAAGGAAAAGAGCTATAAAAGAGCTTTATGAACAAAATCTTGATAGTTTTTCTGCATCACGAGGAGGTTGTGATATAGATCCTTCTTTTTTACCTAACTAATTTATATTAGTTATGTTGAGAAATTTTTATTGTTTTCTCATTGCGGTATGCGTACTGGTGAGCAGTTTTCCTGTTTTTGGCAGTGCCGCTGGAGGATGTTCTGATGTTGGTTACTCCGTTTTTACGATCAACGGTATTTGGACCGATGACCAAGGTGCAAGAGCAAATCTAGACGCTCTTAGAAAACCTTTGGGCCATTCTTGGAATGGACAGGAGATTATCTATGACTACCTTCACAATCCTTCTCACCTCGGCGGCGTTGGCGACATCATCAAGTCCGTGGCGCAAGCCATAATTGATTCTGAAAATCTTGACGACACGGATTTGAACGATATGCTTATTGCTGCCAGTCAGAAACTAACAAACCGGAAACTCCTTCTCGTTGGCCACTCCCAGGGCAATTTTTATTCAAACTCTTTTTACGGAGCCGTAGCAGGCAAAGCAG
>CAYJRW010000021.1:0-9254 GCA_964372865.1 uncultured Candidatus Saccharibacteria bacterium | reverse complement strand
AGCATTTGGCAAGGCGGCTGAAGAAAAAAATAAAGGTGAAAAATTATTTTTTCCCGGATGGAGAGATTTATGTCAGGATAGCTGAAGCAAACAAATTGAAAAATAAAAGAGTGGTGGTTTTGCAATCAAGAGCCCCCAATCCAAATTCTGGTTTGGTAGAACTTGAAATAATTTTGCAGATACTGAAAGATAGAGGAGTGAGGCCTGAAGTATTTTTTACTTATTTCCCTTATGGCAGGCAGGACAGGGTGTTTAAATTCGGTGAAACCAATGCTGCAGAGTCGCTGATTAAAAAATTAATCAATTATTATAAAGTTCAAAAAATTTACATAATTGACCCCCATTTTGGCCGCCGTGATTGGGTCAAAAAATATCCTGTTGTAAGTGTTTTAGCAGTTCCCTTGTTAATAAAGAAAGCGCAGCAGGATTTTGGCAAAGATATTTTATTTTTGTCGCCAGACAAAGGAGGACAAAGAAGAACTGGAATTAAGGGGCTAAATAAAAAGCGCCTACATGCTTTTAAAACAAAATATTTTTCGGCAAAAATAACGGTTAAAGGAAAGAAAATAGCGGTTGTTGATGACATTATTGGAACCGGCGGCACTCTTTTGCGATGTTATGATACGCTCAAAAAATCGGGAGCTGAACAAATTTTCGCTTTAGCCACTCATGGAGTATTGACAGAAGGCATCAAAAAAGTAAAAAGTAGATTTACGAAATTATATCTCGCTAACACCATTAACCGAAAAGAAGCAAACGTTGATATAGAAAATTTAATTGCAAGAACATTGAAAACAAAATAACACAAAGAGAGGTGTAAAAATGCTGGAACTGGAAAAGTATATTTTGCCTGAAATGCGGGAAATTTGGGAAAAAGATGCAAGATATGCTCATTGGCTGGAGGTTGAAATCGCTGTTTTGGAAGCCAAAGTATTTTGCGCTCTCTATAGGGCGCCTCTTATTTTTTTAAGTGGCAAATAGACAAAATAAGAAAAAAAAGATAAAATTAGAAATCTCATATGCGCTACAATCATCAAGTTTTTGTGAAACAAAAAAACAGATGGGAGATGAGGCGAAGTCTCAGCGACCTTTACAAGATTGAAACAAAATGGCAGAGGGTCTGGGAAAAAAGCGGGATATATTGGGCGAAATTTCCTTCCAAAAAAAAGAAGTCCTATATTTTGGTTGAGTTTCCGTATCCTTCGGGAGAAGGACTTCATGTGGGGCACTGCCGGCCCTACATTGCCTTTGACGTAATTTCGCGAAAAAGAAGGATGGAAGGTTTTAATGTTTTATTCCCGATGGGCTGGGACGCTTTTGGCCTGCCCACGGAAAACTATGCCATCAAAACCGGAATTCACCCAAAAATTGCCACAAAGAAAAATACATCTTTTTTCAAGAGCCAGCAAAAAAGCATAGGGCTTTCTTTTGATTGGAGCAGGGAAGTCAACACCACAGACCCTTCTTATTATAAGTGGACTCAGTGGATTTTTCTGCAGCTTTTCAAAAAGGGGCTGGCTTACAAGACAAAAATGCCCATTAACTGGTGTCCTTCCTGCAAGATTGGTTTGGCGAACGAAGAAGTGGTTGAAGGAAAATGCGAGAGATGCGGAACCAAAGTAACCAAAAAAGACAAAGAGCAGTGGTTGCTAAAGATTACTAAATATGCTGACCGTTTAATTGAGGATTTGGACAAGGTGGATTATCCGGAAAAGGTAAAGACGTTACAGAAAGATTGGATTGGTCGAAGCGAAGGGTTAGAAGAGACTTGGCAAGTTGAAGGAATGAATCTTAAATTAAAGACGTTTTCTACGTGGCCTCATACTACTTGGGGCTCAACCTTTATGGTCATTGCTCCGGAACATCCTCAAATAGAGATTTTGGTAAAAGGAACAAACTATGAAAAGGGGACAAATGAATTCTGTAAAAAAGTTATTCAAGAGAAAATAAAAGACCCAATAAACGTTGAAAAGAAAAAAGAAGGCTTTTTCACTGGTCGGTATGTTATTAATCATTTATCGGGCAGAAGAATGCCTATTTATATAGCTAATTTTGTCATATATGAGTATGGTACAGGTATTGTTAAATGCACTCCAGCCCACGACCAGAGGGATTTTGAATTTGCCCAAATCTATAATTTACCGGTAGTTGAAGTTATTAAACCATTAAAGGAAAAGAAAGAATTACCAGTCAAAGCTCCATTAGTAATTTCTGGTGGAGGGTTTGAGAGAGCCTATACTGGAGAAGGGGTGATGATGAATGCGGGTAGGTTTAACGGAATGCCAACTGAAAGAGCCAGAAAAGCTATAGGAGATTACATAGTTAAAAAAGGCAACGGTCGCTGGACAGTTAGTTATAAACTAAGGGACTGGATTTTTTCCCGCCAAAGATATTGGGGCGAACCTATACCGCTAATTTTATGCGAAAAATGCGGCTGGGTAGCCGTCCCTGAAAAAGACCTGCCCGTAAAATTACCCAACGTCAAAGATTATAAACCCACAGAGGCAGGCGAGTCACCCTTGGCGAAAGTTAAAAATTGGGTTAATGTTAAATGCCCAAAATGCCAAAGCCAAGCCAAAAGGGAAACCGATGTTATGCCAAACTGGGCAGGTTCAAATTGGTATTTTCTGCGCTATTGCGACCCGCGGAATGACAAAAAATTGGCTGACCCAAAGAAACTTAAATATTGGATGCCTGTTGATTGGTACAACGGCGGAATGGAGCATTCCACTTTGCATTTATTGTACTCTCGATTTATCTACAAATTTTTGTGGGACATTGAAGCCTTGCCCAGAGTTTTGGGACCAGAGCCCT
This sequence comes from uncultured Candidatus Saccharibacteria bacterium, assembly GCA_964372865.1. GTDB lineage: Bacteria > Patescibacteriota > Minisyncoccia > Minisyncoccales > 2-12-FULL-40-12 > CAYJRW01. Next base: position 6,440 of record CAYJRW010000021.1, on the reverse strand, counting down.
ACAAGAAGCGAACTTCCCACGGCGTAATCTTGGGAGAAGATGGAGCCAAAATGTCAAAGTCGCGGGGCAACGTAATTACTCCAGAACATATTATAAACCAATACGGAGCAGACACTTTAAGGATTTATGAGATGTTTATGGGGCCATTTTCAGAGACAATTGCTTGGGACACAAAAGGCCTGAAAGGAGCAAAGAGGTTTCTTCAAAAAGTATGGGATGTAGTAAATGCAAAAATAAAAAATCAAAAACCAAAATTAAAATCCAAAATCCAAAAAGACAACAACATTGAAAGATTATTGCATAAGACCGTAAAAAAAGTTACTGAGGATATTGAGAATTTGCGATTCAATACGGCAATTTCTTCTTTGATGATTTTGGTGAATGAAGTGTCAGTAAACAAAGAACAATTAACGGAAAAAAATTTGAAAACATTATTGTTGCTCTTGGTTCCTTTTGCGCCGCACCTTACCGAAGAGTTATGGCAGCGATTAACGTATAAAAATAGCATTCACACGCAATCTTGGCCAAAATACGATTCAAAATTAATTAAAGAAGAAACTTTCACCATGGTTATCCAAGTCAACGGCAAAGTCAGGGAAAAGATTGAGGTTGACGCAGATATTTCAGAAGAAAAAGCCAAAAAACTGGCGTTATCTCAGGAAAAAATCAAAAAATGGCTTGGAGGTAAAAAAGTCAAAAAGATAATATTCGTCCCTGGAAAATTAATTAATATTGTAACGCCGTGAAAACCCCACCCCCTAAGCATAATTAAAAAATACATTTAGCATAGAGGGCGGGGTACTTACTACATTCGTATGTGCGGTATCGTTGGCTACATAGGCAAACAAGATAACCCCCGAATTGGCTTGGAGGCCTTGAAACGTTTGGAATACAGAGGATATGATTCCTCGGGCGGCGCTTGGTTTGATTCGGGGAAGAAAGAAATTTTTGCGGTAAAAGCCGTGGGAAAGATAAATAATTTGGAGGAAAAGTTTCCGCAATCAAAAATTTCTGCTTGCCCTTTCATTTTCCACACAAGGTGGAGCACGCATGGCGCTCCCACCATAGATAACGCGCATCCGCATTATGACTGCCAAAAAAATATTTTTTTGGTTCACAACGGTATTATTGAGAATTATAAAATATTAAAGGAAAAACTGATTGCTGAAAAGCATCATTTTAATTCTGAGACAGACACTGAGGTTTTGGCGCATTTGATTGAAAAGTTTTTTGAGGGGAACCTGGAGAAGGCCGTTAACAAGGCGTTAAGATTAGTCAAAGGCACTTATGCATTGGCAATAATTTCAAAAAAAGACCCTGAGAAGTTGGTTTTGGCAAGAAATTCCGCCCCTTTGCTGATAGGTCTTGGCGACAACGAATTTTTTGCGGCTTCAGACCCCTCTGCTGTCATTGCTCACACAAGGAAGGTTATTTATCTTGATGACGGCGACATAGCTTTGTTGACGCCTTCCGAATTTTCTATTCAGGACTCAAATCAAAGACGGGTTGATAAAGTTATCAATGAAATTGACTGGACGCTGCAAGAGGCGCAAAAAGGAGGCTATCCGCATTTTATGCTCAAAGAAATAATGGAGCAGCCAGAAAGTATTGCTAATTCTTTGCGGGGACGAGTAATAGTCGAGCAGGGGCTGGCAAAATTGGGCGGCTTGGAATTGGTGGAAGATAAATTGCGAGAGATAGAAAGGTTAAATATTGTTGCTTGCGGCACAGCTTTTTTTGCAGGCATGGTCGGTGAGTATATGCTGGAAGAATATGCCGGTATTCCCACAGAGGTGGATTTGGCCTCTGAGTTTAGATACAGAAAACCAGTTTTAGACAAGAAAACAGCATCCATTTTCATCTCCCAATCAGGAGAAACCGCAGACACCCTGGCCGCTCTCAAAGAAGTAAAAAGAAAGGGGGGGTTGACTTTGGGGATTGTCAATGTGGTTGGTTCTTCTGTAACAAGAGAAACAGAAGCAGGGGTTTACAATCACGCTGGTCCAGAAATTGGAGTGGCCTCCACTAAAGCATTTAGCTCTCAATTGACTGTTTTAGCTTTGTTGACTTTATTTTTAGGAAGGCAAAGAGACCTTTCAGTTGTTATGGGTCAGAGAATTGCCAGAGAAATTTTTAAATTGCCTGATTTGGCGGCAGATACCTTGAAAAAAACTTCTGAAAAAGCAAAAGAATTGGCAAAAAAATATAATAAATTTAATAATTTTTTATACGTTGGCAGAAAATATAATTATCCCATTGCTTTGGAGGGTGCGCTGAAACTAAAAGAAATTTCTTATATTCATGCTGAGGGTTATGGAGCCGGTGAAATGAAACATGGGCCCATTGCTCTAATTGATGAGAATTTTCCAACTTTTGCCATTTGCCATTCTGACTCCGTTTACGAAAAAGTGATTTCCAATGTGCAGGAAATTAAAGCCAGAAAAGGAAAAGTGATTGCTCTTGCCACAGAGGGCAACGAGGAAATCAAAAATATCGCTGAAGATGTCCTTTATATACCCAAGACCTTGGAAATGCTAAGCCCGATTTTAGCAGTCATACCTTTGCAGTTGTTCGCTTATTATATGGGGGTCTTGAGGGGCTGCGACGTTGACAAACCCAGAAACTTAGCCAAATCAGTGACCGTAGAATAGCTTTTAAAAGGGCATGTGCTAGGACAGTCCTCGCACGGCCATTCGAGACATTCATTTATGCTTAGGAAATATCCACTTGTCGTTGGTACAATTCACCACGTATACAATCGTGGTGTAGCAAAATGTCAAATATGTGAAACCGAGGCTGACTACTGGCGGTTTATGCAAGGATTGTGCCTCTTCAACGATATTGAAAGTACTAGTAGTATTCTATGGCGTCTTGAACGCGAGAGGGGGCGATTAACAATGAATGTATTGAAAGACTATATCGTATACTCGAGCGAGAAAAGAAAACCCTTAGTTCGTATCATGGCTTACTGTGTTATGGGCAATCATTTTCATCTGCTTTTAGAAGAGATCCAAGAAGGAGGAATTACGAGGTTTATGCGTAAGCTTGGGACTGGCTATGTAATGTATTTTAACAATAAACATGCGCGAGTTGGTAGTTTATTTCAAAATGTTTTTAAGAACGTTTTAGTTGATAACGAGCTTTACTTTCAGTACCTGTTAGTCTATATTAATGTTTTGAACCCTGTCGAGCTAGTGGCGCCAAATTGGAAAGAAGATGGCATTCAGGATATTGAAGGAGTGTTGTCATTTGCAGAAAAATATCAATTCAGCTCGCACTTAGATTATCTAGGCAAACGCGGCTCTCTTATTTTAGACAAAGGCATATTGACCAAAATTATACCAACACCAAAAGTATATATCGATTTAGTAAGAGCGGTATTAGGGGATAAGAAGTATAACGAGATTACGCACCTAATGCGCGAATAACCTTGGGCTTTGTGCTAGGACGATCCTAGCACAAATCGTCCTAGCACAAAGCCCTCATAAGTTTATGACGCATATTCACGAGAAAATTGACTTTGTGGTTTCAGCAAGGATCGTTTATGAAGACAAAATACTTTTGGTGTATCATAAACTGCTGCAAAAGTGGTTGCCTGTAGGAGGGCATATCGAGCTTGATGAAACTCCAGAAGAGGCTATATTCCGAGAAGTTAAAGAAGAGTGCGGGCTTGACATAGAAGTTATTGGGGAAAAACCGCCGCATATTGGGCTCTTCCTCGAGATTTCTGTGGAGGCCTGCATATGTTGATATTCATCCGTTTAGCAAGGAACATCATCACATAGGTCTACAATATTTTGTAAAAGCAAAATCAAATTCTGTGAAATTGGCCGAAGATGAACACGAGAAAATTAAATGGTTTACTGAGAGGGAGTTGGATAAACCACAGTATAATATCCCTTCTGCGGTAAAGTTTCTTGCCAAGAAGGCATTGAAGGAAGTTAAATAGATGAAGAATAATTTGAGAAAAAAACATATTGTTTGTTTAGGTGGAGGAAACGCTATGCCAAAGGCGGTGCTGGCAGGATTAAAAAAATATCCGGTAAAAATCTCGGCTATTTGCGCGATGTTGGACACTGGCGGGTCATCAGGACGCCTTAGAAAAGACTATAAAATTGTTTCTCCCGGTGACATTAGAAGAGCGTTTTTGGCACTGGCCAACACTTCGCCAGTTATTGAAAATCTTTTTAATTATCGCTTTCAGACGGGCAGTTTAAAAGACTACAATTTTGCCAATCTTTTGATTACTGCCTTGGAGCTGACAGGTGCCGATTTTGAAAAAACATCCAGCATAATAAAAAGAATTCTAAACATTAAGCACGAAGTCCTGCCTGTAACCCTTGACAATTCAGAACTTTTTGCTGTCCTGGAAAATGGTAAAGTAATAAAAGGCGAAACCAACATTGATATTCCAAAACATGACGGCAATCTAAAAATAAGAAAAGTATATTTGAAACCAAAAGCCCTGGCCTACCCAAAGGCCTTAGAAGCAATAAGAAAAGCTGACTTGATAACAATCGGACCTGGCGACCTTTATTCTTCTTTAGCCCAAATTTTGCTGACTAAAGGAATTCCCTCAGCCATAAAAAAAAGCAAAGCAAAAAAAGTGTATATTTGCAATTTAATGACAAAATACGGAGAGACAAACAATTTTTCTGTTTTGGATTTTGCCAACGAAATTGAGAAATTGTTGGCTAGCCATCTTGATTACGTAATTTGCAACACCAAAAAACCTTCTACCCAAAGATTAAAATTTTTTAAAAAAGAACATCCTGAGCTGCTGGGTTTAGTAAAAACTGATGAAGGTTTTGATAAAAACAAATTTATCGGTACAGATATCTTAACCCAATCTGGAGATATAACCCACGACCCTAAAAAACTATCAAGGGTAATTTTGAATTTATGCAAGCCATAATTTTGGCAGCCGGTGAATCTTCCCGCTTTTGGCCGTTAAACAAAAGGCACAAATCCCTTTTTAAAATAATGGGCAGGCCTTTGATTTGCTATGTTTTGGATAACCTAAAAAGAGCTGGCATTAAAGAGGTTATTATTGTCCAAGGGCCAAAAGGAGATATTGAAAAAGAATTGAAAAACTGCCCCCCGCCCAAATTTTCTGCAGGCATAAAGTATGTCGTTCAAAAAATTCCCCGTGGCACAGGAGATGCCTTGAAGTCAGCCGAAAAACATTTAAAAGAAAAATTTTTGGTTTTATACGGAGATGATTTTTACGGCGTTGAGGATTTGAAGAATTGTTTGACCAAATTTCCCTCTCTTTTGGTAAAGGAAGTGGCAAATCCCGCACACTTTGGGGTGATTGTCAAAGAAAAGGTTTATGTGAAGGCAATTGTCGAAAAACCCAAAAATCCACCAAGCAATCTTGTTAATGCCGGCGGTTATTTTGTTCCCAAAACAATGTTGGCTGGAAAAATAGAAAAGTCTGAGAGGGGCGAATACGAAATTACCGACTACTTCAATAAATTAGCCCAAAAAACCAAAGTATATTTTTCAAAAGCAAAAGAATGGTTTCCTTTGTCTTTCAGCTGGGACCTGCTCAACATCAACGAATTTTTATTGAAAGGCCTTAAAACAAAAATTGAAGGCAAGGTTGAGGATGATTGCCGCGTTAAAAATCCTGTGTTTGTCGGAAAAGGGACCGTCGTAAGAAGCGGAACTTACATTGAGGGTCCTGTTTATATTGGTGAGAACTGCGAAGTTAGGCCGAGTGCTTACATTAGGCCATCAACTTTTATTGCTCAGGACTGCCTTATCGGTCACGGAGTTGAGATTAAAAATTCAATTATTTGCCGAGGGTCTAAAGTTGCCCATTTCAGTTATGTGTCAGATTCAATCATTGGCGAGGGTTGTAATTTGGGTGGCGGAACACTCATCGCTGATTTAAGGTTTGACGAAAAGAACGTTCGCACCATGGTCAAAGGAAAGTTAATAGACACGGGCAGAAGGAAATTCGGTGCTGTCTTGGGAGCCGGAGTGAAAGTCGGAGTAAATGTTTCCATAATGCCGGGCGTCCTGGTAGGCCAAGATTCCATCGTCGGCCCTCATTCTTTGGTAAGAGAAAACATTGAAGACAATAAAATTTTTTACACGAAATTTCATGGAGTAGTTAAAAATTGATCTTTACCAATAAGTTTACTGAACACAAGGGGGCGTACGTGATGAAAGTGGAGCAGAAGTATCCGTGTCCGGTTTGCTGAAGGTATTTTGCAAGGGACCAGGATATGGCCCTTCAGGAAGGATTTTATGTTTGCGAGAGCGAATTATGTTTGGACGAGTCTTTTCCCTCGTGCGGTTTTTCTTTCCAAGATGGATTGTCAGAGGAAGAAATTAAGGAGGCCGCAAAAGAACGCATTAAAAAGCTTGGAGAGCGCGTTTAGATTTGTCCCGCGCTCTCTTTCATTTTTTCAAAAATGCTATACTAATAA
>CAYJRW010000020.1:0-9861 GCA_964372865.1 uncultured Candidatus Saccharibacteria bacterium | reverse complement strand
TTGAATGTCAAGTGATATAATGCAAAATTAAGAAAAAGCTCTTTAAAAACTAATTTTGTCTCCTTTTTGGGTAACAGCTAATTGATTTTAATTTTTGAAGTCAGTTAGCTGTAACCCAATTGGCAGGTGGGCAAAAGCCCTTAAACTTTCAGGCCTGCCAGGAAAGGAGAAGTTAATGAGTAAGCGAAGTGGAGTACCAGGGGCGTTCGGCAGGGGGGGCCAGAAGCCGACCCCGCCGCCGCCCGCACCGTCCGCTCCCGCCGCGCCGGCTTCCCAACCGGCATTCCAGCTCCCGAAGCTCCCGCCGCCGGCTCCCGGCAGCGGGAAGACCACCGGTCCTGCCGAGACCCGTGCAGGAGTCAGGGAGTACGACGCGTTCTTCGGTCTGTACGCCCAGTCCTTGTCCGGGGACGTGGAGTTCTGGTCACTGGGGTTCATCCCCGGCCCGGCGCTCGTCACGTACGGCGACCAGCCGGTCGCCGCGACGCCAGACGTGATCGCGTCGGTCGGGAGGAAGCTCCCGGTAACGGTGGCCTCCCTGCCGCAGCGCGTGCGGCAGGCCATGGAGGACTGGGCGGCTCTCGCCCACGGCCTCGGCTACCAGCCCACGGGCTGGCACCTGGGTCGTGCCAAGCAGCTCCTGTCGGGCCGCAAGCCCGACGGCGCGCTCGTCATGGGCATGCCCCGGTTCAGGTACCGCTCCGGAGACGGAGAGGTGCCGTTCGGGGTCGTCCTGACCCCGACGACCGGCGGCATGCTGGTCAGCCGGGTGTATAACCCGGCAGGCGTCCCCGACGCCCCGGCCGAGGGCACCACCGTCCTGAAGCTCTCGGAGCTGAAGGACGGGCGAGGGCCCCTCCAGAAGCTCCTGCGAACGCAGGCGCTGATGGAGTCCAACTTCTCGTCGCGGTACAACCGCGACGGGAGCCCCCGCGACTAACACCGCCCCGCCCGCTTCGCTCTACCCACCTATGTTCTATAGCCCCTGGGGAAAGGATGCCTCATCCTTATCTTCCCCAGGGGCTCTCTTCTTTTTATAGGGCGTGTGCTAGGACGGTCTTAGCACAAAGCCCGATAAGTTGATTTTTTAAAAATTTCTTGCTAAAATAAATCTGATATGAAGAACCTCGCTAAAAATTTGGTTTATGTGTTGCTGATTTTTGTTTTGATTTCGGCTGTTTTTTCTTTGTTTTACCAACCCTTTGAAAAAATAGAGGAAATTGCTTTGAGCAAACTCGTGGAAGATATTAATCAGGAAAGAGTTAAAAAAATTACGGTTTCTGGCAATGATATTTCTATTTTGTATCAAGACGCGAGCCAAGCGAAATCAAGAAAAGAAACAGAAATCGGGCTCTCACAGTCCTTATTAAATCTGGAAGTGAACAGGGAAAAACTGGCTAAAGTGGAAATTGAAACCAAAAAAGAAACGGGAGTTGCTGTCTGGCTAGGACCTCTTTTGTGGTTTTTGCTTCCGCTTTTAATTTTTTTTCTTTTTTTCTTTTACATTTTCAGGCAGGCAAGGACAGGAGTTACTCAGGCATTTGATTTTACGCGCGCCCGCGCCCGTCTCTTTGGAGCAGAAGGCCACCCAAAAGAAAAAATAACTTTTAAGGATGTGGCAGGCCTGAAAGAAGCCAAAGAAGAATTAAAAGAAGTTGTTGACTTTCTGAAAAATCCAAAAAAATTTTTGGCTATGGGCGCCAGAATCCCCAGGGGAGTTTTGCTCTTGGGTCCAAGCGGAGTCGGGAAAACATTATTGGCTCGCGCAGTTGCCGGAGAAGCCAACGTTCCTTTCTTTCATACTTCAGGCTCCAGCTTCGTAGAACTTTTTGTCGGAGTTGGGGCGAGTCGCGTAAGGGATTTATTTTCTACGGCTAAAAAAGCTGCGCCAGCTATCTTATTTGTGGACGAACTTGACGCTGTCGGCAGAATGCGAGGAGCAGGCATTGGCGGAGGCCACGATGAAAGAGAGCAGACATTAAACCAAATTTTGGTGGAAATGGACGGATTTGAAAGAGACACAAGCGTCATTGTTTTGGCAGCCACAAACAGAGGAGACGTCTTGGACTCTGCTCTCTTGCGGCCGGGCCGTTTTGACAGGAGGGTGGTTCTGGATTTACCCGATGTCAATGATAGAGAAGAGATTTTGAAAATTCACTGCCAGGGGAAACCCTTAGCTTTGAACGTTAACTTAAGGGAGATTGCTGAACGCACCCCTGGATTTTCAGGAGCTGACTTGGCAAACTTGGCTAATGAGGCCGCCATTTTGGCAGCCAGAAAAAACAAAACACAGGTATTTCAAGAAGAGCTTTTGGAATCAATTGAAAAAGTTCTGCTGGGTCCTGAAAGGAAATCTCATATTTTGTCAAAAAAAGAAAAGGAAATTGCGGCTTTTCACGAAGCAGGCCATGCTTTGGTGGCTGCTTCTCTGCCTTCAGCTGAGCCAGTCAGAAAGGTTTCAATAATATCCCGAGGAATGGTTGCTGGCTACACCTTGAAAGTTCCCACAGAAGACAGAAAAATGAAAACCAAAACAGAGTTTCTGGCAGATATGGCAATTGCTATGGGCGGCTATTGCGCAGAAAAAATAAAATTCAGGGAGTTGACAACCGGAGCTGCCAACGACTTGGAAAAAGCATCGGAATTAGCCAGAAAATTGGTCAAAGAATACGGAATGTCGCCCTTGGGCCCAGTTTCTTTTGGCGACAAAGAAGAAATGATTTTCTTGGGCAGAGAAATTGGAGAACAAAGAAATTATTCTGAAGAGGTGGCTTCTAAAATTGACAAAGAAGTGGAAAAGTTTATAAAATCAGCTGAGACGCAGGCAACAAAAATTCTCACCAAAAGAAGAAAACTGCTTAATAAAATTGCTGAAACACTAATTGAAAAAGAAACGATTGAAAGGGAAGAGTTTGAAAGTTTGGTTAAATCTCGGAAAGCTGCCAGGCCAAAAAGGATTAAAAAATCGCTCAAAGTAAAAGTCAAGCGCGTGTAGCTCCCCGAAGGAGAGCCTTCAGCGCCCTACGGGGCAGGCAGCGGTTAGAGCAAGGGCATGTAGTTCAGTGGTAGAACGCCATTCTTATAAAATGGAAGTCCCAGGTTCAATCCCTGGCATGCCCATAAGTTAGTTGGCTTGCCCCGTACCGAAACGAAGTTTCTGGTGCGGGGTTCAAATCCAACCACGCGCATCGATTAGGCGGGATGCCAGAGCGGACGAATGGGGTGGTCTCGAAAACCACTATACTCGAAAGGGTATCGGAGGTTCGAATCCTCCTCCCGCCGTAGCACCTATGTTTAATTTTTTCAAAAAAAAGAAAGCAGAACCAAAAAATTTGAAGGAGATTTTAGCGCAGTTCAAAGAATTGGAAAAAAGTTTTGAAGGGGTTGCAAAAAAATTGGAAGATTTACAAAAAGAAAGTCGCTTTTTTGTTCAAAAAGTGGGAATTGTCAGATTTAATCCTTTTTCTGAAGTTGGAGGCGACCAAAGTTTTTCAATTGCTTTGCTTGACGGCCAGGACTCAGGCCTTGTCATTACAAGTTTGTACACCAGAGAAGGAAATCGGGTCTACGGAAAGCCCATAAAAAAGAGTGAGTCAAAATATTTATTGTCAGATGAAGAAAAACAAGCCATAGCCCAAGCGAACGAAGTGAGCGCAGGGCGTGAGATGAAAACGAAGCTTTCAGCGAACAATGGAAACAAAAACTCAAAACTTGGTTCAAAAGCCGCCCATAGTGGTGGTTATGGGACACATTGACCACGGCAAAACGTCTTTGCTCCTATCTATTCGCAAACTCAATGTTCCTCAAGGAAAACCTGGAGGTGAAATAACCCAGCACATCGGCGCTTATCAAGTTGACAAAGGAGGCCGCAAAATTACCTTTATTGACACGCCCGGGCACGAGGCGTTTTCCCAAATGCGCAAAAGAGGAGCCAAAGTGGCGGATGTCGCCATTTTGGTTGTGGCAGCTGATGAAGGAGTGAAACCGCAAACAAAAGAAGCGATTTTACACATTAAGAAAGCTGAGATACCCTTTATTGTCGCGGTTAATAAAATTGACAAACCAGGGTCAGACCCAGAAAAAGTAAAAAGAGAGCTGGCAAAAGAAGAAGTTTTGGTTGAGCATCTGGGAGGAAAAGTGCCAACCATTGAGGTCTCTGCCAAAACAAACAAAGGCATTGAAGAACTCTTGGAATTAATTCTTTTGGTGGCAGAGATGGAGGATTTAAAAACAGATGTTTCGGCCCAGGCCTCAGGAGTGGTGATTGAGTCCTACTTGGACAGCCAAAGAGGCCCCGTAGCCACTTTAATTTTGAGTCAGGGCGAGCTGAAAGCGGGGCAAATTGTCGGCACTTTTTCTAGTTTGGGGAAAATCAAAAATATGGAGGACTTTCAGGGAGTTCCCCTTTCAACAGCTATCCCCTCTCAACCGGTTTCTGTTCTTGGCTTTGGGGTGCCGCCAAGAGTTGGCGAAGAATTTAAAGTTTTCCCCGATGCACAAACAGCTAAAGCCAACTTAAGAGCAGAGAAGAAAAAAGTGTCAAAAGAAGCTACTGTTACAACTGAGCAAAAATTTCTTAATTTAATTTTAAAAGCAGACGTTCTAGGCTCGCTTGAGGCAGTTGAAGAAATATTAAAAGAACTGCCTCAAGAAAAAGTGGCTCTGAAATTCTTAAAATCTGAAGTAGGAGCAATCACGGAAACAGACATTACGCTCGCCCGGCAAACAAAAGCACTAATTTTGGGTTTCAGAGTTAAAATAAATCCTGTGGCTCGCTCTATTTTTAAAAGAGAGAGGGTCAAGGTGCTGCAGTTTGATATAATTTATGATTTAGTGGAAGCGGTCAGTAAATATATAAAGACACTCCTGCAACCAGAAATTGTCAGAACTGACTTGGGGAAAATGAAGGTTTTGATAGTTTTTCTGACTGAAAAGAACCGCCAGATTGTGGGTGGGAAAATAACAGAGGGGCAAATTAAAAAGGGTGTTTTTATTGAAATTTTAAGAGGCGGCGAGATAGAGGGCCGAGGAAAAGTAGTGAACCTTCAAAAAAATAAAAAAGATGTTGATTTTGCTTCAAAAGGCGAGGAAGTTGGAATACTACAAGAAGGGGAAGCCAGAATAGAGGCAGGCGATACCTTGGCGATATATATTGAAGAAAAAAGAAAAGGCGAAATTTGATGTCAGAGCGCGTCTTAAAAGTTAACGAGTTAATCAAAAGGGAGTTAAGTCAAATCATTTTAAAGGAGATGGATTTCCCAAGGAACGTTTTGGTAACGGTAACTCGCGTTGAAACGACGCCAAATTTAATCCAGAGTAAGGTTTATTTGTCGGTGATGCCGGGAAACCATAAAGACAAGATATTTGATGTGCTAAAATCACAAGTTTATTTTCTGCAACAAAAATTAAACGTGCGCCTGAAAATGAGGCCTATTCCCAAAATAATCTTTCTGGAAGAAAAGGAAGTTAGACAGGCAGGAAGAATTGAAGAGGTTTTGGAGCAATTGAAAAAAGCAGAAAAATAAGATAATATACTACATTGGCCGAGTATCCAAGCAGCTAAGGAGAGGGTCTGCAAAACCCTTATACATGGGTGCAAATCCCATCTCGGCCTTAAATTTGCCGCGGTGGCGGAACGGTTTACGCAGAGGACTTAAAATCCTCGGTCTGAAAGGACTTGTGGGTTCGAATCCCACCCGCGGCACTAATTTGCGGGATTAGTATAGTAGTAGTACGTTACCTTGCCAAGGTAAAAGCGCCAGTGCGATCCTGGTATCCCGCTCCGCCAAACCCTTGACACGGCTTTCTCTATATGCTACTATACTAGAACCCCTTGACGGGGTTTTTAAGATGGATATTCACCTAACAAATCCTCTCCTACTGGCAAATATAGTTAGATTTTTGCTATCCAACGGAGCAAGAGGGGGGAAAATATACGTCCTGATGCTGCTTTTGGCAGTTGGTTTAGCTGGAACGCTCTTATTTTTTGAGTTTGGGGCGCCAATAGCCGAAGCTGATTTTATTACTGAGGTTTTGGTAGAACAGGCAGAAACCCCTGGTCTGGTTATTTTCCAGGGAAACGCTTTGGCGGCGGCATCTAATCCGTCTGGCGAGGACTTGAAACAGGTTCAGAGGGTTAAGGTAGTAGTGACTGCTTACTCTTCCACTCCTTGGGAAACAGACGGCGACCCTTATATCACAGCTTCAGGAAATTGGGTTAGAGAAGGAATTGTGGCAAACAACATGCTTCCTTTTGGAACAAAAGTTAGGATACCGGAGGTCTTTGGCGATAAAGTGTTTGTGGTGGAAGACAGAATGAACTGGAGAAAGGGGTATTACCACATTGACATTTGGTTTCCTTCTTATTGGGAAGCCCTAAACTTCGGCGCAAAAAGAACTTATATTGAAGTGCTGGAAGGATAAAACTATCCACAAAAAAACACCCCAAGCGCTTGGGGTGTTTTTTTGTTCTGGTGCAATTATATGACAAAGTCCGAACCTACTTTGAGCGGAACGGCTGACGCTCCGCCCCGCCGCCTGCGGCGGCGAGAAAGTCCCCCCGCGAAAATTCGGAAAGGCGGCGGAGCCGCACCGATGACAATTTCAATCCTTCGACATCGCTCAGGATTGACCCTGAGCCGTGTCGAATGGGTCAAGTTTTTCTTTGGCGGCAAACTCCTCTAATTAAGAATAAAAAACGATGATTAAAAAATTTATAATCTACAATCAGAGCAAAGATATTTTATATTTTTTGCTCCGGCAACTGCTCGTGCTTCGGTTCTCTCCATATATAGAAATACCAGTATATAGGCATAGCAATATAATTCCCCAAGAACAGCACTGCTGCCCACAACGCTTTTTTATCTTGAGCAATCCTCTCATTTCTAAAAACATTTTTGATGTAGATGAAAAGCAAAACAAACGTCAAAATAATAGTCAAGAGATGAAGAAGAGAAATCAGGAAGAAACCAGCTGGCAGCTCATTCGATGGTCCACTAGAGAAGGAAAGAAAAATCTTGGAGAAAACAAAAAGAAAGAAAAAGACCATGTAGAGGATTGGCCAGATAGTTGCGATGCCAAGAATGATTTTTTTAGATTTAGACATATTTGTAAATTTAGGTTGAGAAATGGAAGTCGACCAGCTTTCCTCTCGCATATTATAACAAAATGATTAAAAATTTTCTTGCCCCAAAGACGAAATCGTGAGTTGGTTTTTGCCCCCAAAATTCCGTACAAAACAATCGCCGAGCAAGGCGAGGCGGCTGTCTCAAACTTGCAATTTCCTTTGTGGTGCCGCGGGTCAGAATCGAACTGACGACTCTTCGCTCTTCAGGCGAAAGCTCTGCCACTGAGCTACCGCGGCATATATTAATTTTCCGAGCGCTGGAAGTATTTCTTTATAGCATCTTTATAGGTATTTTCAAACACCAGCTTATCTACTTCTTCTTTAGTTATCCATCTAAAATTCTGGTGTTCTGGGCTAAGTTCAGGTTCTCCGTTTTTATACTCACAAGTAATCCCTACCAAGAAAATACATAAATCCTTACCCCTATATTCGGCGGCGTAAGACGAAGACGCAGCAAACTCTGGTTTCCTAATCCACACGTGAAAAACACGGCCAACTTCATAATGAAAATAATCACCCAGTTCTTCAGCAACTTCTCTGTAAAGCGATTTTTCAAGGCCGTCAAAGATTTCATTTTTCTCAATCCGACCACCTGGCAATTCCCAAAGCCCCTCATCATCCTGCAGAATCAAAAGCTTATCGCCCTTGGCAATAAACGCTTTCAAACCAACGTAAAAAGTTTGATGTTCCCGCTTTTCTTTCATGGTTGGTGGGCGACTCAGGATTCAAACCTGAGGCCTTCCGCGTGTAAGGCGGACGCTCTATCAGCTGAGCTAGTCGCCCAATGCGGACGAGAGGATTTGAACCTCCACGGGCTTGCGCCCACAACGACCTCAACGTTGCGCGTATACCGTTCCGCCACGTCCGCTCAAATGCTAATGCAGACGGAATATGAAAACTAAGTTTTCAGCGCCCGCCTGCTTATTCTCTTGTTATCTTTTGGCTCTCCTCAAATAATAAAGCTTGGCTCTTCTTACTTTTTCTCTTTTTAGAACTTCTATTTTTTCTATTGCTGGGGAATGCAAGGGGAAAATTTTTTCCACTCCCACTCCCAAAATCACGTTTCTTACGGTTATTGTTGAGCCCGCCTCTTTGCCGTGTTTTCTGGCAATGATCTGACCCTCAAATGTCTGAATCCTTTCTTTATCCCCTTCTTTGATTTTTTGGTAAACCCTAACAGTATCTCCAGGCCTGATATCTGGCAAATCTTTTTTCAAAAATGGCTGCAAAAATGTTTCTATTTTGGTGCTCATATTTTCTGTGGGCGATACAGGGTTTGAACCTGTGACCTTTCGCACGTCAAGCGAACGCTCTACCGCTGAGCTAATCGCCCTTGTGGACCCAGAGGGACTCGAACCCTCGACCTTTGGTATGCCATACCAACACTCTAACCAACTGAGCTATGGGCCCAAAGTGCCCCTGAAAGGAGTTGAACCTTTATCCGCTCCTTAGGAGGAAGCTATTCTATCCGTTGAACTACAGGGGCAAAATTAACGAAGAATTTTGCGGGTTCTAACCTTGGGGAGGTTATTCGCTGAACTCCGTTCATCTCTCGTCCTTCTTTTCGTTCGGACATATGATGAACCCAGGGCTCCTGTACCCCTCCTTTTAGGAGGGCGGGCAGGAGAACCAGCGAAGCTGGTTTTCATAATAACATCTTACCAAAAGTTTTACTTGTTGACAACAATCGTTAATGATAAAATAAATTGTATGCTAAAATCCCCAATCGTCCAAATTGCCAAAAAGGTTTGTCCGGCTGTCATTACCGTTGTGGTTTCCAAAGACCTGCCCAAAGTAGAGGGCTTTTATTTTATGCCTTTTGGCGGCAGAGACGTTGTAGTTCCAAAGTTTGAAAAGGGAAAAGAAAAAACAAAAATAGGCGGCGGTTCTGGCTTCATAGTATCGGCTGACGGCTATGTTTTGACCAGCCAGCATGTGGTTGCTGATCCGGAAGCCGACTATGCAGTGATTTTGGAGCCCAAGAAAGCATATCCTGCCAAAGTAATTTCCAGAGACCCCATCTCTGACATTGCCATTTTAAGAATAAAAGACAGAAATTTCCCTTTTCTGGAACTGGGCAACTCGGAAAAAATTGAGCTAGGCCAGGAAGTTGTGGCTGTGGGCAACGCTTTGGGAGAGTTTCACGACACGGTAAGCTCTGGTATTATTTCTGGAATGTCCAGAGCCATTACTGCTTTTTCAGGTTTTAGTGCCCAGGCAGCCCAGCTCAGAGGACTAATCCAGACAGATGCCGCCATTAACCCCGGGAATTCAGGCGGCCCTTTGGTGGATATGGAAGGAAAAGTCATTGGCATCAACACGGCAATGGTTATGGGAGCTCAAAACATCGGTTTTGCCATACCCATCAACTACGCAAGAAAGGATTTGGAAGAAGTGATGAAATACGGAAAAATCAAGAGGCCCTTTTTGGGGGTAAGGTACATTGTTTTAAACAAAGAGATCGCCAAAATACATAAACTTCCTGCAGAATACGGCGCCTTGGTTATCAGAGAAAATTTGGGTGAGACGGCCGTGGTCAAAGGATCTTCAGCGGCCAAATCCGGTCTAACAGAATACGACATAATTTTGGAAATAAACGGAGAAAAAATTACGGAAGAAAACCCTCTGGGAAATATTTTACAAAAGTACAAAATTGACGATGAAATCTCGTTAAAGGTACTCAGGGAAAGGAACGAGATAGCTCTAAAAGTAAAACTGGAAGAAAAAAAATAGGT
>CAYJRW010000019.1:0-10442 GCA_964372865.1 uncultured Candidatus Saccharibacteria bacterium | reverse complement strand
GGGTGGCTAAGCGGATTTGCACCGCCTCCGAGAGTTCCACAAACTCTAATGCTGCTGTTACACCATAGCCACCATGGTGCCCTCGGGAGGACTCGGACCTCCAGTCTTGACTTTAGAAGAGTCCTGCTTTATCCAATTAAGCTACGAGGGCGTCTACCAAAGGATTCTATCCAAAATTTTTTATTTAGTCAACGGAAAAGGGATTGGGATACTCTTTAAATTGGGCTTGGTCAAGCCGTTTTTGACGCTCCTGGCGTATTTCTAAAACTTCCTGGATGACTTTCTCATCAAGAATCATGGGTTGCTCTTCGATTTCCGGCTCTTTTCTTTCTGTCAAAAAGCTGTATTTGTAGAGTACAATTCCTAAAATAGCTGCTATGGCAATGAGAATTAAAGAAACGAAAAACGCATGATCAGCCACGGATTTAGGAAGCTTTTTTAAAAATTCGGCTATTTTGATTATCTTTCTTGTTTCCAATTTCCACATAAGGTTATCTGGTGAAAACTTTTATCGTCAAGGTTGCTGCGGTATTTCTGATGGTTAAATCCAAAACCTCTATCAAATAAGGACTCGCTTCAACCTGCTCCAGGAATTCCAGGAAGTTTTCCGGGGAGCCGTCTGTTGAGAGCTGAAGCAACAAACTCGGCCAAGGGTCTTTGCTTTCTGCTCTTTTTGTTATTGAAGAAATTGTAAGCTGAACCTCTGAGTTCAAACCAGCTGTTTCCAGAAAACTAATCAATTCCAGAGGAATATCCGGATCAATAAAGACCTGTTTTATCACTTTAAAATCCTGCTCATGTGCCTGGTACAGCTTTTCCACCTTTTGTCTTCTGACTGCTTCTCTGGAAAGCTGGTTGATTTTTCCCTTCTCCAGTATCAGCTCTTCTGAATTTTTTTGAATTGCGCCAAATGTGGGGTAAATCAGAAATGCAGCCAGGATAACTGCCAATAAAGTTATTGTTGCCGCCAAAACATAAATTTTCTGATTAATCGTCATATTTTTGCTGAGTCAAGGGTTCACTTTAAAGGTTGCCTGAAAATCGATATTTGTTGGCTTTATCCAATTTTGAGGCGGGAAATTAATTTCGCCAAAGTGCCTTTGCTCTTGCAAATTATTTCTCAGTTCAAATAAAAGCTCTCTGCTCGGTGAAAAACCAGAAAGAGCGACCAGGAGCGCCTCTCTTTGCCAGGACACAGAAGTTAAATAAACCCCTTTTGGTAGAGTCAGGAAAACCTTTTCCAGAATTTCGGTTGAATCAATTCTGTTGTTGTAGAAAGATTGCAGTTTTAAAATTGTTTGGGAGGCCTCTGTTATTTTTTCGCTAAGCTCCCGAGTTTCGGCGAGTTGCGATTTTTCTTCTTCCATGCCGGCCAGGAATTTCATGGACTCCACCTGCCCTTGAGTATAAATTTTGATTGAAAACAAAATTAAAAATAAAGAAATTAAGAAAACTAAAAAAATTATCCCCAATATTAAAACCTGCCTGAAGTTTGCTTCTTGTTTCAATTCTTGCTTATATTGCGGCGGAAGCAAATTAATCATTGGTCATCTAAACATTTAAACAAAAATGGGGTAGAAATTGTTTATATGCTTACATGTTAAAGTGGTTCAATTCCTCTAAGTGCCAGTCCCAAAGCTGTGGTATATTTCAAGGATTCCTCATAATTCAGTTCCGGCACTTCCTTTAAGGGCTCTGGCAAAATATTTATCCAGGGATTACCTGTTTCAACAGGAATTTTAAATTCCAGCGAAAGAAAATCAGCCAAGCCCTTGAGATTTGCTCCGCCCCCTGAAAGAAAAATTTTTGAAACCCCCCGGCCATCTGGAGGAAGATGCTCGTGAGAAGCATGGGTTTGGTAATAATCAAGGTATTTTTTGATTTGTTCTTTCAAGTCGGTAAGAACCGGGATAAGGGTTTCAAAAATTTTTTTATCTTTAACGATAATCCTCTCTAATTCAGACCCTTTACTTTTTTTACTGAAAGTAACTTTTTTAGTTATTTGCAAGCCATATTTTATTTTTAATTCCTCTGCCTTCCCGAAATCAACCTCTAAGCTCTTGGCAATAGTTTCTGTAAATTTATGTGAAGAAACCGGTATTGAGCCGGTGAATCTCAAAGAATAGCCGGAATAAACAATAAATCTGGTTCTGGTGGCTCCCAAATCAATCAAAAGCAAAGGCCAGGGGCTGATTTCCTTTTTAACAAGAGAGCGGGCCACCGCCAGGGATTCTATTTCCAAGGTCTGCGTAAGCAGGCCTGATTTTTTAAGGCAGCTCAAGTAAGGGTCTACCGTCTTTTTCGGTAAAGCAGCTATCAAAACGTCAAAATGGTCTAAACTATCAAACACCGGCTTGACAACTTGAGAGTCAAAATAAACTTCTTCAATCGGCAAAGGAATGTAATTTTCGGCCTCATAAATAACTGCTGATTTTAAGTCCTCTTCTGGCATTTTGGGCATCTGAATCACTTGCAAAAACGCCTTTTCTTCGGGCAGAGAAGCGACAACATACTTTGTTTTTAATTTCTCTCCTTTAACTTTTGCCAGAGCTTTTTTTATAATTTTTACCAGAGAATCTTCGTCCCTAATCTCTCCTTCCTTGATTATCCCTGGTTCAATTTTTGTCTCGCCAAAACAAGCCAGCCCCAAAAACCTGCCTTTTTTCTTGAGTTTTACAATTTTCAAAGACAAATCAGAAATATCCAGGCCGAAGGATTGCGGTTTTATGGTTAAAATTTCCATAATTCAGTATATCAATTTATTAGAGCTCCTGCCAATTTAAAATTTTAAAGTCTGGGCTAATGCGCGGGACAAAAGGCGGCGAGCTGAAAACTAAATTGGCATCAAAATAACTTTCTCTTTTCAAATATCCGGAAACCACTTGTCCGCCGGAAGTCCATTTAGTCCCGACGCGGCCCGAGCTAACAATAGTTCCGAAAATCTCTAATTTTTCTCTGATGTTGTTGGGATAATGATTTCTGGAAAAACGGCCTTTTTGAGCAACGAAAATTCCTCTCAGCTCCATTTTGTCTGGCGATTGGGGACCGATTAAAACATTTCTTTGGCCGATTAAAGCCAAGCCGTCTGAACCATCTCTTGTTGTATAATCTATATTTCCCAACAAAACCACATCAGTGTCTAAAGTCGGATTAATGAGATTTGCCGAAGCAACAGTCACTTTTCCTTTAACTACGCCTTCCGGCCAGATATTGTCTTCAATAAAAATGGCGGAACAGGCCGAGGGAATGATGTAGGTATTGTAAAGATATTCTGAGGTAATGATGAAATAATCATAATGCCAGCCTTCTTCCAAAGAATAAGCGTAAGTCGGCGAAAGCGCGGTGATTATCCAGGCCTCAAAGGTGCCGTCATTTTTAAATTTTATATGATACCCCTTGCCCTGAGGGTTGACATCAACCGAAGGCGGAAGGTAAACCCCGGAGGTTTGGGCAACATTTTTCATTTGAGCCAAGTCAACGGTAATGCCGACAAAATCAAAAGGCGGGACAGGCCAGTCGAATAAATCAGGGTCAGAAATGTTGGTAGTGGTAAAAACGCCCGAACAGCGGCAGGCAGAACCCTCCCGAGAGCAGCCGACCGGACAATTCAAATAATTGCAGCCAAAAGAAGAAGTGCAAAGCCAGGTGTCTCTGGCTGAAGTAACCAAAGATTGGTTTTCTCCGTCAAATCTAATGCCGGCGTTGGAATGGTAAGGACCTCTGATTTCGTGGTCAGAGCCAATCCAAACATTATCGTTTAAAACATAGGAAAATTTGGCTACTGATTCTCGGGCATACAAAACACTGACTTTTCTTTTGAGATTCGGGAATTTATTTGTCCAAGCGGTTGAAGTAATTGTCCTTTGAATAGTTTGGCCGCAAGCTTGTTGAGTGGTAGTTTGTAAAGAAAAATGTCCCATTAAATTGGCAGTCGGGTCAAAATAATCCTTTTCAGTCTGGCAGCTTGCTTCAACCCCGTTATTCAGACACCAGCGGTAATAATTAATTCCGGCTTCGGAAATATGTAAGGCCTCGTTTAAAGCCGCTTTTTGCGCTGATTGTCTTAACTGCTGCAGAATAAATCCGAAAAGTCCTCCTAATAAAATCAGAAAAACTGCTCCAAAAACCAGAACATAAGTGGTTATGATGCCTTGGTTATTCAATTTTGAGATTTCGGAGTTGGACATAGGATTCTAATTCAAAATCCTGGGGGGGGCGATTTGGGTCAATATTGACCACCAAATAAACTTTCATTAAATCGGTGTCAATCAAGCGAGCTGGATATGATTCAATTTTATTGCCGTCCTGGTCAAAATATTCAAAAATAGGCGGTGCATTTCTTACATAGGAAGTTAACACGGTAATATCTTCCTGGTCAGCGGGATATATAATTTTTCCGCCAGCACCAATCGCTGGCTTTATTACTCCTTTTCTAAGCTCGTGAGCCAGACCTGCCAAATTTTCTGTCCAGGAAAATTCAAATTGTGATTTCATGGCATGGGGGCAGATAGGGTCGACCTGGGTGGTGGCATCGGCCAAAAAAGAAATTGAGTCATCTCCTGCCTGACTGGTTACATCAAAAATAGTTGTTCCCTGCCAGGTTCCAGGGCAATCCGAACAACCAGAACCGCCCCCTTTGCAAATATCGCCAAGCTTTATTCCATCGGCAAAAATCTCGGCATATTCTTGGCTGGCACCCAAATCTCCGTCTGAGGAAACTTTTACTTTGGCAGAAACCAGTGTGCCTTGCAAAAAATTGGATAACGCAACGCTGCAAGTTCCGCCCTTTACAGATGTCTGGCATTTTTCAATTTGACTCCCCGAGTTGACTGTTCCTAAAAAATATCTTACTCTCTCCGTTTTTCCGTCCTGGTCAATGTCTGAATAAAAGACGAATTCTTTGTCTTCAGCTTTCTCAACAGGATAGGAACCGTCCTCTCCGGTTCTCATTTCTCTGATTTCTTTTACCATTATTTCAATTCCTCTTCTGGCTTCGTCAATGGCAATTGATTGCTCCCAGGTATAACCGTAAGTTCGGTAAGCCGCTACCACAAAGCCAGCAACAGCTATTATAATAAGGGTGAAAATGCCAATGGCAACTAAAGTTTCAATTAAAGTGAACCCCTTCATGGATTTATTCTATTTGTTGTAATTGGATTACTCTGGTGGTTTCCCCGGAAACTGAAACTTGGTCTGCGACGCTCGTATAGCCTGAGGCCTGAACCTCTAAATTGTAAACCGCTTCTTCCAAAGGAATAAAGTAGGTTTGACCCGCTTCATCTGTATATTGGGTGGCATCATATCCCAAAGCCGTGTTATATAATCTGACAGAGGCGGAAAACACCGGCTCTAAAGTTTCGCTATTTTGAACAGTAATCAAAAGGGAATTTTCGGCGCTTAAAACTAATCGGGCGGTCAAATTAGTGTTGGGCGCCAAAGCAATCGGCTGAGTGGTGGTGGCTCCAGGCGGCGATTCAATTTGAGTTAAACTCAAAGAAGGTGCAACGATTAAAAAATAATAAGAATCCCATTCTAAATTAGCGACGGCTACTTGGCCCGGGCCGTTAGTTGTGTGATTTTGAGAATATTTATAAACTGGAGCTCCCCCAACATCGTAACCAATAAGCTTTTCCCCTCGCAAATTAAAGGTGACATTATGGATAACCGGGTAACCTGAGCCCTGAGCGCCCCGGGTTCCAACGGTTAAGGAACTAACTCTGTCAATGGAAAAACTAATTTCTGTAAGCTGACCTTCCAAGACTATTGGATGGGGATTTATCGGCGTAGTCACTTGGCCTGTCCCGTAAGTTCTTTCTGAACTGTAAGCAGATTTGGAAACGACAACTTTATAAGTTGAGGTGGCCAGAGAAAAATAATGCGTACCTTCAAGCGGGGAAGCGGTTTTCAAAGTTTCATCGTTGGTGGGATTTTTTATTTCAATCAAAGGATAGGCGATCATTACCCCCAAAGCATCAAATACTGAAACAGAAAGAATTCCGCCCGACTCTGAGCATTCTTGGGCAAGATTTTCCGGAGAAATATCGGTTACCATCAAGATATCAACCGCAAAGTTACCCAAGGCTGAAACCCTGATTTCCGCTTTTTTATAATCATTAGGGCAATCATCGTCGGGCGATGCTACGCCGTCAGCCGAATCAATAACATAATCAACTCTCCTTTCTGTTGTGAAAGTGATATTATTTTGGACAATTGTGCTTGTGGCTACCAAAACGCCGTCTGGGAAAGAACCTTGAACGCCGATTGACTCATAGGGCAGATTTCTAATTTTTTCCAGTTCGCCGTTGGCAATGGAAGTGGCTATAATTCTACTTTTACTTTGTCCGACGACTCGTAGTCCCAGCTGATAGGCGCCAAAAATTCCCAAAAAAACAATCAGCATTAGCGCCGTGCCTACCAAAACATCAATCAGTGTAAAAGCGTTATTTTTCATTGTATAGCCTGCAGCATTGAATACATTGGCTGAATCATGGAGATGGCGAAAAAACCGACTACTGCTCCGATAAAAAGCATCAATACTGGTTCAATCACCGCTGATAAATTTTTAGTGGCGTTGGCCACTTCTTCTTCGTAAAAATCGGCTAATTTAGCCAAGATGCCCGATGTCTCGCCTGTTTCCTCACCAATCTCAATCATTTCCAAAACTAAAGGAGGGTAAAGATTATGATATGGCTTTAAGGCCTGGTAAAGTTTTTCGCCCTTTCTGACCTTTTCTGCTGCTTTGGCCATTGCTTCCCTAAAGTAAATATTCCCCAGGGCGTGAGAGATAATTTCCAGAGACCTGACAATGGGGACGCCTGCTACAATCAAAGAGCTTAGTGTTCTGGCCGTAGAAGCAGAGTTTGTTTTTCTGACAAGACCTGAAACAACGGGAATTTTTAAGGAAAAATTAGCCGAGATGCGTTGTCCGATTCTTGATTTCAAAACCATTCTCAACAAAATCAAAAAGACAATCATTATTAACAAAAAAAGATACCACCTTTCAGACAAAAAAACTCCGAGGGCAACTACAAGACGTGTGGTGACAGGCAGCTCAACGCCCAGTTCATTAAATGTTTCAGCTAAACGAGGAACAACCATCACCAGCATCAAGATGCCGATGCCGACCATAGCGGCAACAATCACCGCAGGGTAAATCACTGCTCCAACAATTTTTGACTTAAGCTCATGTTCTTTTTCCATCTGCTCTGATAAAACCCTTAAAACCTCTTCTAAGGTTCCTGCTTCCTCGCCAACTTTTATCATATTCTGGAAAAGCTCCGGGAAAATATCTGAATGCCTGGAAAGGGCTTGAGAAAAACTTTCTCCTTTGGTTATTCCTTCTGAAACATCTATGAGGGATGACTTAAATTTTTTACTCCTTGTCTGTCCTGCCAAAATTTTCAACGCACGGGGCAAAGATATGCCGGAAGCAACCATTACTTTCAAGTTTCTGGTAAAAAACATTTTTTCTTTCAGCCCAACTCTCCCAAATACAGGCAAGGCATATTGCCACCCAGCAGAAAAAGCAGACAAGAGGCTTTTTTTGCCTCCTTCTTCCAAAGAGGCCTGAACTAAAAGATATCCTTCTTGCCGCAAAGACCTTGACAATTCATGGGTGTCTTTGGCTTCCATTGTCCCTGACCTTAAATCTCCGCTTTGCGTCCTTGCTGTGTAAAAATATTTAGCCATCTTATTTTATTGGCAGTTCAACATAGAAGGTTGACCCTTTGCTTTTGCCTTCTGATTCTGCCCACACTCTGCCTTTGTGCATCTCCACAAACTTTCTGGCAATATAAAGACCAAGGCCTGCCCCTTCCGCGGACAGCTGAGTTCCCGTGGTTCCCCGAGAAAAAGACCCAAAGATTTTTGTTAAATCATCTTTTGCCATGCCTTCGCCGGTATCCCTAATAATAGTTTGTAGTTTAGAGTTTATAATTTTCAGTTCTATTGTTATTCCTCCTTGCTGAGTATATTTTATGGCGTTATCTATAAGATTCAGAAATACCTGCCTCATTTTGTCTCTGTCTAGAGAAAGCTTGGGCAAAGGAATTTTCGTTTTTTCCCACTGGAGATAAAGTTTTTTTTGCTCTGCCGTAATTTTCAATTCCTGAACAACGCTGTCAACAATTTCTTCAACCTGCGTTTCTTGCGGCTCAAACTCCATTCTGCCTGCTTCAATTCTTGAAATATCCAAAAGATTATTCACCAAATTCATCAACCGCTCATTTGATAGATAAACATTTTCCAAAGGCCTTTTAGCTCTTTCAGGCAATTTACCATAAGTACCCTCGCTAATCATTGAAATATATCCCTTTATTGCAGAAAGTGGCGTCCTCAACTGATGTGAAGCAATGGAAATAAATTCTGATTTTGCTTTTGACAACCTGTCCACCTCTTCGTACGCCGCCTGCAACTTCTTATTCAAATCAGCCAACTTTTCTCTTTGTTCCACTTCTCGCATCACCCCCCTAATCAAAAGCACTCCAAAGGCAAGAATAAGAACTAAAATAGAGCTCCTGTAAATAATCAGCGCCAACTCTCGCGCCAGAATCACCTCAAAGAAAGTAACTATTGATAACAAAAATACTAGAACGACGACTCCTGCTATCCTGATATTAAAAAGTCTGTATCTCAATATTGCGTAAGATGTAAATGTGATAAATGGAAAAACGAACAAAGCGCCAAACGGCACAAACCTTGTATCATCTGCTAAGGTAGGAAGGATAAGGTTAAAAATAATTATTAGGGTAAAGGTAATTAGAACTCCCAAAAGAATCAGTCCAAAAGATTTTCTCTCTTGTTTATCTACTCTTCTCATCTTTTTTAGCAAGATGAATATACCTGTAAACACCAAGAAAGACGCTAAGACGCCAAAAAGAGGCATAAGAGGGCCGTTGGCAGCTTCAGTAATTCTACTATCAGCCACTGCCGACACCTCTTTGAGAACTAAGTGAGTTAGGGTAAGTGCGGAGGTTAACAGGACTAAGGGAAATAGAATAAATTTATACCAATGCGGGAAATTTATTTCTGGGCTTGGAAAAACATAGAAAAAAGTAAACAGGGTAAATGCCTGCCAAGCGGCAAAGAATAACACCATCTTTAAAAACCAAAAGGCGATATCAACATCTGGTATGTTATAAAAAGCATAATTTATACTCCCCCATAAAGCAGTAACGATAACGAAAGCGAAAAAAACTTTATTGGTTATGCTCTTTTTATTTGAAAAATAAACAGAGAATCCCAAAACCACGGTGGCAGCTACGGTCAAACCGACGGTTAGCAAATCCAGATTCTGTAAAAATAAAAATGGTGTAAAAATATTATCAATCATAGTAAGCTATCTCCGGGAGGGTTTTTATGGAAACCGCCGAAGGAGGGTTGGCATATCCTAATCTGAAGCTAAAAACAGGGATGCTTCCCGATATTTTAAAAATACCTGTGACGTTTTGATACGCATCTTTAACTAATTCTGCCTGCTTGGTAGTAAATTCAGGGACGAGTTCTCTCTGCAATCTTTGCCCTAAATATAAAAGCCCCACTGATATTGGCTGAAAACTTAAACCCAAAGAAGTTATATAAAGCCAAAATCGCTGTAGAATTCTGCCCGATTCCACAAAACTCTGCGGCGTATCATTGGGAGTTAATATTAATCCGATGGCTGAACATTGCTGGTAAAGTTTTTGTCTTTTCTGGGCAGCTTTTTCTGATATCCTGATTTTGCTTAATCTGCTTACCATGCTCCACTTGCTGAGAAAGTATCTAAATATAACTCTTTCCAAAAAAGATAGTTCTTTAGTGCCCACGTATAAGCCCTCTCGTTTTTCTAGCTCTTCTTTTAAGGTCCAGTTGACGTTGTCAAACAAAGCTTTGTGGATATAGGGATTTTCAAAAACTAACCTATCTGCCATACTCAGCGCATTGGCTGCCTGATGAATTGTTCTTTCGTCTTGGGTCAAGACAATTTCAAATCCTACTTTCTTAACTTCTTCAAAAAATTCTTCCAGCTTTCTGCCGTCTTCCATCTTAAAAGGAATTTTCTTATAAGGCCTTCTGTTGGTGGCTCGCTCCGAGATACATGGAAAAAGATGGCAATATGGGTAAGCACTACTGTTTTTTTCAAGATTTATCTGGGCTATTAAATCTTGTTCTTCTGCTTGAGGAAATAAAATTACATTTGCTTGATATCCTTTTCCCCAAGCACTAATAACAATATTCTCAATCAAAGCTCCTTGACCAATCAGTGACCCCCTCTGTTGATAATTAAATAAGGTCTTGTCTTTACCTGGAATATTCCAGACAAAAAGGTCATCTTCCTTTACCATAAATCTCCAGGGTTGACAGTTGTGACCTGAGGGCGCGTTGACAGATATTTTTAGAATCTCAGTTATTACCTCTTTCATTTTTTTGTCCATTTTTGTTTGGCGCCGGGGGTAAAGTGAAGT
>CAYJRW010000018.1:0-10925 GCA_964372865.1 uncultured Candidatus Saccharibacteria bacterium | reverse complement strand
GGATACGATATTTTGTGGTTGGACGGCAGCGAAAATAATGAAGCACGTAAACTACCTAAAATTTATCCTTTTAAGAACGCAAAACTTAGGGAATATTATTTAGACATTAAAGGGGGACCTGACAAAACAATTCAATTTGGATTAAAAAGGTTGTTGGAACTAAGGTATGATTACTGCGGGCTAATTGAAAACGACATTCTGTTTAAAAAGGGCTGGTTTGCCAAGCTGATGCAATTGTTTAGGCTTTCAGCCCGAGACGGAATCGCAGCCGGTGCGGCCACAGTCAGAAATTTTGAAAGCAGAGTTTTAGAATATAGAGAAGGGTATACCGTTAATTGGAATATTGGAGCAGGCATGATTGTTTTTACGAGAGAAGCCGCCAAGCTATTAGTTAATAACTACCCTCCAATAGCGACAGCATTCGGTTTATATAAGTTCTACGGCCAGCATTTGGGCATTGATTTGAGTTCAGCTCAGGAGTTATGGTTTGGAAAGATAGATAGGTCGCTTTCATCTGATTTTAATTATGAAACAATCCTGTATTCTCATGGTTTTGCCGCAGTCGGGTCTATACCTGCTTTTGTTGTGAAAGAGCTGGAGCCTGGTGCCAGCCCGGAGGAACGCGGCACAAAGTGTGTTTCTAATAAAAAAGAAAATCAGCTTTTATATCCTGTGATGAGCCGCGGAAAAATAATTCAGCTCCGCCTGCTTGCCCCGTTATTTACTCTAATGTGGCTATTATTCAAGCGTGTGCGCTGGCTAAAGGCGTTAGCCAAGCGTTTGTAAGCGAGAAAACTAAGAGAAAACTAAGATATGAATGCTCGAAAAGAGTTTTACGTTTCAAGAATATACCAGGGGTTTAGGAGACGTATTCTTGGAGGTAGATATTTAGGGAATAACTCCTGGCCGGTAAAATTTTTTGCAGAACCTCTAATCAAACTGCTTTCTTTTCAAAAAAGAATGAAGCTTTTTCAGACAGACCCCTGGGGCACCAGGCTGAGATTTCTTTTGAGGTGGTATGAGTCAGAGACCCTGAAAGCATGCAAGAAGATTATCAGGCCAGGCATGGTTGTGGTTGATGCAGGCGCGCACATTGGATATTACACCAGAATTTTTTCAGAGCTTGCAGGCCCAGAAGGTAACGTTTTGGCGTTTGAGCCCCATCCCGCAACTTTTGAACTCCTTTCTTTTAATGTTCCGCCCTCAGTATATCCCAACCTTAAACTCTTCCCCTTTGCTCTTTCTGACAAAAGAGAAACTGTTGAATTTTTTGAAGTCAAAGGGTCGGGGAAACACAGTTTTTACGACGTTTCCGCGCTAACTGAGAGAGACCCTGCGGGTTATGAGCTAAAGCAAAAGCTGAAAGTCAGAGCAGAGCTTTTAGACGACGTTTTAGAAGAGCTTGGCTTAATGGGAAGTGTTGATTTTATGAAAATAGACGTTGAAGGGGCGGAATCCAGAGTATTAAGAGGCGCTGAAAAAACGATAAGGCGGTCAAAAAACTTGAAGCTTGTCGTGGAATTTAATGCCGGAGCTCTGTCTCTGGCCGGTGTTGCGCCCGACGACTTTTTAAAACAGCTGCGAGACCTTGGTTTCAGCCAGATTCTGCCCTTGGAAAAACCGGAGTTATCTAAATCCGGCTATATAGACATTTTATGCAGCAAGAACTAAAAAAAGTGCTTATTTCAACATATAAACCGGTCAAGGGCAAAGGCGGCTTTGTTTATGCAGCCATGCTTGGAGACGAAATATCCGGTCATTTTCAGGTTTCCAGCTTAAATTTATCTCCTGACAACGAAATGCCTTTATACTTAAAAATTATAAAAGTACTGAGAAACCTTTTGAAATCAGTTAATGCAAGGGATTACGATGTAGTGATCAGGGATTGGGACTCTTGTATACTTTTAAACAAAAAACCGTCAAAGACCATAGCTCTTGTGCACCATATTGATTATTCTCTTGCGTCTCCATTGGTAAAGTTTATGTTTTTCTTTCTCACCCCCTTAATTTTGCAAAATTTAAGAAAAGTTGAGACTATCGTTGTTGTTTCCAAATTTTGGCAAAAGTTCTTTGAAAAAAAGGGTTATCGCAATGTCCGTCTTATTTATAACGGCTTTGAACCAGCGCTTTATAATATACCTTTAGACAAAATTGAGCAGTTTAAAAAAAAATACAAACTTCTTGGAAAACCCATTGTGTACTTGGGCGATTGCCAAAAAGCAAAAGGAGTGGCTGATAGCTACGAGGCTTTAAAGCACATTAATGCCCACCTGGTTACCTCGGGCGAGCAGCAGGTAAGAATTCCTGCTAAAAATTTGCAAGTTGGCTATGAAGATTATTTAAAACTCTTGGCAGCAGCTTCGGTAGTTGTTACTATGTCGCAATTTCCGGAAGGCTGGTGCAGGACCACTCATGAGGCAATGCTTCTAAAAAGACCCGTCATTGGCTCAGGCCAAGGAGGCATGAGAGAATTATTGGAGGGAGGAAAGCAAATAATCTATGAAGATTTTAATTCGTTAGCAGAGAAAGTGGAATATCTGCTAAACCATCCAGAAGAAAGACAAAAGCTAGGAGAAGCGGGTTATAACTTTGCCAAAAATTTTACCGCAGATAGATTTAAAAATGACTGGCTCCAACTTTTGGCTAGATTTTAAGGAAGTAAAATAGGGTGAGGCAGCTGATGATAACTTGGATGATAAGCATGGTGGCTGCCACGCCCCAGATTCCCCAAAATGGAGTAAGCATCAGAAAAAGCGCTATTTTCAAGATAGGCGAAGCTGTGTTGATTACGTATAAGTCCTTTTGGCGCAAGTCAGCAACCAAGGCGGCATTTAGAAGAGAAAACGGCGACAAAGCAATCAGCAAAGAAAGCGCCTGAAAGTAGATAACTGATTCCAAGTACTGCGGCAGCAATAGTTTATATATTAGTGGAGCAGCCAGAGCTAAAAGCAAAGCAAGAGGCAAGAAAACAAAAAACAACTTATAGAACTTTTTTATAATGTTCAGCTTCTTCCCTTTTATGTCGTATTCGCCCAACCTTGGCAAGGCCAATGAGGTAATGGGAATGACATTGATTATTTTGGTGATCGGCAGCTGGGCGAAAGAGTAGACAGCGACCTCAGCCGCTCCCAGGAATTTCCACAGCAATAGTTTGTCCAGGTGAGTTGCCGCCACGGAAAGGAAACCCATAATGGTTAGGTGTTTGCCAAAAGATATTGCTTCCAAGCTCTCTTCTTTTCGCACAACGTACCTGAGAGTTTTTCTGTAAAGCAGCCAGTCAAAAACAGTGTGGCCAAAGAGAAAGGCGAAAATAATTACTAACAGGTTGTCGCTGATATAAAGCGCGGCTAAGAGAGTTAAGGCCACCATCGCCGCAGAAAACACTTCATATTTTGCTTGCATGTCAAATCTCTTCTTTCCGTTCCAAAAATAAAGATAAATCTGAAACGACTCAAGAAGAGGCAAAAATACCGCCCCCATGAAAAAAGCCGCTGCCAAAAGCTGGTTGCCCTGCCAAAAATACCAAACACCTATTAGAAAGGCAAAAAAAGAGCCAAGCAGTCCCCACCTTATTTTCTCGCGCATGGCTAAACTCAGTGTTCCTTCCTTTCCTTGGGCTATGCTCTTTACTAATGATGTGTGAATTCCGGGAAGAGCGAATATGGAAAGAGTTGATATTATGGCGATGAGGTACTGGTATTTGCCGTAGGTTTCTCTTGGCAGCCAGTTGGCAAAAGCCAGCATCAAAACAAAAGAAATAATCAGGAGAGCGAGTTTTCCTCCTATTAACCAAAGTCCTCCGCCCACCACATAGTTCATACTGGTGCCGGTGTATTTTTCAGACCAAAAGATGAATTGCTGGAATGTATGCTTGAGTTTATCCATATATTCATCTATTATATATAATTCAGAAAAAGTTTAAATGACAGATTTTAAAAAAATAATTTTGCCCACGCTTTTATTAATCGTTCTGGCGCTGACGATTGGACTGACTCCTCGTTTTCCCATTGGCACCATCAGAGGATTGGAACGGGTGATTGATATCCGAGGAGAAGATATCTGGATTCTTATTTTGTTCTTTTTCTGGATGGCCGCCATCTTAAAATCAAGGCAGGGGAAAATGGAAAAGCCGCCCCTTTTATTACCAATACTTTTTTGGTTGGGCGCAGGTTTCTTGAGCTTGTTGATTAACTTGCTTTTAGGAAATTTAAATATTGTGAGAGGAGCTTTTTATTTTGCCAAAGAACTGCAGCTCTTTTTTGTGTATTTTTTTACTTTTTTTCACCTCAGAAATTTACTTGCGTTAAATACCTTGATACGGGCATGGCTTTTAGTGGGGTTAGCCAACATAGCCTGGGTATTAATGCAGCTTTTTGTAATAGGTAGAAGGGGAGAGTATGGAACTTCTGCTCTCAATGAATGGGGAGTTTTTCCGACCGGCGCTTTCTTTTTGCTTTTATTTATTTTTTTGTTCAATTGGTGGCTGTATTCTTTTTGGAGAAAAGGCATTTCGCTAAAAAAAGAATACCTCCATCTTGTGGCAATTTTGACTATTATCGCCGGCATACTCGGCGCTCTTTCCAAAACAGTTCTTGTTGGGCTTTTCTTTGCTTTAGCAGTTAGTATGCTTTTTTATATTTTAAAAGAAAAAACCCTAAAAGCTGTAATAGCTTCTTTCTGGCTTTTTATCTTAGTTATCTCTTTTACATTTTTTGTCTATTTTGCCTTGATACTTCCCAATCTTGCAGGCGCTGAGCGTTTGATGGAGATACTATCTCCTTCGGATTTATTGCCTGACACACAAAGAACTCGTTTTGCCGTCTCAGCACTTCAGCTCCAGGAAGCTATTCGACATACCTTAATTCAGGAAACTATTCAACGTCCATTAATTTATGTATTTGGTTATGGCAAAGGCGCTATTTTGTTGGGTCCTGAAAGCCACAATCATTACCTGCGCAATTTTATAGAAACAGGCATTGTTGGAAGCATCGCTTTTTTAGTTCTTATGGCCGCTATTCTTAACATTGCCTGGAAAGGGTTCAAACGAAATGAAGATTTGACTGCAGGCCTTGGAGCAGGTTTAATAGTAACAACTTTGACCATGCTTTTTATGTCCATCGTCGTTGACGCCTTTATAGTCGTAAAAGCAAATATGACCTATTGGTTTTTTGCGGGCCTAACTATGGCAGCTTTGTATCATGGAGCCAAGGAAAAAAGCAGAAATTGAATATTATGATAAGCAAGCCCTTGCAGGGCGTCACTTGCAAACTGGCGATTTCGAGGGGTTTGAACCGTTGATTTTAGGCAGTTATCAGTTTCTTTATAAATTACTTGGAAATTACTGCAAAGGTAAAGTTGTTTTGGATTACGGCTGCGGCAACGGCATTCACGCTATAGAGATTGCCAAGATAGGAGCTGAAAAAGTAATTGGTATTGACTTATCGGAAAAATCGTTACAAGTAGCCAAAGAAGGGGCAAAAAAAGGAGGAGTATGGGAAAAGGTTGAATTTTTGAAAATGGATTGCGAAAAAATGGATTTTCCAGAAAATTCTTTTGAAGTTATTTTTGACGGCGCAGCCTTCTCTTCAATTGATTTGAGGCAGGCATATCCAGAGCTGGCTCGTGTTTTGAAACCAAAAGGCGTTTTAATTGGCGTTGAGACATTTGGCCATAACCCCTTTACTAATTTAAGAAGAAAATTAAATAAACTAACCGGCAAAAGAACAGAGTGGGCGACAGAGCATATTTTTCAAAATAAGGACTTGGAGGAAGCAAAAAAATACTTTAGCAACATTAAAGTTTACTATTTTCACTTAACTTCCTGGCTGGCATTTCCTTTTTTGAAGTTAATCGGGGGAAGATTATTATTAAACTCACTGGAATTTATTGATAGAATATTATTGAGGTTGCCTTTTCTGAGAAATTACGCTTTTAAAGTAGTATTTATTTTTAGCGGTCTGAAAAAGTGATATGGTATTTGAATACGTTTCAATTATTATTCCTTGCAGGCTCGCTGAGACTTCGTTTCATCTCGCACACTGCGCTTGATGACGCTCGCTTGCGCGAACGAAGAAAAATAGCAATAAATAAATTATGACTCCCATTGTCTCAATAATAATTCCTTGCAGAAATGAGGAAAGCTACATTGGCAAGTGCCTGGAGACAATTTTAGAACAGGATTATCCCAAAGATAAAACGGAAGTTTTAGTTGTTGATGGAAGCTCCTCAGACAAAACCAGAGAAATAATTGAAAATTGGAAATCAAAAATTGGAAATTTAAGGTTGCTGGATAATCCTAAAAAATATACTCCTTTTGGCTTGAATATTGGAATAAAAAACAGCCAGGGAGTAGTGATAATTAGGATGGATGCGCATGCAGGTTATGAAAAGGACTATGTTTCAAAATGCGTGAAGTATCTGCGCGAACATAATGCCGATAATATTGGAGGCAGGATGAAGACACTTCCTAAGGAAAATACAATTGTCGCTAAAGCAATTGCCCTGACGATTTCTCACATATTTGGAGCTTCCTCAGATTTTAGGGTGGGTACAGCAAAAGTCAAAGAAGTAGATACGGTTTTTGGCGGATGCTACAAAAGAGAGGTCTTTGACAAAATAGGTTTTTTTAACGAAAATCTCATACGAAGCCAGGACTTGGAATTCAATTTGCGGTTGAAATCGGCAGGCGGAAAAATTATTTTGCATCCTGACATTGTTTCTTATTACTATCCGAAGACCACTATTTTTGATTTTTTCTTGCACAATATTCAGGATGGCATCTGGGCCATTTTGCCCTTAAAATTTGTCAGAATGCCCTTTAAATTAAGGCACTATATTCCACTGATTTTTATTTTGACTTTGCCCATTACCTTTTGGCCATATATTTTGTTCTCTTTGTTTTTTTCTCTGCAGATTGCTTTTAGAGAAAAGGATTTAAGGTTGTTCTTTATATTGCCTTTTGCTTTTGGGGCCCGGCATTTTGGCTATGGTTTAGGTTCTGCTTTGGGCTTATTCAAATTACTTCGCTAAAAACACAACAACCTTACATATAAAAATGCCATGGCAAAATTATATGTATTAAATGAGATTTAAATATTAAATATAAATATATGATAAAGAGATTATTTGATTTTACATTTTCCTTATTTGGACTGATTGTGATGTTGTCCTTGTTTTTCGCGATTGCTTTTTTGATAAAAATGGAGTCGCCGGGGCCCGTTT
This sequence comes from uncultured Candidatus Saccharibacteria bacterium, assembly GCA_964372865.1. Lineage (GTDB taxonomy): Bacteria > Patescibacteriota > Minisyncoccia > Minisyncoccales > 2-12-FULL-40-12 > CAYJRW01. The sequence continues at coordinate 3,704 of CAYJRW010000018.1, read as the reverse complement.
TTTACAGGGGAGTGAGAATTGGCAAAGAAGGAAAACCTTTCAGGATTTTTAAGTTCAGGACAATGGTGCCAGACGCCGAAAAATTGGGAGGTCTTTCAACAGCAGGCGACGATCCAAGATTACTGAAAGTTGGCCATTTTCTAAAAAAATACCAGCTGGATGAGCTGCCGCAACTGATTAACGTTTTGAAGGGAGAAATGAGTTTGGTAGGTCCCAGGCCCGAAGTTAAAATGTACGTTGATATGATGACAGATGAGGAAAGAAATGCTATTCTTTCTATACGGCCGGGCATGACTGATTTAGCCTCTTTGTGGAATTTTCACGAAAGCGAAATTTTAAGAGGCAGTCCAGACCCCGAAAAGGCATACCAGGAAAAGATATGGCCTGAAAAAAAGCGGCTTCAGATAGCATACGTGAAAAATCGCTCTTTCTGGCTTGACCTGAAAATAATTTCCAAAACAATATTAAAAATTTTTCAATAGATTAATGTTTCCAAAAGCTTTTTTAAAAAATCTGTATCACCAGATGCTCCGCATTCGGCTTTTTGAAGAGAGTTTGGTAGAGCCAATTTTGTCAGGGATAGTTGGCACTCCTTGTCATTTGTATTCCGGCGAGGAAGCCATCGCAGTGGGAGTGTCAGCCGCTTTAAAAAAACAAGACATAGCTTTTGGTTATCATCGTTCGCACGGGCATTACCTGGCAAAGGGCGGAGAGATAAAAAAGCTGATGGCTGAAATTTATGGGAAAGAAACTGGATGCTCCCGTGGCAGAGGCGGGTCAATGCATGTGATAGCACCGGAAGTAAGTTTTATGGGCTCTACTCCGATGGTGGCAGGGACCGTATCTTTGGCGGTGGGAGCAGCTCTATCCGCAAAAATTAAAAGAGAGAAAAGAGCAGTGGTCAGTTTTTTTGGCGACGGCGCAACCTCAGAAGGGATATTGTATGAGTCCTTGAACATTGCCTCTTTGTATAAACTTCCCGTACTTTTTGCTTGCGAAAATAACTTTTATTCTACGCACCTGCCTTTGCTGGAGTTTCGGGCAGCTGACAATATTTGGGAGGTTGCCAAACCTTTTAAAATTTTAAGTTTTCGCGTTAACGGCAACGATGTTTTGAAAGTGTTTGAAACCGCAAAAAAAGCCAGAGATTATCTTTTGAGAGGCAAAGGTCCAGTGTTTGTGGAGTTTAGAACTTACAGGTTGCGGGGTCACGTGGGACCGGATGACAATATTCAAGGATACCATACAGATGTCAGGCCCAAAAAAGAAATTGAACAATGGAAAAAGAAAGATCCCTTGATTCTGTTTGAAAGGGTTTTGAAACAGCGAAAAGTTTCAGGAAGAGAAATAGCAGCATTAAAGGAAAAAGCGAAAAGAGAGGTGCAGGCCGCGCATATCTTCGCGCAAAAAAGCGCCTACCCCAAGACCAGTGAGCTACAAAAATATGTCTTTGCGTAAACTTTCCTTCGCCTTAGCCATTAACGAAGCCTTGCATCAAATGATGGCAAAAGACAGCTCTGTGTTTGTTTTAGGCCAAGGTTCAAAAAGCCCTTGGTACGTAGCGAAAACTTGCGATGGTTTGCTCAAAAGATTTGGTGAAGACAGGGTGATTGATCCGCCCGTTTCAGAAGCTGCCATGACCGGAGCTGGGGTAGGGGCGGCAATAGCCGGCATGAGGCCTGTGGTTATACATCCAAGATTAGATTTTATGGTCTATGGATTGGAACCAATTATCAATGAAGCGGCTAACTGGTATTATATGTTTGGAGGAAGGTCAATGGTGCCAATGGTAATCTGGGGAGTGATTAACCGAGGGAAAGAACAAGGAGCTCAACACTCGCAAGCGTTGCAAGCTTTGTTTGCCCATCTCCCCGGGTTAAAGGTAGTAATGCCCTCAACTCCTTATGACGCAAAAGGGCTGATGATAGCGGCAATTTTGGACAACAACCCCGTGGTTTATATTGACGACCGCTGGCTGTATTCAGATAAAGGAGAAGTGCCAAAGAAAATATACAAAGTGCCTATTGGTAAAGGAATCATTAGAAGGCGAGGGCAGGACGTAACAATCGTGGCTGTCTCGTATATGGCAAAAGAAGCAATGAAGGCTGCTAAAGAACTGGCAAAACAAGGAGTTTCAGCTGAAGTAATTGATGTGAGGACGGTTAAGCCCCTTGATATGAAATTGATAATCAGCTCTTTGAAGAAAACTCGTAGATTGCTTGTAACCGAAGCTGCTTGGTGCACGGGCAGTGTGGCTGGAGAAATTTTAGCTCGGGTGTCAGAGGAGCGCTTTCGCATGAAAGCGCCGGCTGTCAGGGTGTGTTTGCCAGACACGCCAGCTCCCATGAGTCGAACCTTAGAAAAAGCTTATTATATAACCTCAAAAGATATTGTCTCTGCGGCCCAGAAGATAATGCGATAACGGTTTAGAAGAAAATGGTATAGGGAGCTTAGCATATTTTTTAGTAAATAAGAAAACCCCGCGGCAGGCTGCTCGTCAGCCTTGCCAACGGGGCGTTTTTTTAAAATCAGAATTGAATAGCCACTGCAGTGGCTTCGGCGGCATGGTCTAAATAGGCAGTATCGGCGTTCTGGGCTTCTATGCCGCGCGCCCGAAGTAAGAGTCCTGCAAGGCCGTTATTCCTAAACTCATTAAACACGATGTGGCCGATCGCCTCATCGTGCGCAGACCTCATTATAGTCCACGGCACGATGCCGTCGGATAAAAGGATTATTGTACTCACACCATTGTGCCAAAAACTTTTTTCCCAAAGGAAATACTGAAGTTCTGGCTGGCCATTGAGTAGTCCGTATCCTTGCTGTCTGCCGGGTTTATTGACTGCTTCTCGTCTGGCACTTTGGAGCGTCTCATAAAATCGGTTTAACATTTCGTCTCGCACCTTCCCGCGCTTGTCTTCTGGCACTTTTTCTGGCAACATACCAAACAGGTCCTGCGCGACTTGGCGCTGGATATACTCAATTTGAGCAGTCATTTGCTCGTCATGATGCCGCACCTGGTTAGGGGTTACGACGAGTTCGCCGCTCTTAATCTCAATCACTGCCAGACAATCGCCTGTCTGGAGGACTGTAATCATCTGCTCTTCAATTTGCGCAAAAGCGAACGTGGCCCCGGCAAGCTCACCAGCATCGTCGCGAGAGACGCCACCAAATTGTTGTTCGTTGCCAACCGCTTCATTTAAAAGATGGATTAACAGTTGCAGGTTCATGTCTGGCTGGATATGGCATATGCGCTCGCAAAGCCGCGATACCATCTCTCCACCCGACATCCCGTTAAACTTCTTAATCGGATACTTGGGAGCATACGGCGCGCTAACGCCGTCAAGAACTCCAAAAAGGTTCCGAGTTGCAACAAGTCCGTCTTCCCGATATGGCGCGCTGCCCTGGCTATACAGACATTCTATCCTCATTTGCCGACTCTCCTTTCCGGCTATTTAAAACATTAGGAGCTGTAAATTGAATATGCCTTGATTTTTGGAGAAAATCAATATATACTTCACATATGGAGTATCGCATAAATTTTATTAACAACAGCTACCGGCGGTTTGCCAAAGAGCACAAAGGAGAACTTGTCAGCGCTTTTTGGGATTGCCTGGAAAGAGGCGCTCTCATTTTGAGAGAGGAGGTTTCCAAGTTTGAAGACAATTTGGCAAAATTTGTAGGGACAAAGTATGCAGTTGGAGTTA
>CAYJRW010000017.1:0-11169 GCA_964372865.1 uncultured Candidatus Saccharibacteria bacterium | reverse complement strand
ACCACACTTTTGAAAAAAGGTTTGAAGAAATATTTAAAATTATAGGTTTAGAAAATGCCAATTAAAATAGCCGTTATAGGTTTGGGTTATTGGGGGCCGAATTTACTTAGAAATTTCTATCAGCTCGAAAATTGCGAAGTTAATTTTGCTTGTGACATAAACAGAGAAAAACTAAGTAAGGTTAAAAAAATCTACCCAGCTATCAATATTACCCAGGACTACAAAGATATCTTGAAAGATGAAAATGTTCAAGCTATTTGCATAGCCACTTCTTTAGCTACGCATTTCGCAATAGCCAAAGAAGCGCTACTGGCGGGAAAGCACGTTCTTATAGAGAAGCCAATCGCTTCATCTTCTGCGGAGGCTGAAGAACTAATCCAGCTAGCAAAAGAGAAAAATCGGGTCTTGATGGTTGACTATACTTTTGTGTATACGGGCGCAGTAAGAAAGATAAAAGAGCTGATTGACAAAGGGGAGCTGGGTAAAATTTATTATTACGACTCAGAAAGAGTAAATCTTGGTTTAGTTCGTTCAGATACAAACGTAATCTGGGACTTGGCTTCTCATGACGTTGCAATCATTGATTATTTGATTAAGCAAAAACCGATAAATGTTTCCACTAGCGGGTCAAGTCATGTTTTCGATAAGAAAGAAGAAATGGCTCATGTTATTCTAGAACACGAAGAAGGACTCATGAGCTACATTCGCGTTAGCTGGTTGTCGCCTTTGAAAATCAGAAGAGTGTTGCTTGGCGGCGACAAAAAAATGGTTCTTTATGACGACGTGGAGCCGACAGAAAAAATAAAGATTTATGACAGAGGTGTTGACATTGACCCTTCCGAAGTTACGCCTTTTGCTCCCCTTTACAGAAGCGGAGACATCGTCATTCCCAAACTCGACCAAACCGAGGCCTTAGAAAAAGTAGCCGAACATTTTATGGAATGCATTAGAGAGAGTAAAAGACCATTAACCGACGGCGAATCAGGTCTGCGGGTAGTAAAGATATTAGAGGCGGCAAACAGGTCGATTGAGAATGGAGGCATGAAAATTTCTTTATGAACCCCGTTAGTAGTTCAAAAAAAATTTTGATTACTAGTGCTGGCGGCACTCCAGCAGTAAATTTTGTTAGGTCTCTTAAACTTTCCCCAGAGAAGTTTTATTTCATTGGAACTGATTGTAATAAATTTTATCTGCAGAGGGCTGAGACAGATAAAAAATATTTGGTCCCTCAAGCCGCTGATTCAGACTTTATAGTTGTCTTAAAAGACATAATTAAAGAAACCGGCGCAGAATTTATACATACTCAAAATGATGTTGAGATTGGGGTTATATCAAAAAATAGGGAAAAATTTTCTATTAAAAGTTTTTTGCCAAGCAAAAAAACGGTTGCACTTTGTCAAAATAAATTAGCAACAAGCAAGATATGGATGAAGGGAAAATTGCCACAACCCAAAAGCTTGCCGATTAACAATGAAAATGATTTAAAAAATGCTTTTAGAGCTTTAGGAAACAGAATATGGATTCGCAATGTTGAGGGGGCGTCTGGCAGGGGCTCATTATTAGTTGACAAATACAAGATTGCCAAATCATGGATTGACTTTAAGGATGGCTGGGGTCATTTTATGGCAGCAGAATATTTGTCTCCTCAATCTATTACCTGGCAATCACTATGGAATAAAGGGAAGTTGATAATAGCCCAGAGTAGAAAAAGAATATATTGGGAGTTTGCTGACCGCGCTCCGTCTGGCATTACTGGCATTACTGGAACAGGAGTCACCGTAAGCGACAGAAATTTAGACAGAATCGCGAAAGAAGCGATATTAGCCATAGACGAAAACCCACATGGAATTTTTAGTGTTGACTTAACCTATGATAAAGATAATGTGCCCAACCCCACAGAAATTAACATAGGGCGTTTTTTCACCACGCACGAGTTTTTCGCCCGAGCAGGGCTCAATATGCCCTATATTTACGTGAAAATTGCTTTTGGAGAAAAGTATCCAAAACCCGTTAAAACTATTAACCCTTTGCCGCAAGGTTTAGCGTGGATTCGCGGAATGGATTTTAAGCCAATATTGACCACTACAAAAGAAATAGACCGTTACGAAAAAGAGTTGGCAGAGAGGAGAAAAAAGCTAAACTTATGACTAAGAAAAGGCCCAAGAACATTTTGGTTACCGGATTGAGCGGTTATTTAGGATCTTTTTTGCTTGATGAGCTGCAAAAACAAAATTGGCGCGTTTTTGCAATTGAGAAAAAGCTGCCCCATACTGTTCCAAAAAAAGTTAAGTTTTTGAGGGCTGATATTGCCAAAAGAAAAGACCTAGCCCGCTACAAGAAAACATTGCAGAGAGCAGACGCGGTTTTGCACTTGGCCGCGTTTGTGCCAAAGAGCCCAAAATTGGACGATTTGAAAGAAAGCATCAAGGTCAACCTTGAGGGTTCTATAAACTTGGCGCTATTCTTGAGACCCAAAACAAAATTCATTTTCGCCAGCACCTGCGAGGTTTATGCCAGAAATGTCAAAGCTGATATCAAAGAGAATTATCAGACAGCCCCTTCTTCTTTTTACGGGGCCGGCAAACTTGCTGCTGAAAAATACTTGCAGGTTTTGTGCGCCAAGAAGAATATTGGTCTAACAATTTTGCGTTTTGCCAGCATATACGGCCCCGGAGAGAAGATTTCAAGAGCAATTCCTAATTTCATTAAAGCCGCTCTGCGGGATGAGAATATTTATATTTTTGGAGAGGGAAAAGAAAAAAGAAGCTTTATTTTCGCCAAAGACGCAGCCAAGGCCTCGATTACAGCTTTAAAATATAAAAAGAGCGGGCTTTTTAACATTGCTTCAGAGGAAAAGATAAGCATTCTTTCTTTGGCAAAACTAATCAGGACATTGTCCGGGTCCGGTTCTAAAATTATTTTTAGGCCCAGGCAGAAAGCGAAAACTAACGTCGTGCTTAATATAGATAGGGCCAAAAGAGAGCTGAAATTTGAATCAAAAACAGATTTGAAGACGGGGTTAATACAGGAAATTGAATTTTTTAAAAAAGAAGGAGATAAACTCGTCGTTTTTGATTTAGACGGCACTCTTTTAGATGTTTCCAAGCGATACTACGAAACATACAGGTTTATTTTAAGAAAAAGAAATCAGAGGGTTTTGTCCAAGAAAACCTACTGGGATCTGAAAAGGCGCAAAACTCCGGATAGAACGATCATTGCCAAAACCTCAAGAATCGCCGCTTTTGAATACGAAGCAGAAAGGAATAAATTGGTAGAAGACAAGAGATTTCTGCGTTTTGACAAGGCGGTTCCCGGCGCAAGACAAGCTTTGGACGAACTCAAAAAAAGGCACCTTCTGTTTTTGCTCACGGCGCGCAAGAACAGGAAAAATCTTCTTTGGCAGTTAAATAAATTAAAGCTCGCCAAATATTTTGACAAGATACTTTCATCTAAGAGCAGAGCTGGAGAACCATTGGAAGTTAAAATCAGTTTTATGAGAAAAATCAAAAACGCGGTTCCCCAAGGTTCAATAGCAATAATTGGCGATACTGAAGCCGACATACTAGCCGGAAAGAAAGAGGGCGTTTTAACTATTGGGGTTTTGTACGGAATCAGGAGAGGGCAATTTATTCGCAAACTTAATCCAGATTTCAAGATTAACAGAATTGGCGACGTATTTAAATTTTTGTAGCAAATATGATAATTCCTTTCATTGACTTGAAAACTCAATACCGCGAGCTGAAAAAAGAGTTGATGCCAGCCATTAAAAAAGTTTTTCAGGACTCTGCTTTTATTTTGGGAAAAGAGGTTGAACTTTTTGAAAAAGAGTTTGCAAAGTATTGCGGGGCGAAATACTGCTTGGGCATTAACTCGGGCACCTCGGCCTTGCATTTGGTTTTGTTGGGGTTGGGGATAGGAAGAGGGGACGAGGTGATTACACAACCCAACACCTTTTTTGCCACGGCCGAAGCCATACATCACACGGGAGCCAAACCAGTTTTCGTGGATGTGGCAGAGCAGGGTTATGGAATGAACCCTAAAAAGCTGGAAATTGCCATAAACAATAAAACCAAGTGTATTATACCGGTTCACTTATTCGGCCAAGCGTCTGACATTGAAGCTATATTGAGAGTTGCCAAAAAACACAGAATACCCGTTGTTGAAGACGCCTGCCAAACGCACGGAGTAAGATATCGCGGCAGGCAACTTGGAACATTTGGGGAGGCAGGATGTTTTAGTTTTTACCCCGGCAAGGTGCTGGGGGCGGCCGGTGAAGCAGGAGCCGTTGTGACCAACGACAGAAAGTTGTATTTGAAAATGAAGGCATTGCGCGACCACGGCCAAGCGGTAAAAAACTACCACAGATTTGTAGGCCACAATTTCCGCATGGAAGGCCTGCAAGGAGCTATTTTGAGAGTCAAGCTCAAAAAACTGGACCAATGGATAGCTAGAAGAAGAAAACTAGCAAAGCTTTATAACCACCTTTTAAAAGACGTTGTGCAGACGCCCCCTGACGCAAGTTTGAGATCGTCAAACGTGCAGTACTACGTGATTCGGTGCCAAAGACGAGATCAGCTTAAATCATATCTGGAAAAGGCTGGCGTTTCATCCCTTGTGCACTACCCAGTTCCTCTGCACCTTACCCCAGCTTTTAGGTTTTTAGGATACAAGAAAGGCGACTTCCCCACGGCTGAACTTCTGGCCAGAGAGATTTTGAGTTTGCCTTTGTATCCTGAAATGTCAGCAAGAGAAGTGAACTATGTAGCAAGCAAAATCAAAAAGTTCTACGAACGATAGGGGGGAAATAACATTTTTTATGAAAAGCTTTTTAAGCTACAAAATTGAAAGGCTGAAAAACCTAGTTGAAGCAGAAGGAATTTTGGTCGCTTTCAAAAAAATTCTACTTTTTTTACCTGAGTCTTTGCTGGAATTATTAAACAACAATGCTTTGTTTCTCAAAATAACATATGGTTTTATTCTTCCTCAACTTTTTAAACTTTTCCCTTTTATTGGCGCTAAGGTGTTTAAAGCTCCCCAAACGAAATTAATGAAGGAAGCGCGGGAATTCTGGTTTGAGAATGGGCGAGATATTTTTTCTCTGAATAGCCATCAGATTAACAAAAAAGAAATGTTTTTGCACGGCGGTCCTTCTTTGCAATTTTCTTGTGATATTTGTCAGCAGAGCGAGTGGCTGTCTAGAGTCAAACAAAAAAATTTATTTACTTCTCATTCTTCTTGTTTAACTACTGAGGAATGCGAGGTTTTGTGTCAAAGACAAGGAAATGACCTATGGAAGCATTATCACCAGAACTTTGATTTTGCGTTAGGAGTTGATGATGCACTCCCAACTCCCAAGGGAATATATGTGCTTTTTGGTCCCATCTCCCAATTTTTCGCTCTGCGCCTTGAACCAATGGAAAGAGTGTTGAGATGGCAGTTGGCGCTCAATTGCCAGCTTGATTTGGCTACTTTCCCCTTGGGGATTGACTGGTCAAAATATGATTTTGTGTTTATGTATCTTCCCGGAGTCATTCCTAAGTTTAAACGCCCTTCAATTCCCATAATTCTTTTTACACACGATTTTTGGAGGGAGCCTGAGGCGTCTCAATGGGTTTTTGACTGGCTTGGACCAGATGTCATTTTGACGAGTTGTCCTGCGCAATGGAAAGAGAATTTCCGTATAGGAGAGAGAAGTAAAGTTGTGTTTCATCCCATGTTTGCGTCCAATTTTTTTACCAGACCCAGTCTTTCTAAAAAATCAATTGATCTGTTAGTGATTGGAAACGCCATAGGGCCTCTCTACAAAGGGAGAGTGATGTTGGGCAAGCAAATAAAAAAATTTCAAACCCAATACCCAAATTTCAACATAGAATTTTCACAGATTACAGGAACGTTTTCGCCTGACCCTGAAAAAGGACTGGAGTATAAAGACTCCCAAGGCAATAAAATTAGATATTTAAACAAGTGGTCAGAATACTTGGGGTCGGCAAAGTATGTGGTCTTTGGCAGAATGAAATATCCTGCTTTAGTCGGAAAATATTATGAGACATTGGGTTCTGGAGCAATCCCTATTTTCCCCGAAGTACCAGATCTAAAATTGTTAGGTGTGAAAGCTTTTGAACACTATATTCCGCTTTCTGAAATAGATGGGAATAATGAGAGATTAAATTACTTTTTGGATAATTATGAGAAATTCAAATACATTGCCGAAAATGCCGTAAAATGGTATAAAGAAAATTCAGATAAAATGCTGTTTGAAAATTTTGAAAATATGGTTAGAGAAATCACCAATTATAAATTTTCAAAAAGGTTATTATAAATAATGAATATATAATCATCGATATGAATCAAAAAAATACAAAAATTTTAATAACCGGAGCTTTGGGAACCATCGGAATGCCTCTATGGAAAGAACTCAGGAAAAGGGGATATCAAGTTTTTGGGTCAGACCTCCGCCATTACCACGACCCCGAATACTTCAGATGTGACGTAAGCGAATACCGTCAACTGGAAAGAATTTTCCAGGAGCACAAATTTGATTATGTCTATCATATGGCTGCTGAATTCGGCAGGAAAAGCGGCGAGGAATTCTATGAGTCTCTTTGGAAAACAAATGCTGTGGGTACTAAAAACATTTTGAGAATGCAAGAGAAATATAAATTCAGATTGATTTATCCAAGCAGTTCAGAGGTTTACGGGACCAGATACACAGGAGTTATGACAGAAGATGTGCCAGAAAAGTTTGCAGTTCGTTTGGGCAACGATTATGCAATGAGCAAATGGGTTAATGAAATGCAAATTATGAACTCAATTGAGAAGTTTGGCACAGAAACAGTAAGAGTGCGTTTTTCTAATGTCTACGGGCCCGGAGAATATTACAGCGATTACCGGAGCGTTATTTGTATTTTTATCTACCGGGCGCTCCATAATTTGCCCTATACTGTCTATACGAACGATAAAAGAGCGTTTCTTTACATAGATGATGCTATTCATACCTTTGCCAATATCTGTGAGAGATTCAAACCGGGAGAAATATACAATATCAGCAACAGGGACTTGTACGATATGAAGCAGGTTTCAGATATGATTCTCAAAATACTTGGTAAAGATGACCGACTTGTTGAATATAAAGAGATAGATGCTACCGCTACGCTCGTAAAAGACCTTGATAACACAAAAGCACTGCGCGATTTAGGTCACAAAAAAACTGTTTCATTAAAAGAAGGTTTGGTTCACACCGTAGAATGGCAAAAAAAAGTTTATGAAATTAGGTAAAAGCATGCATCAAGAAAAAGAAACCGAACTTTACCGCAAATTAGAAGAGTATTTCAGAGAAATCAGCCCTAAGGAAAGACATCCCTCAACATTTCGCGTTCCTGTAGGCGGGAGCTTTTATAACGAAAAAGAAGTAAAGGCGGTTTTGGAATGTTATCTCAAGGGATGGTTATCCACTCAAAAAAAAGTAGTTGAATTTGAGAAAATTTTTTCTGATTATATCGGTGTTCATCACGCCGTAGCTGTTAACTCTGGAACCTCGGCTAATATTTTGGCACTAAACGCGCTTATTGAAACAGGAGATTTAAATAGAGGAGATGAGGTTATTGTACCTGCCACCACTTTTGTTACAGTTGCCAGCCCCATAATTCAACTGGGCATGATTCCGGTGTATGTAGATGTTGACGCCAATACTCTAAACATTAATCCCGAAGAAATTGAAAAAGCAATTAATCCTGAAAAAACCAAAGCTATAATAGCGGTTCATACCTTGGGTCGTCCGGCTGATATGGATAAAATTATGGAAATCGCCGAGAAGCGCAATCTTAAAGTTATAGAGGATTGCTGCGAAGCGCACGGCGCTGCTTTTCGAGGTAAAAAAGTCGGAACATTCGGAGATTTAGCCACTTTTAGTTTTTATGTGGCCCATAATATAACTACCGGCGAGGGCGGAATGGTCCTTACAAATTCCGATAAGTACTATCAGTTAGCTGCCGAGTTAAGGGAGTTCGGACGTTTGAAATCCTACAAAGGAGAACGTTTTGGGTATTCCAATGACAACCTAAAAGATTACGACGAAAGATATGTGTTTTACAGAATTGGTTACAATTTCCGCATGGCCGATCCGCCTGCTGCCTTTGGCATAGAGCAGATTAAAAAATTGGATACGCTCAACGAACAGCGAATTAGGAATGCTAAATTTTACATAGATAATTTTAACGATAAGCTTAAAAGCATTTTCCAAATTCCATACCTTTATGATTCTACGGTTTTCCACGTATTCTACGCTTTCCCCATTATTATTAAGCCTGAGGCGCACATATCAAGGGTAAAAGTAGTTAGGTATCTTGAATCAAAAGGCATAGAAACGCGCGCTTTATTTTGTAGCAGCTTGCCAGACCAGCCCTGTTTTAAGAATGTCCCCGGCAGAATAGCAGGTGTGTTACCCGTAAGTAGCTGGTTAAGAGATAAAGCTTTTTTCATTGGTTGTCATCCCGGGTTAAATGAAAGTGATTTATATTATGTTATTGAAACATTAAAAAAGTGCATTGAACTTTGAGATAAAATGAAATTCAAAAAAAAGAAAATTGCAATTGTGGTAGGAGCCAGGCCGAATTTTGTGAAAATTAGCTCTCTTGTTTCTTTGTTGGAAAAACACAAATTCTTTGAGTATCAGCTTTTTCACACCGGCCAGCACTTTGATTTTGAAATGTCGGGAATCTTTTTCAAAGACCTTGTTATCCCCAAGCCCCATTTCAATTTAAATATTCGCTCGGGAATATATCCCTTTACCACTCAGATTGCTCTTATAAAAAAACGGCTTGAGACATATTTCACAAAAGAGAAACCTGCGCTCTGTTTGGTCGTGGGGGATGCCAATTCAGCAATTGGTGGTTCGCTCGCAGCTCATGCCCTCCGCATTCCTCTCGGCCACATTGAAGCTGGTCTAAGGTCGTTTGACAGAACTATGAGCGAAGAATCAAATCGGTTGATTACAGACATGCTTTCAGATTTTCTTTTTACGCATTCTGAAAGCGCAAACAAGAATCTTTTGAAAGAGGGTCATCCCAGGTCAAAAATCTTTTTTGTAGGAAATACTATGATTGATACTTTAGCGGCGCATAGGAAGGAGATTTCAAAAAGAAATATGGCCGAAAAGTTAGGTTTTAAGAAAAAAGAGTACGGCGTTCTTACGCTTCATCGCTACAACAATACAGATATTAAACCCGTGCTAGAGGAAATTTTAGAGGCAATATTGATGATGCAGACAGAAATACCTCTTGTGTTTCCGCTCCACCCTTCGGCAAGAGAAAGAATCTCTTTTTTCTCGCCACATTTTTTCAAGCAATTAAAGTTTGCCCGAAATCTCCACATATTGAAGCCCGTTGGCTACCTTGACTCAATATCTCTTTTGAAGGATACAAGAATTACGCTTACTGACTCTGGAGGGGTTCAGGAAGAAACAACTTTTCTTGGGGTTCCTTGTGTCACCTTAAGACAGAACACTGAACGTCCCATTACTTTGACAACTGGTACGAACGTAATTGGAGGAATTACGAAAGCCGAGATTCTCTCACAATTTGACAAGATGATGAAAAAACCCAAAAAGAGAAGAAAAATTCCTCAAAAATGGGATGGCAAAGCTTCTTTACGCATTTTAAAGGTTTTGGAAAAGAAATTACTATGAAGAGAGTTTTAATTGTTTCTTATCATTTTCCTCCTGTAAACAATATCAATTCGCGCCGGTTCGGCGAGATGGCTCCTTATATGCTAAATTTCGGCTGGGAACCTATTATTCTGACTACCAAAAGCGAGGGAACTTTGCCGGCAAAAATTCCCGAGGAGAATATCATTAGAATAGGAGAGAATTATTATAAGGAAGGTGTCGTGTCAGAGGAAGGTGAGAGGGGAATTCCTCCAAGTTTGAAATTGCCTTATTTTTTCTATAAGAAACTTGGCATGGAGATTGGGAGTATTGATCGTTTTTTATTTACTTGGGGCAAGGAAGTAAAAAAAAATAAAAATATAGTAAAAGATAGAAAACCAGACCTAATAATAGCAACAGGCTACCCTCCGGCTCCGTTATGGGTAGGAAGATTTTTCTCCAAAGAGATTAAAAAATACTGGATAGCCGATCTCCACGACCCCCTCTCTCTTTGGAATAACTCTAAACTTCCATTGATTAAATTTTTAGATGAACAAATTGATAAATTCCTAATAAAAAGCGCTTCAGCAGTTATTACCTTAGGTTCCTGGTTGGCTTCAAGAATGGAAAGACTTTATCAAAGGCCAACTGAAATTATCTATAATGGATTTGATAGAACTGAAAGGGAAGAAAATACAAAGAAGAACAGACCAATGGCCAGAAGGAAGAAATTTAAAGTTGTTTATTATGCCGGCCGTTTTCACGCCCATCGTATGGGCGCAGTAAAGTTATTTGTTGACTGGCTGGCGCAGCAAAGAGAAGATAGTATTTCCTTTGTTTTGAGATCCTTGGGGCCCACTGAAGCAAATGAAGAGATTATGGAATATGCTAGAGGAAAAAATATACTTTCAAAAATAAATTTCTTGCCGCCTGCTCCGCAAGAAATAATTTTTCAGGAAGAAAAGGAGGCGGATACCTTAATTTTATTTGAGGATGTAAGCAAAATGATGCGAAATTCAGAAGGAACGCTCCCCGGTAAATTGATGGAGTATTTACAATTTAAAGCTCCAATTGTAGCGATTAATCGCGCTGATTCAGAAATCGGCGAAATTTTAAGAAAAACATCCCGAGGATACCTTGTTTCTAACCTTGAAGAGTTGAATAAGGCCATGCAAGAAACGCTTTCTGGTAAATACCCAGTTTTTAACTGGGCAAAAGTTAAAGGGTACTCAAGGTTTTCTCAATGCAAAAAACTTTGCGAGATTTTTGACAGAGTATATGAGACTCAACAATAAAATTTTCCACAATACATCCATTGAAAAAGTTAAAGAATACTGGGATAGTCGGCCCTGCAACATTAGACACTCACCAAGCCCTGTTGGCACCAAACAATACTTTGACGAGGTGGAGGCAAGAAAGTATTTTGTAGAGCCGCATATTCCTCTTTTTGCCGAGTTTGAAAAGTGGCGAGACAAAAAGGTTTTGGAAATCGGGTGCGGCATAGGCACAGACACGATTAATTTTGCCAG
>CAYJRW010000016.1:0-11231 GCA_964372865.1 uncultured Candidatus Saccharibacteria bacterium | reverse complement strand
AATACCACATTTATTTAAAGTTGATGATTGATGGCATTGCGGGGCGTCCGTTTTCAGCTGAAACCATGCCGCCTTTTGAATTGCCCGAGCAAACAAAAAAAGAAAAAATTATTAAGGTATCGCGCGAGAGATACGGAACCAACAGATTAATTGTTGAGGAAAAAATTTCCAAATGGGCAGGCCTAATACAATCCTCAGACAAGCCCGAGTCAGCCACCCAGGTTCTTTACGACGCCCAGTGTTCTTTGTGCAGCAAATGGACAAAAGTCATTTTCCCGCCAGATGGCACCAGACCCATCTATTGCAAATCCTGTTTGAAAAAAATGGAAAGAGAAAAAGAGGCGCAAAAAACGAAGAGCCAAAAAACTTCTCTGGAAGCCCTCTCACTAGAGGAAGCGACAGGGACCCAACCTACTGCTTTTTCTCCACAAAAGCCCGAGCGTAGCGAAGGGCAGTCGCTGATGGCTTCGCCATCTTCTCCCCCCTCGCCCTTACAGGCTCGGAGTGAGATGAACGGAGTTCAGCGAAAACCCAAAAGAAAAGAAGTCAACATAGAAGAATTAAAAAGGACTTTGTCAAAATCGCTTGCCCAAGAGAAGAGCAGGGCGTCAGATGGACTGCGTTCATCTTCACCTTCGCCCCCATTGGGCTCGGCGGGAGATGAACAAAGTTCAGCGACCAAAAGCAATGAGAACAGTCAAGGAACTCAATCTCAAGGGTAAAAGGGTTCTGCTTAGATGTGATTTTGATGTTCCGCTGACAGAAACAGGAGATGTTTCTGACGACTTTAGAATCCAGAGGGCCTTACCGACAATCGAATATTTAATTAAAAAAGGGGCAAAGGTGATTTTAGTGGCGCATTTGGGAAGGCCCAATGGCAAGGTGGTGGAAGGGATGCGCTTAACACCTGTTCAGGATAAATTAATGGAGTACCTCGACCTGTCAATAACAAAGGCGCCTGACTGCATCGGGCCTGAGGTTGAAAATTTTGTTTCAGAGATGCAAGAAGGAGAAGTACTTCTCCTGGAAAATTTAAGGTTTCACAAAGAAGAAGAGGACAATGACGAGAATTTCGCCAGAAAGCTGGCAAGGTTTGCTGACTTTTACATTAACGACGCCTTTGCTTCCTCGCACAGAGGTAACGCTTCCATAACCCTGCTCCCAAAATACTTGCCATCAGCTGCAGGTTTACTTCTTGAAAAAGAGATGAAGGTTCTTTCTCGCGTGCTTGAGAACCCCTGGAGGCCTTTAGTGGTTATTATCGGAGGAGTAAAAATTGACAGCAAAATTGCCGTAATTGAGAAGTTCTTGGAGCAAGCTGACCATTTGCTTTTGGGTGGCCAAATAGCCAATACCATCTTGATAGCAAAGGGAATTACTGTCGGCAAGCAATTTTTAGAAACAGAGATTTTGAAAAGACTTGAAAAAGTTGATATCACCAATCAAAAACTACACCTACCTGTCGACGGTCTGATTGCCCTTGAAAATAGGTTCGCAGAGCGAAGCTCTTCTCACGACCGAGCGAAGCATAGGGCGAGAGATGAACAAAGTTCAGCGACCGCCTCGGCTAAAGCCTCGGCAACCGAAGAATATTTAAGAACCGGAGGAGTGGGCTCAGTTAAAAAAGAAGAATCGGTCTTTGACATAGGCCCTGAAACAATTAAGGTTTTTTCTGAAGTCATAAAGTCGGCTAAAATGATTTTGTGGTCAGGGCCTTTGGGCATGTTTGAGGAGAAAAAATTTGAAAGAGGAACAAAAGACATAGCTGAAAGTATTACAAGAAATCACCCTGCTTTCAAGGTAGCTGGAGGAGGGGATACCACTTCTGCATTGAACAAATTTGGTTTGCTTGATAAATTTGACCACGTGTCAACAGGCGGGGGAGCAATGCTGGAGTTTGTCTCAGGGAAGAGGTTGCCTGGTCTAGATGCGTTGAATAAGTATGGAGATTAAGAATTTAAAAAAAGTAGCCGATAGAATTAAAAAAGCAATCCGGCAAAAAGAACGGATTATTTTATATGGCGACTCGGACATGGATGGGGTTTCCTCTGTTATTATTGCCAAAGAAAGCATCAAGAATTTGGGAGGCAAGGTGGCTGAGGTATATTTTCCCGACAGAGAAAAAGAAGGATACGGGATAACGGAGCAGGCTTTAAACTTCCTAAAAAAGCATTCCCCCTCGCTGCTGATTACTTTTGACTGCGGAATAAGCAATTTTAAAGAAATTGATTTGGCCAAGAAACTTGGGTTTGAGGTAATCATTGTTGACCACCATGAGATTTTAGATGAACTGCCCAAAGCTTCAATTATAGTTGACCCAAAACAAAAAGGAGACAAGTACCCTTTCAAATTTTTTGCCACTGGCGGTCTCTCTTTTAAACTTTCTCAAGAGCTCTTAGGGAGAAAAATGACCTTTTCCTTAAAAAGAAATTTTTTGGAATTGGCGGCTTTGGCCACTATTGCTGACATGATGGTAGAGGAGGCAGATAATAAAATAATTATTGAAGAAGGTCTGTCTTACATAGCCAAAACTTTCAGGCCCGGTTTGATTGCCCTTTTGGAAATGCAGGAAATCAAAAACTGCGCCAGCAGTCGCAAAATCGCGCAGGAAATTATTTCCATATTAAACATAGTTGAACCAAAAGAACATTTAAACACCGCTTATTTGGTTTTGTCCACCGACAACGTTGAAGAGGCAAGGATTTTGGCTGAAAATCTTTTAATAAAGCGCGACCAAAAGAGAGCAGAAGTCAGAGAAATAACTGCTCAAATCGAAGACAAGGTCTTGAGCAACCCAAAAGAGCCAATTGTGTTTGAGGGCAGCTCGTTTTGGCCAGTAGCTCTGCTGGGCTCTGCTGCTTCAAGGATTTGCAGTAAATATCAAAAGCCAACTTTTATTGTCAGCCAAAAAAGAGAGGAGAGCAGGGGAGCCGTGAGGACTCCCCAGGGAATTGACGGCGTGGCCTTGATGAAAAAGTGCTCAAAATATCTCCTGTCTTTTGGGGGGCATCCGCCAGCAGCCGGCTTTGCCATAAAAAACGAAAATTTAGAAAAGTTTAAAAAATGCCTGATTGAGAATTTATGAAAAAGATTATTATCTATACTGACGGCGGCTCAAGGGGTAATCCCGGACCTTCTGCCCTGGGCGTAGTTTTTTGTAATGAAAGGGGACAGGTTATAAAAAAATATAATGAGTTCTTAGGCGAAAAAACCAACAACGAAGCCGAATATCAAGCGGTCGTATTCGCTTTAAAAAAATTCAAAGCACTTTTTGGAAAGAAACTTGCAAAAAATACCGAAGTTGAATTAAGAGCTGACTCAGAACTTTTAATAAAACAACTAAACGGCCAATATAAGATTTTGGAGCCGAAAATTCAGCCTTTGTTCTTGGCTGTTTGGAATTTAAAGCTGGACTTCAAAAAAATTAGATTTAAGTTCATCTCGCGCGAAAACAACCAAGAAGCCGACAGGTTGGTTAATGAGGCGCTTGACAACCAAGATAAAAATTTGCTATTACTACATTAGCTCAAGTAGGCAAGGCAATCGCCCCGCCCTCTAAGCCTTATGTTTCATGGCAAATAAACCATTAGATGATTGTTCTGAAAAAGATATAGTGCATCTAGATTAACGTAGGGCATAGAGGGCGGGGAGGAAAGTCCGAACTTCAACTCTTTCAAATAAGGGTTAAAAGGGTAGCGGGTAACGCCCGTCCGGCGTGAGCCGAGAGATGCGAACAGAGACGAGCCGAGCATTCAATCTTGTTGAGTGCCCGGGTGAAACGGCTAAACTCTTACCTGGAAGCAAGAACAAATCAGAAGTTCAGGGTATGTCTTGAACTTTTGTGAAAAGTGGTTCGCTTGAGCCTGAGAGCAATTTCAGGCCCAGACAGATGATTGCCCCGATTTCTCGATTCCCCGTGTAGGAAAACAGGGAGGCCGTAAGGCCGACCGCCAGAAACCGCTGGTTTCTGGAGCGGGGGTCGGGGATTCGACAGAATTCGGCTTATTGTCTGCTTGGGCTTTTTAATTTAGAATAAAAGCGATCAAGATGTTAAATATCCTTTTTAATTCTCAAACCAAAAGCATTACTTTTGCCGCTGTGCTTCTTGGCTTTTCCGCTTTAATCAGCAGAATTTTGGGCTTACTCCGAGACCGGCTTTTGGCTTCTCAATTTGGGGCAGGGGAGGAGTTGGACGTTTATTTTGCGGCTTTTCGCATTCCTGATTTTGTCTACGGAATTTTGATTATGGGCGGGTTATCTGCTGTTTTCCTGCCTGTTTTGGCTGAACACTTTAAGAAAGGAGAAGAAGACGGCTGGCGGCTGACCAATGTTGTCTTGAACAGCTTTTTGGTTTTGTTACTTTTGTTTTGCGGGATTTTGGCAATATTGACTCCCTGGCTTATAAAATTTATTGCGCCGGGATTCAGCCAAGAGCAAAAAGAATTAGCCATACCTTTGACAAGAATAATGTTTTTGAGCCCAATTTTTTTTGGCTTGTCTTCCATATTTTCCGGAGTTTTGCATTATTTCAATCGTTTTTTGGCTTATTCTTTCGCCCCTATTTTGTACAATTTGGGCATAATTTTCGGCATTGTTTTTTTTGTCCCTTTATTTGGCGTAATGGGTCTGGCTTTGGGCGTAATTCTGGGAGCTTTTTCTCACTGGGTGATTCAGATTCCTTCAGCTAAGGCCTCTGGTTTTCGCTATTCTCTCAACTTCAACTTTAAATATCCGGGTCTTTTGAAGATTTTTAAATTTATGGTTTGGCGTACAGTTGGAGCTTCGGTTTATCACATAAATTTAATCGTTGTTACGGCCATTGCCTCAACTTTGACTTTGGGCAGCATAACCATTTTTAATTTTGCCAGTAATATTTCCCACTTTGCCATAGGCATTATCGGAGCTTCTTTTGCCACAGCCGCTTTTCCGACTCTTTCCAGAGCATGGGCAAACGGCGGCAGAGAGGAATTTTTGAAGAATTTCTCTCATACCTTCAGGCAGATTCTTTTTTGGGCGATTCCCGTTTCTTTGGCAATTTTTTTATTAAGAAATCAGATAGTTGAATTAATTTTGGGAGCAGGCCAGTTCGGTCCTGAGGAAACGCAGTTAACCTCCGCCTCACTGGGATTTTTCTGTTTTGGGATTTTCGCTTTTGCGCTGACCCCTCTTTTGTTGCGGGCATTTTTTTCTGTACAGGAGGTTAAAACGCCCACGGTCATTGGCTTGATTTATATGGTTTTGACTGTAGCCCTCTCTTTCTTTTTTGTTTGGCTTCTGGGCTTTTCCAACTTTTTCCAAGAGTTTGTCGTCAAAATATTTAACTTGGAAAACATTGATAACATTCAAGTCATTGGTTTGCCTTTGGCAGTATCACTCTCTGGCATACTTTACTTTTCCCTACTTTTACTCTTTCTAAAAAAGAAACTGCGTTGACAATTATGGATAATATCCGCAATTTTGTGATTATAAGTCATATTGACCATGGAAAGTCCACTTTGGCGGACAGGTTTTTGGAAATAACGCAAACAGTACCGAAGGAAAAAATGCGGCCGCAGTATTTGGACTCAATGGATTTGGAACAGGAAAGGGGAATTACCATTAAAATGCACCCGGTAAGAATGGAATATAACGGTTATGTTTTGAATTTAATAGACACTCCCGGGCACGTAGATTTTGCTTACGAGGTATCAAGAGCTTTGGCTTGCGTTGAAGGAGCGGTATTACTGGTTGATGCCACCAAAGGAATTCAGGCACAAACCATTGCCAATTTGGAGCAGGCCCAAAAACAAAACTTGGTCATTATTCCGGCAGTCAACAAAATTGACTTGCCTCAAGCTAAGGTTAAAGAAGCAAAAGCAGAGCTTGCTGATTTACTTGAGATACCAGAGAACCAAGTTTTTGAGGTCTCGGCAAAATACGGCACCAACGTTGAAAAAATTTTAGGGGCAGTGTTTGAAAAAATCCCGTCCCCAAAAATAAACCATCAAGAACCGCTAAAGGCCCTGGTTTTTGATTCAAAATACGATTACTATAAAGGTGCTTTGGCTTTTGTCAGGGTCTTTGAAGGCGAAGTTGCTACTGGCGAAAAAATTTATTTGTTGTCAAACAAGACCGAAGGCATCGCCAAAGAAGTTGGGTATTTTACTCCGCAATTTGTCCCACAAAAAGAACTGAAAGCTGGGGAAATCGGCTACATTGCAACAGGCATTAAGGAGCCTGGCAAGGTCAGAGTGGGAGACACCATAACAAAATTCGAAATTCAAAATTCTAAATTCGAAATTAAACCCCTATCGGGGTATAAAGAGCCAAAGCCGATGGTTTTCGCTTCTTTATATCCTGAAAATCCAAATGATTTTGACGTTTTAAAAGACGGCCTTGAGAAACTGAAACTCAACGATGCTTCTTTAACTTTTGAGCCAGAAACCAAGGAAGGTTTGGGCAGAGGTTTTCGCTGCGGATTTTTGGGAACTTTACATGTAGAAATTGTCGCGGCAAGGCTCTCGCGCGAATTCAGTTTGAGCCTAGTAATAACCAACCCACAGGTTATTTATAAAATTGTAAATCAAAAAAATCAGGAACTTTCCATATATTCTCCGGGCGACTGGCCCTCTGCTCAAGAAATTAAACAAGCCAAAGAGCCCTTTGTTAAACTGGAAATAATCACCCCCAATAATTATTTGGGCCAGGTTTTGGAGCTGCTTAAAGGTTTTGGGGCGAGGCAGATTGAAACACGATATTTTGGCAAAGAGAGGATGCTGCTCATTTACGAAGCCCCCCTTAGAATAATCATTGCAGGCCTTTACGAAAAATTAAAAGGGGCAACCCAGGGATTTGCTTCAATGAACTATGAGTTTTTGGAATACCGAGAAGCCGACTTGGTTAAATTGGATATTTTGGTGGCAGGCAGAAGAGAAGAACCCTTTTCAAAAATAGTGCCAAGCAAGGATGCTTTTTCAGACGGCAGGAGAATTGTTCAAAAACTAAAAGAAACTTTACCGCCCCAACTTTTTTCAGTGCCCCTGCAAGCAGCAGTTTCGGGGAAAATTATAGCCAGAGAAACTCTTCGCGCAAAAGGGAAGGACGTGATAGCTCCGCTTTACGGTGGCGACTACACCAGAAAAAGAAAGTTGCTTGAAAAGCAGAAAAAAGGAAAGAAAAAACTAAAAGCTAGAGGAATAATAAGAATTCCTTCAAAAGTGTTCTTAGATATGCTAAAATAAGGGGAGTAAAAGCAAAGAGCCCACCAAACTTAAAATCACTAACAAGACGAGGACCACCAAGATAATTTTAAAAACTTTTTTCGGTTTCATATACTAATACCAATTTCTAATACTAATGATACTGAAAAATAAGAAAATAAAAAAGAGGGTTTTTAATTTGTCGTCCAAGTTCTTTTACGTTTTTTTAGGTGCGCTGGTTTTGATAATAATCGGATTTTTGGTTGACGCCAACTTCAACATAAATAAAAAAAGAAGCGGTCTTTCAGCTCAAATAAGCTATTTGGAAAAAGAACTGCAGGCACTGGAAGAAAAAAAGGCAGAGTATGAAAGGGGTCTCTTGCAAGCAGAGACAGACGAATTTTGGGAGGAAAAGTTGAGAGAACAGGGATATAAAAAACCGGGCGAAGAAGTGTTTGTGGTGGTACCTAAAGAAGAAGTTAACGAAGAGAAAACTGAAACAGAAAAAACCTTCTGGCAGCGATTATTGGAAAAATTAGGATTTTAAATGCGGGATTAGTATAGTGGCAGTACACTTCCTTCCCAAGGAAGGGGCGCCAGTTCAATTCTGGTATCCCGCTTTATAGAGTCCCCCGTGGTGGAAAAACAGGGAGCGAAGCGACCGCCAGAAACCGAAGGTGTCTGGAGTGGGGGTCGGGGGATTTCATGCCAGAGTAGTTCAACGGCAGAACAACGCATTCGTAACGCGTAAGTATGGGTTCAATTCCCATCTCTGGCTTAATAGAGAAGACGGCAGCCTGTCCCGCACCGAACTTGTTCTGGTGCGTGGTTCAATTCTGCCCAGAGGCTCTTTATTTTTTTAAAAAATGTGCTATAATTGGAAAGTATGGAAGAACTTTCTGGAAAATACGATAGAGCAAATGCTATTTTGTCAATTCAAGCAGGAGCAGGAGGTCAGGACGCGCAGGACTGGGCAACAATGCTATTAAGAATGTACCAGAGACACTGCCAAAGCAAAGGATACAAAACAAATGTACTGCATCAGTCCTTTGGCGAGGCAGGGGGACCCAAAGGCAGGATTGGAACCAAATCGGCAACTTTGGAGATTAAGGGTAACTCAGCTTACGGTTTTTTGAAAAAAGAATCTGGAGTGCACCGCTTAGTCAGAATTTCCCCTTTTTCTCCAAAAAAACTTCGTCACACCTCTTTTGCCTTAGTTGAGGTTTTGCCAGAGCTCCAAAAGGAAATGGAAAAGGAAATCAAAATTGTGCCTTCTGAAATCAGGGTGGATACATTCAGAGCTTCGGGGCCCGGCGGCCAGTATGTCAACAAAAGAGAGTCAGCCGTTCGCGTAACTCATTTGCCAACAGGAATTGTTGTGGCCTGCCAGTCAGAACGGCTTCAGGGGTTGAATAAAGAAAAAGCCTTGAGGATTCTGGCAGCCAAACTTTATCAGTTAAAACAGGCTCAGGCTCAAAGAGAATTAAGAGAAATCAGGGGAGCCAGAGTTTCTGCAAGCTGGGGTAATCAAATCAGGAGTTATGTTTTGCACCCCTACCAAATGGTAAAAGACTTAAGAACGGGAGTTAAAACGTCTAACGTTGAAGATGTTTTAGACGGAAACTTGGACAAATTCATCAACGCTGAAATAAAATGATACGCTTTCAGAATGTTTCAAAGATTTTTCCGCCAAACACATTTGCTTTGGAAGATATCTCCTTTGAGATAAAACCCAAAGAGTTTGTTTCCGTTGTAGGCAAGTCGGGAGCCGGCAAAACAACTTTGTTAAAACTGCTTTTGGCGGAAGAGAGGCCTGAGCGAGGCCGTGTGTTTTTTGACGGACAAGACGTCCACAAAATCAAGAAATCGCAAGTCCCGTTTTACAGGAGAAGAATAGGCGCTGTTTTTCAGGACTACAAACTTTTCCCTTCCAAAACGGCTTACGAAAACATCGCCTACGTTCTGGAAGTAATGGGAGCGACAGATGAAGATATTTCCCGCGACGTCAAAGAGGTTTTGGAAATCGTAGGATTGCAAGAGAAAGTCCAAAATTTCCCGGTGCAGTTATCGGGCGGAGAGCGCCAAAGGGTGGCAATAGCCAGAGCTTTGATTCACAGGCCCGACGTGATTTTGGCAGACGAACCAACAGGGAACTTGGACCCTTACAACACAGCTGAAATCATGCGGCTTTTGCTCAAAATTCAGGAAATGGGCACAACCTGTATTTTGGCAACACACAACAAAGAAGTCATTAATCGGCTGGGCAAGAGGGTTATAACTTTGGAAAACGGAAAAATAATTAGAGATGTGGAGAAAGGCAGATTTATTTTATGATGACCTCGCTCAAAAGAGTTATCAGTTCAGGTTGGATTAGTTTCAAAAGACAGGGGGGGCTAAGTATTGCCACCACTTTTATTATGACTCTGGTTATTTCTGTGGTAACCTCGCTTTTCCTTTTCCATCATACTTCACAATTTTTAATAAAAGCGCTGGAAGAAAGGGTAGATATATCTGTTTACTTCAGGCAAATAACTCCTGAGGCGGAAATTTTGCGAATCAAAGACGAGATTGCCAAAGTTCCCGAAGTCAGAGAAGTGGAATATGTTTCCCAAGAAGAGGCGGCAAAAAGATTGGTTGAGCGAAGACCTGAGTTAATTGACAGCGTCAGAGAAACCGAGAGTTTTCTTAACATCGCTTCTTTGAACATCAAGGTTTTTGAGGCAGGGCAGTATGCAGCAATAGCAAGTTTTCTGGAAAATTCGCCCTTTTCCGAGCAAATTGACATTGATTATTACGAGCGAAAACCGGTCATTGAAAGAATTTTTTCCATAACTTTCGCAGTAAATCGCACGGGTATTGCCATTTCCATACTTTTGGGAGTGATTGCCTTTTTGGTGGCTTTCAACCAGGTTAAGCTGGCAATTTTCAACTCAAGAGAAGAAATAGGCATTCAGCGGCTCGTGGGCGCTTCCAACTGGTTTATCAGAGGGCCTTTCTTGATTCAAGGAATAATTGCGGGAATAGCCGCAACTTTGGTTTCGCTTTTGATTTTCCTGCTTACTTTAGCTATTTTGGGCCCAAAAATGGAAATTTTATTCCCCGGCCTCAATATGTTTAACTACTTCATCGCCAACTTTTTCTTAATTATTTTGCTTCAGCTTTTAACAGGCATAGGTCTGGGAATCGTTTCCAGCTTAATCGCAATGCGAAAATACTTGGAGGTTTAGAGTATAGCTGATTTGCGTAAATATTCCGGGGTCGGCTAATTGGTAGGCCAATGGATTCTGGCTCCGTTAATCTTGGTTCGAGTCCAAGCCCCGGAGCTATGGAAATTATAAAAACACCCTATATCTGTTATGCCCTCACCGAACTTGATCCAGCGATGCGAGAAGAGGCAAAGCGCTTTTATGAACGTGTTGCCGACACGTGCAAGGAAGTGTTGGGTGTCCGAGGATTCATACCTCACGAACATGCGGATCCTGTCCAGCATATACACCTTACTCCGCGAGAAGTAGATGTACTGGAAAGAAAGAGAGTTATGGAAGAAACCTCTCTCTTGCTTGTAGTTGCTCTGGCACCCTCCTGGGGTGGAGGGATTGAGGTTGAAATGGCAAACCAAAGGAACATACCTATTATCATTCTTGCGCCTCAAGAGAAACTTGATGCCCGCAAGGTTTCTCGCCTTTTGCGCGGCAACCCTGCAGTACGCCACGAAATTGGATTCACTGACTACGAAGACGCAATCCAAAAGTTAAGAGAGGTACTTCAAGCATTCAAGGAGTAGCTCCTGCTAAGATAATGTAAAAGTTTAAGATTCTTAAGATTAGAAAAAACCTGCTTATGCAGGTTTTTTCTAATGAGTATTCCTTGATTAACTATAAACCGCAGCCGGGTCCAGCGATCATATCACCGGTACTGTAAAGCGTATCCATGCCTAATTTATCTCCCAGGCCCAATGTTCTTTTCTGGATTTCTCCCAAACCAGAAAATTTATGTATTGGCTTAATTTGCCCAGATGACGAAGGTAAATACTTTATTCCCCTTGCCCAAATC
>CAYJRW010000015.1:0-12766 GCA_964372865.1 uncultured Candidatus Saccharibacteria bacterium | reverse complement strand
GGGCCCCACCGGAATTAAAGAAATCTTATATCCTTTTTGGGCTATTCTGTTGAGGGCCTTGTAAGTGAAAATCCCGCCAATCCAAATTCCTAAACCAAAACCCAAAATACCCAAAGTGCTTTTTGAATCTATCTCCCACTGATTTCTCATAAAAATTTCGGCCGCATACTCGTATTGCCTATCCTGCGTCTCTCCTCTCGGGAAATAAAATGGTTCTCCCGTGGAGCCAGAAGTTGCTGAAAAAGTTGTTATTTTGGAAAGATCCCGGTTTGGAAAAAGGTCTTTAAAAGGATATATCTTGCAATAAGAATTCTTGTCTATAATAGGCAGTTTTTTGAAATCATCTATGCTTTGTATTTTATTAACATCAATTCTTTTCTTTTTTAATAGTTTCTTATAGGCGGGGACAGAGGAGGCGGCTAAAGCAAAAAGCTCCATGGCCATTTTTTCTCCCAGTTTTTCCCAAAAGGAAGCTGATTTTATTTTTAGGTCTTGTAAAGTATAGAGTTTTGACATCTTATGTCTTAATGAAATCATTAAATTTTACCAAGGTTCTACCGCTCAGAACTTTTTCGCCCAAAGCGATTTTTCGGGCTATGAAAACAGCAATGCCTGAGGCAACGGTCACTGTGCTCATTAGTTGGGGTCTGCCAACCAAAGTTTTACCGATTTCTTTTATTGATTCCAACGCTCTTTGCGGGACATTTTCTCTTCCTGTTATTTGAACGGCGTATTTTTGTTTATCTTCTTTAGTAATGTTTCTGGATAGAATTTTTTCAATTATTTTTTCGCTTACCATACCGTTAAAAATTCTTGTTTTTGGCTCTTTATCGTATCTTTCTATATCTATTAAAACGGAATCGCCCAAACTTGTCAGCATCACAACAGGTATCTTGTATTTTTTTGCCTCTCTTCTTATTAAAACCTTCATTTTGAAATCATCAATAAGCTCAAATATTAATTTGGGCTTGGGATCTCCGGCAACAAAATCTTTCAGATTTCTTTCAGATGAGCCATTTGGAAAAGCTGCAATTATCACATAAGGATCTATCTCATAAAGTTGCCTCGATATGACATCAATTTTTTTCCCTCCTACGTCCGAAAGTTTTACTCTAACCCTGTTTAAGTTAGTCGTATCCAAAACATCAGGGTCGGCAAGTTTTAATTTTTTAGGAAAACCGTTGTGCAAGAGAGCTGTCGCAATATTTCCGCCTACAGAAAGCCCGGCTATGCCGATTGTGAAATCCGATAGTTTTTCTTGTTCATCTGCGGTGATAAGATTTTTATTTCTGTTGGTTCTTAAAAGGTCGTTGTCTTGCTGCGTAAGGGCGTGTAAAAGAATGTTGCTCCAGCCATAATATATCCAGTCGCTAGAAATCTCCTGATTTTTTTTGCGATTTATTTTTTCAAACTTGACCTCGGCAAGCTCCAGTCTTTGTCTTGAATAAATATCTACAATCTTTGGCTTAAATTTTCTCTTTAAATCCTCAATCTCCTTTGAGCCATATTTACTCTTTTGAAACAATAAAGGCTTCATCTTTTACTCAGGATTGCTTTGGCTATTTTATCGGCGATCAGGCCTGTCGACTTTTTTCCTTGTCTGCTCCTTTCAAAAATAGTTCGCAAGGCGTCGGGAATGCTGGAGATTCTTCGTAAAATTCGGTTTTTGCTGGGGCGGACTTTTTCCATTTCGTCCACCACGCTGATTAAACCCCCTGCATTAATGACGTAGTCAGGAGCATACAAAATGCCTAATTTATAAAGTAGGGTGTCTATATGTTCGTCTTTAAGCTGGTTGTTAGCTGAACCTGCTACTATTTTACAATGTAAACTGGCTGCGGTTTTTGCATTAAGCACGCCGCCTACTGCACATGGGCAAAAAACGTCAACTTTTTGCTTGATAATCTCTGTTGGAGAAACAACTTTTACTCTCTTGAATTGTCGCTTTACTTTTTTAATTTTCCCTTTATCAATGTCGGCAATAAAAACCTTATCTGCCTCAGGATAAATCAATTCCAAAAGACGGAGGCCGGTCTTGCCAACTCCCTGCACCGAAAAACTGTGGCCCGCAATCGCCACTGAACCAAAAAGATACCTTAGAGCTTCTTTAACCCCCAAAGAGACGCCTAAAGCTGTGTAGTAAGCCGGATCCACCTTGCTGCCGATTACATAAGGAGTGTATTTTCGCATTACCCTAACATCATTATCGGTAACGCCAACATCAGTGCCTGTAACAAATCTCCCGCCCAAATCATTTAACTTGTTTGCGTAGGCAATAAAAAATTGACTGCGATATTTTTTTGCTTTTGGCGAAAAAATAAGCACGGCTTTGGCTCCACCGTAAGGAAGACCTGCTAAAGCTGATTTGTAGGACATTGCTTTGGAAAGCCGCAGGGCGTCTCTTAAGGCATAAATTTCTGCCTGATATTTCCACAGGCGAGTAGCCCCCAAAGAAGGTTTATTATTGCCGCGTCTGTGAATAGCGATAAAACCGCGCAAGCCTGTTTTTTCGTCAAAAATAAACTGAACCAGATTATGATTATCAAACTCTTCCAGCTTTTCAAAATCAAAGTTTCTCGTGCTTAGCATATATTTTATTCTATCAAATTTCAGAAAAAAACAAAAAGCCACGCACTTCAGCGCAGACAAGTTATATTACTAAATTCATTATTTTTTCCTTTCTTTAATAAAGTCGGCGGTTTGACTCAAAAGTTTGTTCCAGTTGTTTTGGGGCAGATAACTTAATTGTCCTTTGGCTTTTTCAATAAATTTTTTTGCCAGAGCTTCTGCTTTCTCGCGACTGTTTGTTTTTTCTATGAGTTTTACTGCTTCTTTAATGTCGCTCTTTCTTATCTCCTCTTTTCTCAATATCCGCAAAAATCTTTTTCTGCCGGCTGGCTTGAGCTCTTTTAAGGCGTAGAGTATGACAATGTTGCCCAATTTTCTTTCAGCTATGTCGCCGCCAATGACTTTGCCGAAGTTTTTTTCTTTGCCGAAAATGTCCAGAATATCGTCTTGAATCTGGAAAGCGATTCCTAGGTTAAACCCGTAATTCCTTAAAGCCGCCAGTTCTTTCTTTTTTGCTTGAGCCGCGATGCCGCC
This sequence comes from uncultured Candidatus Saccharibacteria bacterium, assembly GCA_964372865.1. GTDB lineage: Bacteria > Patescibacteriota > Minisyncoccia > Minisyncoccales > 2-12-FULL-40-12 > CAYJRW01. Next base: position 9,664 of record CAYJRW010000015.1, on the reverse strand, counting down.
CGCTTCACAACAGGCCTCAAATAAAGATGCTGTTTTTTTGCCGGCCATTTTAAAATAATCCTTCTCGACTATGTTGTAATATCTGTTCTTAACGGCGTATGGCTCCTCTTTTCTGCCGGATTGCTCAAACAAAATATCTAGAATTTCGCCGCCGGCAATTGTTTTTAATGTTTTGGCAAAGAGTTCTGAAGTTTTAACTAAGTTGTTTGACTTGTTTGCTGCCTGAAAAACGGCTGCTGAATAATCTATTCCTACACATTGGGCGGTTGACCTGCCGAATTTTGCCCACAAGGTCGGCTTACCTCTTCTCAATAAGCTGTTATCAATAATATCATCCACAATCAGAGTGTAGTTGTGCATTATTTCCAAGCCCGCGGCTGGATATAAAACATCTTTTATTTTGCCGCCAAGCATCTGGCAGGAAATTATTGACAGCGTCGGCCTCAACCTTTTGCCTCCTGTCAAAATCAGATATTTAACAAGACCTTGATGTTCTTTACCAATATGAGAAATCAAGAGCCGCAAAATTATTGGCTTCACCAATTTTGAGTATTTACTTAGAGTTGATTCAAGATTCACTATTCTATTATTACTCTTAAGACTTCTTCAATGCTCGTTATTCCCTGGACTGCTTTGACAAAGCCGTCTTCAATCATGGTTCTCATTCCTTCCTTCCTTGCCTGGGTAGTAATCTGGTCAGAGGTAGCCTTTTTTACAACCAACTCTTTGATGCTCTCTGTGACAGACAAGACTTCATAAATTCCGATTCTGCCTAAATAACCTTCAGGGCACTCTTTGGTTGATTTTGGGCGGTGAAATTCAATATCTTTAAAAGTTGCTTTGGGCTTTACAAGTTTTTCTTCCTTTAAAATTTTCAAAATCCTGTCCAAATCGCAATATTTTTCCAGGTTCTTTAGTTCTGCCTCTCGCAGGTTGTATTTTTCTTTGTCCTTGCAAAGCCGCCTGACCAAACGCTGGGCTATTATGACGTTTAGGGTTGAAGAGATTAAAAAGGGTTCAGCGCCCATATCAATCAGCCGCGGCACTGCGCCTCCTGCATCATTGGTATGCAGGGTTGACAAAACCAAATGGCCTGTCAAGGCAGCGTTGATTGCGAGGTCAGTGGTCTCATTATCCCTGATTTCACCGACCATAATGATATCAGGGTCCTGCCTAACCAAAGCCCTAAGGCCTGAAGCAAAGGTCAAACCGATTTTTGGGTTGACCTGAGTTTGATTGATTCTCGGCATTCTATACTCAACAGGGTCTTCAACGGTGGAAATATTTACTCCCGGAGTGTTTAAAATTTCCATCATGGCGTAAAGAGTCGTTGTTTTGCCAGAACCCGTGGGCCCTGTAATCAAAATCATTCCCACTGGCTTCCTAAGGTTGTCTTGAACTCTTTCTAAAGCGTCGTCCCTTAATCCCAGGCTCTCCAAGGTAAATGCCTTTGCGGTTTCTGGTAAAAGCCGCATAACGATTTTTTCTCCGTCAAAAATCGGTAAAACAGACACGCGAATTGAGTATTTGTATTCTTCTGTCTCAATTTTGAATCTTCCGTCCTGGGGCAAACGATGCTCATCTAATTTCAAGTTGGACAGGACTTTGATTCTTGCCACAATGCCTGCTGAAACGCCTTTTGGCAAAAGCATGGCGTCGTGCAAAATTCCGTCAATTCGGTAACGAACTACCACTTCACCCTCCAACGGTTCAATATGAATGTCGGAAGCCCTTTGCAAAATGGCATGTTTCATCAAAGTGTCAACGATTTTTATTATAGGCAGCTCTTCGGCTGCTTTTTTAAGCTCTGCTGTTTCCTCGAGAACTTCCTCTTCTTTAATTTGCCTGATTTCTCCTGCTTCTTTTTTAATAATCTCTCCGAATTCTGCCTCCAGTGTTTTTTGGTATTGATGCAAAGCGTTTTTTATTGATTCGGGAGTGGTCAAGCGCGGCAGAATTTTTAGGCCTGGTTCTTTTTTCTTGATAAACTCTATTGTTCTTAGGTCTTCTGGGTCAAGCATTGCCACTTCCAAAGAGTTTAATTTTTTCCTAAAAGCAATAATATTGTGGCGGCGGGCCACGGGCTCTGGAATTATTTTCAATACCTCAGGAGTAATCTGCTCCTTTTCCAAGTTGACAAAAGGAATGCCCAAAATATATGCCTCCAATTTGACAAGTTCTTCGGGCGAAATTATGCCTTCTGAAATCAAAACATCGCCGGCTTTTTGCTTGGTTTTTTCGGCTTTTTTCAGGGCCTGGTCAAACTGGGCTTTTGTAACCAAACCTGCATCCTGCAAGAAGGCCTTTAGTTGTTGCGGCTCAACCTTCATTTTTTTATTCTCCCAGGGCTTTTTTTATCTTTTCCACCACTTCCTCAAGCGAATGCTGGGCCTTTACAAGGTAAGTGGTTGCTCCCAATTCTATGGCTTCGTCAACGTCGCCAACTCCTTCCAGGTTTGTCAAAACAATTATGGGGATATCTTTTGTTCCTGAACCAGATTTTAATTCTTTTAAAACCTCAAACCCGTGGAGTTTTGGCAAAATTAGGTCGAGCAGAATCAAATCCGGCTTCTTTTTTTTGGCTAACCGCAGGCCGGTTTCTCCGTCAAGCGCTGAAATCATTCCATAACCTTCTTGACTTAAAATGTCCCCGAAAGTTTTTTGCAAGGCGCTTTCGTCCTCAACAAATAAAATTGTCTTCATATTATTTTATTGGTAAAGTGAACCAAAATGTCGACCCTTTGTTTTCTTCTGATTTAAAGCCGATTTTACCTCCAGACCTTTCAACGATGGATTTAGCAATATAAAGCCCGAGTCCAGAACCTTGCGTTTGACGTCTCAAAGCATTTTCCGACCTGAAGAATTTTTGAAAAATGTATTTCTGGTCTTCCTTGGGTATGCCGATACCGCTGTCTTTTATTTCAAAATAAATATTTTTATTTTTTTTCTTGAGAGATATTTCAACTATTCCCTTATCTTTAATGTAGCGTATGGCATTGTCCAAGAGATTCTCCAAAACAAGGCGAATTTGCGAAGGGTCAAGCAAGACATTTGCCAGACCTTCCTCTTTTTCAAATTTTATCTCAACATTGGAGGCATTGGCAAAGGGCTCAATCAATGAAATCAGCTTTGTTATCAAATCAGGCAGAGAGGTATCCTCTTTTTTGAGAGGCAAAGTGGCTGTTTCAATGCGAGAAACAGTCAGCAAATCCGAAACCAATTCAGCCATTCTTAAGGAGTTTTCTCTTAAAATTCTGAAATACTCTGTCTGCTTTTCTTCAATTGGTCCTGCTCTCCCTGATATCAACAGTTCAATTGACCAGTTTAAATTTGAAAGGGGCGTGCGCAACTGATGGGAAACAATATTAATGAACTCTGACTTCATTCTTGATGTCTCTGCCAGTTTTTCAAAACTTTGAGTTATAATAAAAGACATTACAAAAAGAACGCCTGTTAATCCCAAAACAATTAAGGTTATGGTTCCAGGGTCCTCAATATAGCGAGTGCCGATAACGTAGGCAGTTAAAGAAGAAGCGATAATTACCAGCCCCATCACCGAAAACAAAAAAGAAGGACACTGCCAGAGAGGAAGACCGTATCTCCGGCACTGGGCAGGAATATTGAGCTGACGGAGAACTTCCTTGAAAGACATTGGTTAATTATAGCATTGAAAAAAAGAAAATAAAGTGATATATAAAGGTAGCGGGGCGTGGTGTAATGGTAGCATAAGCGCTTTGGGAGCGTTTAGCCCGAGTTCGAATCTCGGCGCCCCGATGCGGGCATGGTGTAGCAGTAGCACGAAACCCTTCCAAGGTTTAAGCACGGGCGCGAATCCCGTTGCCCGCTCAAGTGAGGCGAGAAGACCAAGGCAGAGCATAAGATGAGATTTATCTCAGCGCCCGCTCAGCTTATTTCGCGTATTCTACTATTCTGCTCTCCCTTATGAGAGTAACTTTTATTTCTCCAGGATATCTCAACTCTTCCTGAATTCTGCTGGCTATGTCTCTTGCTAATTTTTTGGCTGCCCAGTCGTCCACCTCTTCCGGCTTTACAAAAACCCTTATTTCTCTGCCAGCAGAGATGGCGTATGCTTTTTCAACTCCGGAAAAAGAAGTTGCGATATTTTCCAAGTCAGAAAGTCGTTTCAAGTAATTCTCCAAAGTATCTCTTCTGGCTCCTGGTCTTGAAGCAGAAATCGCGTCAGCAGCTTGCACAATTATTGCTTCCAAACTTTCATGAGGGTATTCCTCGTGGTGCGATTTCATGGCTGATATTACTTCTTTTTCCACGCCGAATTTCTCCAGAATTTTGATTCCAATGTCAACATGAGAACCCTCAACCTGCCTGTCAATTGATTTGCCGATGTCGTGCAAAAGACCCGCTTTTTTGGCAATTTTTGCGTCAGCGCCAACTTCAAAAGCAATAGCTTCAGCTAAGTATGCCACTTCAAGAGAATGCTGCAAAACATTCTGGCTGTAGCTTGTCCTGAAACGAAGTCGACCTATCAATTGAACCAGTTTTGGGTCTAAATTCAGAAGCCCTGCATCATAAAGAGCTTGCTCCCCAGCTTCTTTTATTTGAGAGTTGATTTCTTCTTGAGCCCTCTCCACCTGCTCTTCAATGCGCGAGGGCTGAATCCTGCCGTCAGCTACAAGTTTTTCCAAAGCCAGTTTGGCAACCTGCCTTCTGATGGGGTCAAAAGATGAAATCAAGACCGCTTCTGGGTTTTCATCAAGTATCACTTCAACTCCGGTCAATCGTTCCAAAGTTCTGATGTTTCTCCCTTCTTTGCCGATGATTCTTCCTTTAATGTCTTCGGAAGGCAGGGCCACTGTCGTGGTGGTGACTTCCTGGGCTTGCGATACGGCAACTTTTTGAATGGCTAAGGTCGTCAGTTCTCTTGCTTTTTTTTCAAACCTCTGCCAACCCTCTGCTTCCAGCTTCTTTAGGCGTTCCTGAATATCTTTTTGATATTCTTTTTCAGCCAAAGTTATGAGTTCTTTTTTGGCTTCCTGAACAGAAAGTTTGGCCACTCTTTCCAACTTTCTCAAGGACTCTCTTTGCGCGTCCTCTACGCCTTCTTTTATTTTTCTGAGTTTCTCTACTTTTTCTTCAAAGTCACTTTCTTTTACCTCAAACTGAGAAAGTTTCTCGTCCAAAACATGCTCTCTTTTAAGCAAAAGGCGCTCTGTTTCCAAGAGCTCCTGTCGCCTGAGGCCTTCTTCTTTTGAGGCCTGCTCTAAAATTTGGCTGGCTTTTGCTTTGGCTTGACTTAGAATTGAGTTTGCCTCATTTTGCGCCTGAGAAACCCTCTTGTGAAGTTTCTCTTCTATTGAGCCTAATTGTTTTCTGGCGATTGACTGGCGGGCAAAATAACCCAGAATTGAGCCCACAACCAACGCCAAAACAACTACAAAAAGTAGTATAAATGGGTTCATAGTTTTTAATGAAGATTTGGCAGTTAAACACCATACCAAAAAATCAAAGTTATTTTACACTTTGATAGTATCAAATTAGGAGAAGAGTTGTCAAACTAAAATGGCGGAATTTCTATCCAGTCAGGAAGAGGTTCTTGGGCGTTGACTGTTTTCGGTGCCTGGCAGGCAAAACCGTCAGAGTCAGTTACTTTCAGAGTAACGGTTTTTGCTCCGGAAGATGTAAATTTGATTTTTGGATTTTGTTGGGAAGAGCTTGAGGGATTGCCGTCTTGAAAATTCCAAGACCAGCTGGATTTGGTTGAGCCGCCAAATACGGTTGACTGATCTGCAAATTGAACTTGTTCGTCAGTAGTCGGACTCAAAGGAGTCCAGACAAAGTTAATTTCTGGATAGGCGTGCAGGGGCGTGGTGAAAGAAGTTCCTGTAATCCAGGAGGATCCTGCGTCTTTTGAGTCCCAGACCATTAACCGCCAAAAGTAAGTTGTGTTGTAAGAGAGTTTGCCAAGAGGCGTTGCGTAATTCTGGCTTCCCGAATTAACTTTGCCTGAATCATCTTCAGGAGAAGAGAAATTGGAATTATTGTCAACCTGAACTCTGTAAGCAGATTGAGTGTCACCGAGGTCTGGGTCTGTGAAAGTCCAGGAGAAAAACCCTGCAGGAGCTGAAACGCAGTAATCCGGCTGGCTGACCTGTAAATTGGTTGCTGAAGGAAGTTGATTAACGCTAACGCAAGCATTTCCGCTACCAGTAACTCCGTAATTAGCTCCCCTAAAATGAATCCAGCCAACCACGTCCGAACCCCAAGCCCAGCCGTCCCAATTGCAGCCGCTGACGCTGACACCGTAATTAGTCCCTTTCAGATGTATCCAGCCGTCCCAGCCATTGTTATCTGCCGCCAATGCTTTTGCCCAACCGGAAACTTCTCCATTTGCTTTATTGAACACGGGCGCGCAAGGCGCGGAAGGGCACCCCGAAACATCACCGGAGTTAAAACTTATCCAGCCGATGTGTTCAGACCAAGCGTATCCGGAAAGATTTCCTCCGGAATCAACATTAACTCCGTAATTCGCTCCAATCCCCTGATTTGTGGAGTTAAAACTTATCCAGCCAATGGTTTCTGACCAGGCCCAACCTAAAACATTATCACCAGCGCCGGCTTTAGCTCCATTCACAAAGAAAAAACTAAAAAATAAAGCAAGAATTAATAAAAATAACAATTTTTTCATAAACCTGTTAAATTAAATTTTTAATTTTTCAATAAATTTAGGATATAATTTTTCTAGCTAAACCCTTTTGCCGCGAACCAAATATAAAAGTATTATTTCCAGCAGTAATAGGCTGCGGTTGACCAGAAACACGTTGGTTCTATACCATAGGAGCCGCCGTCTCCTTCGAGATATGCTCTCGTAAAACCAGCAGGACAGTTACATCCACCGGTAAATGGGTTGGGTCCACACGTTGGTTCGGAGCAGGAGTCGGTGCTCTCCCGGTATATACCCCCGAACGAGTATGTAGCGCCACTAATAGTTTCCCAAGTAGCAAGTCCTGACGCATTTGATGTAAGCACTTTGCCGGCACCCGGAACACCGCCAGTAATCTTAACCTGTCCCGCTACCTCCAGTTTCGCCCCAGGATTCGGCGTCCCGATACCGACGTTGCCTTTGTCCACAATCAATCCATAAGCCGCTCCCCCGGTATTCAAAATCAACCCTCCGGATTTGGATTGGCCGGAAGAACCTACATTCAAAGGAGCCGGGACGTTTCCTGCAGGAGGAGCTACCGAAGGTTCGGTGAAACCTAGTGCCAGATAAACTGCTCCCAAGCTAAGAGCCAGAACCGCTATAATTAATGCAAATGATTTTGTTTTTTCCATAAACAGAACCACATTTCTATGTTCCGCATGTTGTACCGGGGAAAGAACCAGAATAAGGTGAACACGATCTAAATTGAAACCATGAGCCATTCGACTGGCAGGTGTACCCTGATGCTTGACTAAACCCGCAACCAACATAGCACTGTGCACCTGTTGAATATGTTTTCGATGACCAGGTGCATATCGCAGATGGTGCAGGAGGTCCTGGGGGACCGGCTGGGCCTGTTGGACCGGCAGGACCCGTGGCGCCGGTGGGGCCGGCAGGACCTGCGGGACCTATTGGACCGGCAGGACCCGTGGCGCCGGTGGGGCCGGCAGGACCTGTTGCACCTGTGGGACCAGCGGGTCCGGCAGGTCCGGCGGGGCCGGCTACTCCAGGCTGCCAACTCGCAAGACCGTTTGCATCAGAAGTCAAAACTTTTCCGGCTCCGGGAACACCGCCAGTAATCTTAACCTGTCCCGCTACCTCCAGTTTCGCCCCAGGATTCGGCGTCCCGATACCGACGTTGCCTTTGTCCACAATCAATCCATAAGCCGCTCCCCCGGTATTCAAAATCAACCCTCCGGATTTGGATTGGCCGGAAGAACCTACATTCAAAGGAGCCGGGACGTTTCCTGCAGGAGGAGCTACCGAAGGTTCTGTCCAGGCAAGCACAATGAAGACTACCAGCAAAGTACTTATCAAAATTGCTGGCAGACCCCGAAGGAATACCTTTAGTATCCTACGGGGTAAACTATAATATAATGGGATTTTGGGGGACATATTTTTTATTCCAATGACTTTGCTTTCACTGATTATGGTTCTGCGTAAAGGCGGATTCCGCGTATATAAACCCGTTCTGAGGAAGGGTTATAAACCATACCAGTCAGGGTGATATTTGTGATGTTATCCAGTGGAAGCACGCCCTCCGGAGTTGGAGCCGCATAAGAGGTCGCGTCGGCGTTACACCCCGCTATGACCTGCCAGCCGGCTCCCGCCTTCCCGACTAAGATCATATTGGCGACGGCTTGATAATTAGGGAATCTGGGACCAATTAGGACTTGAATCACGTGATTATAGTTTCCGTTGTCGCTCACGCGACAAATTACATAGTTATTGTGTATCACCCACGAGCCATTTACTTTAAGACCCACCATCCCACCAGCATTAGTAAATCCGGTTCCCCTGGTATTGAAAATCATTCTTATTGCTTTTGATGGATTTATAGAAAATCCTGATAGAGTTACGAGATCCACTGGGCTACCGCTATTTGTGGTGTACTCGTTGTCATTAGAGGTAATAAGAATTTCCGCGGGAACATTCCCTGCGGCTGCGGTTTGCCAAGACGCTAAACCTGACGCATCCGAGGTCAGCACCTTACCTGTACCTGGCGCGCCTCCAGTAATTTTCACTTGTCCAGCGACCTCAAGCTTTACGGTGGGACTCGGCGTCCCGATACCGACGTTGCCTTTGTCCACAATCAATCCATAAGCCGCTCCCCCGGTATTCAAAATCAACCCTCCGGATTTGGATTGGCCGGAAGAACCTACATTCAAAGGAGCCGGGACGTTTCCTGCAGGAGGAGCTACCGAAGGTTCGGTGAAACCTAGTGCCAGATAAACTGCTCCCAAGCTAAGAGCCAGAACCGCTATAATTAATGCAAATGATTTTGTTTTTTCCATAATGTTTATTAAAATTTAATTTTTATATAATGCCGATCTTGCGTTTAAGGCGTTAGTTGTTTTAATGATTCTTCAAGTTCTTCTCGCTCTTGCGCGGTCATTTGGCTGGGCTGGCTTGGGGTTAACTTTTTCAATAGCTCTTCTGCTGCTTTTTGTTCTTCTTTCGTCAATGGCTGAACCTCCTCGGGCGTCAATTTTTTCAACAACTCTTCCGTAGTTTCTTTTTCAGCAGGGACTTCAACGGAATACTCTTTTGCTCTTTGAGTCAAAAACAAGTAAACGACCAAAGCAAAAACTAGGACGGAGACAGCCAAAACTCCAATAACAATCATTTTTTTATTTACGGTCATTGTTTTATTTTAACTATTGTGAAATCTCTTGGCAACCTATTTTTAGCAAGTTAATCTCTTTTCCTTCGCTAAACACGGGAATTGGTTCGCATTTTTCGGCTTCCCGAATCAGCTGGTTAATAATATCAGTTCTCCCCTGTTCGTAGGCCTGGACGAGTTGAACTTTTTTATACCTGCTCCAAACATCGTTGGCAATGTAAACAACCGAAAAAACCATCCAGAGAAAAACTAAAACATACAAAATTGTCTTTCGCGTAAAACTTATGTCCATTATTCTAAATATTTGCGGGATCTATTTGCCTCATTTTTTATTTGTAGCGGCAAGAAATTTTATCTTTTGG
>CAYJRW010000014.1:0-13429 GCA_964372865.1 uncultured Candidatus Saccharibacteria bacterium | reverse complement strand
GGTTGCTGCCAAAGAAATCTTTGGCTCGAACCTGCGCTTGGCGAGCCGCGCCGTGGCTGGCGAGCCAGTGTTTCCCTATGCCGCGGCGCGTCGCGCCGCGGCTCTGGTCGGCAAAATCCCTGAAAGTCAAATTCTGGTGCCTGGGGTGGGACTCGAACCCACACGAGATTGCTCTCATACGATTTTGAGTCGTACGCGTAAACCAGTTCCGCCACCCAGGCACAGATTTAGATTATCAAAAATTTACTCTTTTTTCAAGATAAAATCACATTCTTTATTTGAGCATTTTGTCTGTTTTCTCTTTGTTTCTACCAACAGCGAGTCGCATTTTTCGCATTTTTTTCCGGTGGGTTTATCCCACAGGGCAAAGTCGCATTTGGGGAACTGGTCGCAGCCGTAGAATATTTTGTGTTTTTTGGTTCTTTTTTCGGTAATTTGCCCTTTTCTGCACTTGGGGCATTTTATTCCCAAAACATTTTCTTTTAAGGATTCAGTGTATTTGCATTTTGGAAATTTTGAGCAGGCGTAAAATTTACCGAACCTGCCCAGACGAATCAAAATGGGAGAGCCGCATTTTGGGCAAATTTTTTCGGTCGGCTTTTCCGTAAATTCTTTTTTTGAAACCTCCTCATACTTTTTTTGTAGGTTTTTTTCAAAAGGAGTATAAAATTCTTTTATTATTGGAACCCATTTTCTTTCGCCCTGGGCGATTTTGTCCAAATCCTCTTCCATTTCAGCAGTAAACTTAATATCAACGATTTCAGGGAAATGACTAACTAAAATATCATTAACTACAACTCCGATTTCAGTCGGCCTGAATCTTTTTTGCTCGTCTTTTTCAATGTAGTTTCTTTCCTGTACTGTGGATAAAATCGGAGCGTAAGTAGAAGGCCTGCCAATGCCATTTTCTTCCAAGGACTTAATTAGAGTTGCCTCAGTGTACCTGGGCGGCGGCTGAGTAAAGTGTTGGGATGGCATTAATTTTATTAATTCTAAAATTTCATTGATTTGAAGAGGCGGTAGTTCCGTTTCTTCGTACTTTATTGGATACACTTTCAAAAATCCGTCAAACTTTAAAATCTGTCCCGTCGCTCTAAAAGTATATCCTGCATCAGAACCTTCGGTTCGGTACGGGGCAGGATTCTTTGCTGAAATGTCTACACTCGTTGAGTCAAAAACTGCTTGGCTCATTTGTGATGAGATAAGGCGCCGCCAAATTAAGTCATAAAGCTTTAGCTGATTCTGGTTTAATTTCCCGGAAATTTTCTCCGGCGCATTTTCAGAATATGTTGGCCTTATGGCTTCATGGGCTTCCTGTGCTCCTTTTGATTTGGTTTTGTATTTCCGTAATTGATAATAATTTTTTCCAAAGTTATTAACTATGAACTTTTTTGCAGTTCCCAAAGACAAGTTCGAAAGGTTTAAAGAGTCGGTTCTGTGATAAGTTGTGTAGCCCCCTTCATAAAGCTGCTGGGCCACCATCATCGTTAATTTGGCAGGCCAGCGAAAGCTGTGCCACGAGGCTTGCTGCAAAGTTGAAGTGGTGAAAGGCGGCAGGGGATTCCTCCGCACTTCTTTTTTTTCGATATTTGCTACTGTATATTCAGCGCCCTCCAAGTCCTTTAAGATGTTATCCGCCTGTCCTTTTGTTTTAATCGCAAGTTTTGGAATTACTTTCCCGTCTTTCTTAACCAATAATGCTTTAAATTCTGTTTGTGATTTGAGTAATGCTTCAATACTCCAATATTCCTGGGGCACAAATTTTTCTATCTCTCTTTCCCTTTCAACCACCAACCTTACTGCCACTGACTGGACTCTGCCAGCTGAAAGCCCTCTGGCAACTTTTTTCCACAAAAAAGGCGATAATTTATAGCCAACTATTCTATCTAAAACTCTCCTTGCCTGCTGGGCGTCAACCAGATTCATCTCAATCTTTCTGTGGTTCTTTAACGCATCTTCAATCGCATGTTTGGTAATTTCGTGAAAAACAATCCTTTGATACGGCTTTTTTCCATTAAGGCCCAAAAGATAAGCCAAGTGATAGGCGATTGCTTCTCCTTCTCTATCTTTGTCGGTTCCTAAAATCACCAGCTCTGCTTTTTTCGCTTCTCCTTTTAAAATTTCCACATTCTTTTTCGCCTTAGGGATGATAATATACTTTGGTTTAAAATCATTTTCCACATCAATCCCAAACTTATCTTGAGGTAGGTCCCGAATATGTCCATAAGAAGAAAGAACCCGGTATTTGGGGCCTAAATATGAGGCAATAGTTTTTGCTTTTGTCGGGCTTTCAACCAGAACCAATTGCATAGATGTTTCCTCCCAAGTTTCTTACTTTACCTTTTATTTCCAAAATGGCAAGTAAGCTCGCAACTTCTGGGGCGGAAAGCTTTGTTTTCTCAATAATTTTGTCAATATGCGCCGCTTCTTCTTTCAACGCGCTTAAAACCGTTTCTTCTTCCTCATTCTCTCCCTCTATCAACCTAGCGACATCGTAAGTCGATAGATTAAGGTTGAGTGCTGATAAGATGTCGTTTGCCGATTCAACTAATTTCGCCCCATTTTTTATTAAGCTGTGAGGCCCTCTTGAATTTGAAGAGTGAATTTGTCCTGGAATGGCAAAGACCTTTCTGCCTTGACGCTTTGCCAAATCAGCCGTAATCAAGGCGCCTGAACGCTGTTTTGCCTCAACCACCAAAACTCCCAAGGAAATCCCGGAAACAATCCGGTTTCTTTGAGGAAAAGTAAATTTTGTGCCTCTGGTTCCGGGCTCGTATTCTGAAATCAGACAACCGCCTGTTGCCAAAATATTTTTTACTAATTCCAAGTTTGAGCGAGGATAAATGCTTTTTTCATCAAGCCCGGTTCCTAAAACAGCAATTGTTCTTTTTTTTCTTTCTATGACCGACTCGTGGGCGAAGGTGTCAATGCCCGGAGCAAAGCCAGAGACAATGGTTAAGCCAGCTTCTGCCAGATCGCCTGAAATCTCAAAAGCTGTTTGTTGTCCATAATTTGAAGCCATCCTTGTTCCAACCACGGCAAAACAAGTTTCTTCTGATCTTAGTTCTCCTCGATAATAAAGGGTTTTTGGCGCATCTTTGATTTCTTTCAAAGGTTTTGGATAATTTTCATCTCCGATGCCAATAACTTTTATATCTTCTGCCATTTCTTGACTTTATCATTTAGTTTTCATTTTCTCAATTGCCTCAGAAAGCATTTGGCAATATAGGTTTAGTCCAATCTGGTTTATATTGCCAGATTGTTCTTTACCCAATATGTTGCCGGCTCCCCGTATTTCCAAATCCTTTAGAGCTATTCTGTAGCCAGAACCTAATTCTTCCGCATCTTTCAAGGCGTTGAGCCGCATTTTAGCTTTTTCAGAAAGTCGTTTGCCGAATAGAAAATAAGCAAAAGCAGGAGTGTGCGAGCGGCCGATTCTGCCCCTGATTTGATATGCCTGTGCCAGCCCAAGCTTAGTTGAATCAGCCACAATCAATGTATTTACATTGGGCAGGTCAAGGCCATTTTCAATAATGGTTGTGGCTACAAGAACGTCTATCTTTTTTTGCTGGAAATCTTCCATAACTTTTAATAAATCTTTTTCTTTCAGACGACCGTGAGCTAGACCTAAGCGCGAGTTGGGAACCAGCTTTCCCAAAAATTTTTTCGCGATTTCGATTGTTTCTACTCTGTTATGCAGATAGTAAATTTGCCCTTTTCTTTTAGTTTCGTTTTCAATCGAGGTCCTTATAACTTTTTCGTTCAAAGGAGAAATAAAAGTTTTGACAGGTAGCCTTCCTTCTGGCGGCGTTTGAATCAAGCTGATATTTTTCAAAGAAGACAGCGACAAGTAAAGGGTTCTGGGTATTGGTGTGGCAGACAGCGATAAAATGTCTATTGAGGCGCGAAGTTTTTTTAATTTTTCTTTTTGGCCGACTCCGAATCTCTGCTCATCGTCTATAACCAGCAATCCCAGATTCTTAAACTCTATGTCTTTTGACAAGAGGCGGTGAGTGCCAACGACAATATCAATTTTACCGGTTTTTAAATTTTCAACTATTTCTCTTTGTTCTTTTTTTGACTGCAGCCGTGACAATATAGCTGTTTTAAGTGGCAGTTTTTTCAGCCGTTCTTTAAAATTTTGAAAATGCTGTTGAGCCAAGATGGTGGTGGGGCAAATCAAGGCGGTTTGATACCCGGAATTTACTGCTTTTACCATTGTTCTTAAGGCAATTTCTGTCTTTCCAAAACCAACGTCGCCGCAAACAATTCTGTCCATGGGAACTTCTTTTTCCAAGTCCTCTTTTATATCTTCCATAGCTTGAAGCTGGTCTGGTGTCTCCTGGTAGTGGAAGTTTGATGCCAGATGAGAGTCAATTTCACCTTCTGCCAAATAAGGCGGTCTTAGAGCTACTTCTCTTTTGGCATAAATTTCCAATAGTTCTCTGGCAAATTTTTCAGCCGCTTCTTTAATTTTTCTTTTTGTTTTCTGCCAAACTTGGCTGCCAAGCCGTGATATTTTGGGCTCGGCAAAACCGACATATCTTGATAATTTTCTCTCCAAACCTACCGGCACATATAATCTGTCACCTTGAGAATATTCTAAAACGTAATATTGTTCGCCGTTCATTGTTCGCTGAGCTCCGCTCATCTCACGAGGCAAGGTCTCAGTTCGCTGTTCTTTGTAAATACCTACGCCGTGGTCAAGATGCACTAGATAATCTCCTGTTTTCAAGCCTTTCAAATCGGAAAATAATTTCTGCGATTTTAACTTCTTTTTTAAAATTTCTTTTGATTTTTCTTCGTCTGCGACTTTTATGGGCAGCTCTAATACCTCTTCAATTCTGTTGCCAAAGAATTCAATGCGCAAGGCAGTGCTGTAATTTATGGAGAAAATGTCAACAATTCCGCCGCGAGCAGCGAACTCGCCCGGCTCTGAAACTTGCAAAACTTTTTCATAACCCATTTCATCCAGCTTTCTTAAAAATTGGGAAAGATTATAGGTCTGGTTTTTTTCTACGAATAGTGTGTTGTCTTCAAAGAAGGACTGCGTTTTCCTCGCCGCCAAAATTTGGTTTAGATTCTGTTCAAACCAAAAATTGCCCTTTTCCAAAAAGTAGGGGGTGATAGAAACAATCAATACAGCGTTTTTACTTGGCAAATTCATCCAAATAGATTATAATACAGCATTATCAGCTTGTCAAAATATTAGAATCCCCTTTATTGTATTTACTCATTGTTTTTTCCAAACCTTCTTTTAGAGAGAATTCAATCGCTTCTGCGGTTTTTTTTATTGCTTTTTTAACATTTTCTTCCTCTTCTTTAGAAAACCTCTCTAGAACAAACTTATCAACATTCCTAATTCCTAATTCCTTATTTCTTATTCCAATCCTAAACCGGACAAAATCTTTAGTTTTTAGCTCTCGAATTATTGACTCCACTCCTTTGTGTCCGGCTGCGCCCCGATTTTTGACAATTCTGATTTTACCCAAAGGTATGTCTAAATCGTCGTGAACGAGGATTAAATTTTTAATTTTTAATTTTAAATTTTTAATTAACTTCTTTACGGCTTTACCAGAATCATTCATAAAGGTAGTCGGTTTTGCCAAAATGACATTTTTCAAATTTAAAGATTTTAGCTCGTCTATCACTCTTGAGCCGGTGTTATGCCGCGTTTTTTCAAATTTTTTGCCGGGATTGCCCAAGCCAACAATTAAAAACATAATCCATTATACCACTGCCCCTTGTAAAACCAAAAAAACCTAGTATAATGAAAGAGTATGAAAAGCTTTTTTTCTTTTATCTGGGAAATTACTAAGGTAGTTGTTATTGCTTTGCTGATAGTTTTGCCTATTCGCTATTTTTTGTTTCAGCCGTTTTTAGTAAAGGGCGAGTCAATGGAGCCGAATTTCGGAACCGGCGACTATTTGATTATTGACCAGCTTTCCTATCGTATAAGAGAGCCCCAGAGAGGGGAAGTAGTTGTTTTCAAATATCCCCACCTGCCTTCCCAAAGATATATTAAGAGAATTGTCGGGCTTCCCGGAGAAACCGTGGAAATAAAAGACGGAAAATTGACAATCTCCGGGGCTCAATTGGACGAATCAACGTATTTGTCCAACTTGGCTTACACAGACCAGAGAGAATTCAAAATTATTACTTTGTCAGAAAATGAATATTTTGTTTTAGGAGACAATAGAATTGCTTCTTCTGACTCGAGAGTGTGGGGGCCTTTGCCGAGAGAAAATATTATAGGCAGGGTCTTTGTCAGGGCTTGGCCAGTTGCTGCCCTTGCCAAAATCGAACCCCCAAGCTATTAACTATGGCAAAAAAACCAAAGTTTCAGAGGCCTCTGGGCATGCACGATATTTTGCCTGAAGAGCAGAAATATTTTCAAAAGGCCTACAATGCTGCTCAGACCATGGCCGCTTTTTACGGCTTTGAGAAAATTGACACGCCGGTCTTGGAAGAGACAGACCTCTTTTCAAAGGGAACGGGTTTATCCACAGATATCGTCCAGAAACAAATGTTTACCGTTAAAACCAGAGGCGGCGATTCTTTAACCCTGAGGCCAGAATGGACACCGGGGATTACAAGGTCCTACATTGAACACGGCATGTTCAATCTTCCCCAGCCCGTCAAGCTTTGGCATTTTGGACCTGTTTTCCGCCACGAGACGCCTCAATCCGGCCGCCTTCGCCAGTTCTGGCAGTTCGGTTTTGAGAGCATCGGAGAACAGGGGCCGATAATAGACGTGCAAATTATCCAGATTTTTTCCAATATTTTAGAAGAACTCCGACTCAAAAATCTTATTGTTGAAATAAACAGTATAGGAGATAGTCAGTGCCGGCCTTACTATAAAAAACTTCTGACAAGCTATTTCAGGTCGCGGGAGCAGGCCTTATGTTCTGATTGCCGCAGGCGGCTCAGGGAAAATCCTTTAAGGATTTTGGACTGCAAAGAAGAAAAATGCGGCCAGGTTGTATCTCAAGCGCCTCAGTCCATTGACCATCTTTGCGAGGAATGCCACAATCACTTTAAAGAGGTGTTGGAGTTTTTGGACGGAATAGAGCTTAATTATACTCTGAATCCGCACTTGGTGCGAGGCCTCGATTATTACACTAAGACCGTTTTTGAATTTTTTCCAGAAGGAGCTGAAAGAAAAAGTCAGGGGGCTTTGGTTGGAGGAGGAAGGTATGATGTCTTGGTAAAGCTGTTAGGCGGCAGAGAGGCGCCGGCTGTTGGAGGAGCTGCAGGTGTTGAACGGATTGTCGCTTTAATGAAAGAAAGAAACATTAGACTTCCAGAGACCCCTCAGCCAA
Source organism: uncultured Candidatus Saccharibacteria bacterium (assembly GCA_964372865.1). Taxonomy (GTDB): domain Bacteria; phylum Patescibacteriota; class Minisyncoccia; order Minisyncoccales; family 2-12-FULL-40-12; genus CAYJRW01. The sequence goes on along the minus strand of CAYJRW010000014.1, from coordinate 6,107 downwards.
AAGTTTTTTTGGCACAATTGGGAAATCTGGGCAAAAGAAAATGCCTGAAACTTTTAGAGGACTTCAGAAAGGAAAAAATCTTGGTCGCAGAATCATTCGGACGCGATTCTTTAAAGGTTCAATTAGCCAGAGCCAATAAGATTGGAGTGAAGTACGCTTTGATTCTCGGGCAAAAAGAGGCATTGGATGAAACTATTATCATAAGGGATATGGCTTTTGGCAAGCAAGAGACACTGCAATTGGGAAAGGTGGTAGGTGAGATAAAACGAAAATTAAAAATTAAAAAATAAAGATGAAAAATTGCGTTTTTTGCAAAATCGCGAAGAAAGAAGCCCCTGCTAAAATCCTTTATGAAGACGACAAAATTATGGCTTTCAAAGATACTATACCTAAAGCCCCTCTGCACATTTTGATAATCCCAAAAAGACACATAAGGACTGTCGACCATATTGAACTGCAAGACAAAGAATTAATCGGAGAATTGTTCGTAGTTGCTAAAAAAATTGCCAGAGAACAGGGTGTTTCTGAAACTGGCTACCGCCTGCTTTTCAATGTTGGCAGAGATGCTGGGCAAACCGTTGACCACCTGCATCTGCATCTTTTGGCGGGAAAGAAACTAACTTTTGCTTAAAATTATGGCTTTAGAAGTTAAAAAACAAGAGAGAGAAACATCCCAAAGCTTAGTTCGCCGCTTTGCCAAAAGAGTCCAGCAAAGCGGGCTTTTGCTTCGAGCAAGGAGAGTCAGATTTAAAGAAAGAAAAAAGTCAGAGCAGATGAAAAAAAGAGCGGCTCTCAGAAGAGAAGAACTGAAAAAGGAATACGAGAGAAAACAAAAAATGGGAGAAATGGAATAATGTTCGCTGAACCAAAGGTTCACCTCACCTTTATACAAATCTACGATTTATCTAAATGTTGAAAGAACTGATGCAGCAAGACCTAAAATATGCCCTTAAGGAAAGAAAAGAAACAGAGGTTTCTGTTTTGCGGCTGTTGGCGGCTGCTATTTTGAACAAAGAGAAGGAAAAAAGGTATGAAATAAGCAAACGAAAAACAGAATTGGGTCAGGAAGAATTGGAGAGAGAAAGCCGACTGACTGACGAAGAAGTTTTAGAAGCGGTTTTTTCAGAAGTCAAAAAGAGGAAAGAAGCGATTTTGGAGTTTGAAAAGGGAAAAAGGGGCGACTTGGCAGAAAAGGAAAAAAAAGAAATTGAGATTCTGCAAAAATATCTGCCCGAGCAGCTTTCCGAAGAAGAGTTAAAAAAATTAGCCAAGGAAGCAGTTGAAAAGACGGGCGCCAAAGAAATGAAAGATATGGGTAAAGTAATGGCAGAATTGATGCAAAAAATAAAAGGAAGGGCAGAGGGCAGTCAGGTCTCAAAAATAGTTAAAGAATTATTAGCATGAGTAAAATAATATCAGCGCCAATTGGAATTTTGATTATTGTTATCGTAGCCATTCTGGCTGGCGTAATTTTGATTTGGCAGTATTCAAGCTTTACAAAAGACGCCAATATGCCGCCAATAGATCTTCTCTTTGGAAGACAAGAACAAGCTGATACTTTGGATTGGAAAACCTATCGCAACGAGAAATACGGGTTTGAGGTGAGGTATCCTAAGGAATGGGAACCACTGGAAGGAGCTACCTATACCTATAAACCCCCGACTTTGAAATCGTTGCTAAGCGTCTGCTTTGCTCCGGAAACAAGAAGAAAGTTTTCTTGCGAGGTTCAGCTGTATATCACCAATGAGGTAGAAAAGTTTTCTGACCCCAACAAATTCCTCGGCCGCAGCCGGTGTGCTCAAGAGAAGACGTATTCTCCGAATTTCGGTGGCCTACGGGGGATTGAGGTTGACGTATGTGAAGACGGCTCCGTTATTCTGAAAAATGATTTTGTGAGGCAGGGGAAACTCGTCTATCTCCTTGTGGCAAGCAAATTGACTCCACAAACCATTGAGCGGTTCCGCAGTATGCTCGCCTCATTTAAATTTGCAGGGCCTTCGACACCAATTGACACCTCCACTTGGAAAACCTACCGCAATGAGCAGTATGGGTTTGAGGTGAGGTATCCGCCGTATTTTCAAGAGGATCGAGAACCAAGTTACGAGGGGGATAAAGTGGGCGAGCGTGAGGGAGATACCCTGTTGCTCTTGAGGCCTTCCGACCCGAATAGGTATGCAGAGGTAATGACTCTTTCAATCATTGCTGAACCCTTGAGTAATTATAAATTTCGCGATCCTTTCCAAAAGACGATAGTCACGCCGGAGAAAGTCACTGCAGGGGGGGTGGTGGTATATGCGGTGGATGGATCGGCTATCCTTTGCTGGGAGCAGGATTACTATATTCCCCAGAATTCATTTATAGTGAAGATTGCATTCAGTGACTGCGGAGAAGACCATCGTACGGTTGCACCGAAAACCGAAATTCTCTCCACCTTCAAATTCATCAGGTAATATGCTAAAATCTTTACATGGATAAAATATTCGCTGAGCAAAAATCAAAGGTCGAACTAATCACTTAATTCATAATAGGGAAAATATGCGGATTAATTACAAGATTTTAATTAGTGGTGCACTCCTTACAGTTTTTGGATTACTAGCGCTTACTGCGTTGGCGCAAAATGATAATCCAGAGATTTCAGAACCATCGCCAAAGCTGCACTTGAACATTGACCAAAATGGCAATATGGTGGTGCGCGGCGCCGAGGTTACCAGTGTGGCTTCCTCTACCATTGGCGCCGTTACTAGGTGGGGTGCCTGGAACATCAATTGGACGGTCCTGACTGATTCTTCAACGCGCTTTATCAGCCGTACGGGATCCCTCGGCTCAATAGCTGAGATTCAGGTTGGGCATACCATTAATTTTGACGGCAAGTTGGTAACGGGCGCCTCCCAACCAACCGTGCAGGCCAAGGTGGTGCGGAACTTGTCAGTACGGAAACTGCATATCGCTCCGTTTGGAGTGATTGCCAGCATCGATAGGGCTGCCAAAAAATTCGTCTTGAAGACCGGAAGACCCGAACGGGATAACATCACGGTGCAGGTGCTCGATACCACTACCATTACCAAGCAGGGAGCGACGACTACATTTGCCACCCTCAAAATAGGAGACAAGGTAACGGCAGTAGGTCTTTGGGATGAGACCACGAACACCCTCCAGGCTAAGCAGATTAAGATTCAGGTAACGGATCAAACGACGTTTCAAGCCGGACGATTGAAGACACTGACCGCAACGACCACTCCGCCGACCTCTATCGTTGTCACCTTCGGCCGGTTCGACTACACCGTGAACATTGCCCAAGACACATCTGTTTTGGATCGGAACTGGGCTCGCGCTTCCTTGGCTAATTTCCGAGTCGGTGACCACATCCGGGTATTCGGGGCGGCTGATGGAACGACGATTGATGCTACGGTTGTACGCAATGTTGATTTGCCCCGCCGCCGATAACAGACGGCCGCTTTTTCAACAAATCCTCTTCACCTCTCGGGTTTTGGAGTAAAATATGATTGAGATCAACAATCTGACTACTAATCCAGTTGACGAAGGATTTTTGAAAAAAGTTGCCGAAAAGGTATTGGAGGGGGAAAATAAGAAAAATGCTGAGCTGTCAGTCGCTTTTGTCGGGCAGGGGAGGATAAGGGAGTTAAACAAAAAATATCGCGGCAAAAACCGAGCGACTGATGTTTTTTCTTTTCCCGGAGATGGGTTGGGTGAGCTCGTAATTTGTTTAAGAGAAGTTAAGAAGAACGCCAAAAAGTATAAATCAACTTTTGAAAAGGAATTAGCCAGAGTTTTAATTCACGGAATTCTGCATTTGTTGGGATATGAGCATGAAAAGAGCGGAAAAAAAGCAAAATTAATGGAAGAAAAAGAGCAGGATTATTTATCAAAAGTAGGCGAAATCGGAAGGGGGTCGGGGAAACCATCCGGTTTCCCTGTATAGGAAAACAGGCTTTCGCTAAAGGTGAAAACGTTAGAAACCGAGGGTTTCTAAAGAGCGAGCCGAAGGCGAGCGACCTGACTTTGTAATACCACTATGGCAAAACAAAATATAATCACAGGATTGGACATTGGCTCTGGAACCATTAAGGCAATTACGGCTGGAAGGCCAAAAAACGGCGAAATGTTTGAGGTTTTGGCTCAGGCGGAAGAAACCTCTTTTGGCATTAGAAAAGGAATAATCATTAACCCGTCTGAAGTGACAATTCTTATTCAGAGCGTTTTTAAAAAAATTGAAGAAAAAATAGGCATGAAGGTTGAGTCGGCTTACGTCAATGTCGGAGGCAGTCATATTTTTTCAACTTCATCTCGCGGTTTGGTTTCGGTATCGAGAGCCGACCAGAAAATTTCCCAGGAAGATATTGAAAGAGTGTTGCAAGCCGCCCAAACTTTCTCTCTTCCTTTGAATAGAGAGATTTTAGAGGTCTTCCCCAAAGAATTTATTGTTGACGGAGAAAACGGTATAAAAATGCCAGAGGGTTTAAAAGGGGTTCGCTTGGAAGCAGAAGTTTTGGTTTTAGGGGCCTTTAGCCCGTATCTTAAAAATTTAACTACCGCGGTTTTGAATTCCGGCCTTCAGATTAACGACTTGGTTTTTTCGCCCCTGGCTTCCTCTAGGGCTGTTCTGACGCCCCGGGAAAAAGAGCTGGGTGTTGTTCTTTTGGATATTGGGGCAGGAACCACAGGCATAAGCTGTTTTGAAGAAAGCGACTTGATTCATCTTGCAATTTTACCCATGGGTTCTGGCCACATCACGTCTGACATTGCCATTTACTTAAAAAGCGACATTGATATAGCCGAAAGAATAAAACTTGAGTACGGCACTTTGTTTTGGAAAGGACAGGATAAAAAAGAAAAAATCAAAATGGAAGACGAGGAAACATTGGTGTTTTCTCCAAAACAAATTTCCAGAGTCATTGAGGATAGGGTTTCGGAAATATTTATAGAGGTTAACAAAGAGTTGAAAAAAATTGGAAAACAGCAGCAGCTTCCTTCTGGCATAGTGCTGACAGGCGGCGGGGCAAAGCTGCCAAAAATTAAAGAACTTGCGAAAAAAGAATTCCGTTTGCCTTGTCGGTTAGGTGCTGCCAGAGGGTTTTTAAATGCTCAAGAAGACCCGAAGTTTTCAACTGCCTGCGGCTTGGTTTTGACAGGAGCTGACCTGAAAGGCGAAAGAAGCTCTTTTGGAGAGGGTCTTTTGCATTCTGGCCAGGGAATCGGAGCAAAAATAAAAAAAATATTTAAAATCTTTGTACCATGACCAAAATTAAAGTAGTGGGCATTGGCGGGTCTGGCGGCAACGTGATTTCCAGAATGGCAAAGTCAAAAATTAAGGGCGTAGAACTTATTGCTTTAAACACAGACGCACAGGATTTGAAAATGACAAAAGCAGATATCAAACTTAGGATAGGAGAAAAAATCACCCAGGGCTTGGGCACAGGCATGAATCCTGAAACCGGCAAAAAAGCTGCCTTGGAGAGCCGCGAGCAAATATCTGAGGTTTTAAATACCTCAGATATGGTTTTTGTCACAGGCGGCTTTGGAGGGGGGACTTGCACGGGAGCTGCTCCGATTGTTGCTGAAATTGCCAAAAATACAGGAGCTTTAACTGTGGCAGTCGTGACTAAGCCCTTTTCTTTTGAGGGCTCTTTTCGCAAAAACATAGCAGAGCAGGGCTTAAGGCGGCTCAAAGAAAAGGTAGACAGTTTGATTGTCATTCACAATGACCGCCTCCTGGAAATTTTGGAGCCAAAGACCTCTGTCCTGGATGCTTTTTGGTTCTGCGACGATATTTTACGCCAGGCGGTCTCCGGAATTTCTGATTTAATAATGAAGCCGGGAATAATTAATGTTGATTTTGCCGATATCAAAGAAATAATGCACAACTCAGGAACCGCTCTTTTTGGAGTAGGCCGAGCCAGAGGAGAAAAGAGAGCAGAAACAGCAGCTCGTCTAGCACTCAATTCTCCTTTACTCAACCTTTCTTGCAGGGGAGCAAAAGGGGTCTTGTTTAACGTTTCCGGGGGCAAAGATATTGCTCTTTCAGAGATAGAACAAGTCGCACAGTTCATCACTCAGGAAGTCAATCCGGAAGCCAGAGTCATTTTCGG
>CAYJRW010000013.1:0-16227 GCA_964372865.1 uncultured Candidatus Saccharibacteria bacterium | reverse complement strand
GTTTTTGACATTTTTTTCTTGGGGTTCTGCAAAGACATAATTTTTTCTCCCATTTTTGGAAGGAGCGAGCGCGGCTCTTTGAACATTTGGCCGAATTTTTGATTAAATTTTCTGGCAATTGTTCTGGCCAACTCCACATGCTGTTCTTGGTCTTTGCCCACAGGCACAAGATCTGTCTGGTAGAGCAGAATGTCCGAGGCCATTAGCACAGGATAATTTAAAAGGCCGGCATTAACGTATTCGGGATGCTTTCTGGACTTTTCTTTGAATTGAGTCATCCGCTGCAGTTCCCCAAGCGGGGTGATAGTGCCAAGCAGCCAAGCGAGCTCTGTATGCTCTTTGAGGGCAGATTGCACAAAGAGTATGCATTTTTCCGGATTAAGCCCCAAAGACAAGTAAGCTGCGGCTAAATCAAAAATGTTTTCCTGGAATTTTTCTCTTTTGTAAGGAGTGGTAATGGCATGCAAATCAACAATGCAAAAAATACACTCATTTTTATCCTGGAGCTCTATCCACTGCTTAATTGCTCCCAAATAGTTGCCAATATGTAATTCGCCTGTGGGCCTAATGCCTGAAAATACTCTCATAAATTTATATCTCAATGACCACTGGTAAAATCATTGGCCTCCTCTGCGTTTTGCTGTAAAAAAAGGCGCCGATTTTGTTTCTTATTTCCTCCTTAATATAACTCCAATTAACTGCTCCTCCCGAGCCCGAGGCCCTGTTAACTATTTCAATAACTTTTTTTCTGGTTTGCCTCAACAATTCTTTTGACTCTCTTAAATAAACAAAGCCCCTTGAAATTATATCAGGAGAACCCTTAACTTTGCCGGTCATCCTATCAACAACAGCCACAATAACGAACATGCCGTCTTTGGCCAGCATTTGTCTATCGCGCAATACCACTTCCCCTACGTCTCCAATCCCCAAGCCGTCAACCATAACGTAATTTGAGAGCACCCTTTCTTTTTCAATAGAAATTTTATCTTCGCTTAAATTAACGATTTGGCCATTTTCCGCAACGGCTATCCTGTCTTTTGGAATGCCTACACTCTCTGCTATCTCCCCATGACTTACCAGCATTGAATACTGCCCATGCAGTGGCAGGAAAAACCGTGGTTTTATAATTTTTATGATTTTTTCCAATTCTTCTTTTTGGGCATGACCGCCTGCGTGCACGTCCATCATTTTATAATGAAAAACCTTAGCCCCCTGCCTTAGAATTTCATCTTTCATAATCTGTACGGTTCTTTCGTTGCCCGGAATCACCGAAGAAGAGAAAATTACCGTATCGTCTTTTTTTAGGCGCACAAAATTATGCTCTCTGTTGGCAATTCTCATTAAAACCGCCTGGCCCTCTCCCTGGGCTCCTGTACATAAAATGGTTATTTTTGAATCAGGGAAATTAGCAATCTCCCTTATATTAATCAGAGTTCCCTTTTTTGATTTAATATAACCCAGTTCTTTGCAGATTTCCACGTTAGTTCTCATTGAGTAGCCGTCAACCGCCACTTTCCTGCCATATTTTTCAGCCAAAGTTATGATTTGTTGCAGCCGGTTAATCAAAGAAGCAAAGGTGGCTGCAATAATTCGGCTCTGCGCCTCTTTGAAAATTTTGTCCAGGTTGCCGAATATTTCTTTTTCAGAAAAAGAGTGGCCCGCCTCCTCGGCCCCGGTTGAGTCAGACATCAAAAGTAAAATTCCTCTTGACCCGAATTCTTTCAATTTCTCAAAATCGGTTGGTAAATCATTAACCGGACTCGGGTCAAACTTAAAGTCAGAAGTATGTATGATATTCCCTACAGGGGTATTGATAAATAGACCTAAGTTGTCAGCAATATTATGGTTCTGTCTGAAAAACTCAATTTTAAAAGGGGGAAGATTCACTCGGCTGTCGTGCTTAACTGTCTCAATGTTTAATTTAGGCGCTTCTAGGAAATCCTCCTGTCTTTTTAAAATAATTCCCTTGGTTAACTCGGAAGCAAAAATAGATGGGTTGCCCAATTTGTCAATGAGATAAGGAACTGCTCCAATGTGGTCATAGTGGCCGTGCGTGAAGGCAATACCAACTATGTCTTTTTGTCTGTTTTGCAGATAAGAGATGTTGGGGATGATATAATCTATGCCAGGCATATCTTCCTCAGGGAAACGCAAGCCCATATCAACGATTAAAATCTTCCTTTCATATTCAAGGAGCATCATATTTCTACCTACCTCACCGAGTCCCCCGAGAGGGATAATCCTGAGATTATGTTGTTTTTTCATGGTGCGGACGGAGAGATTTGAACTCTCAAGCCTTGCGGCATACGGTTCTGAACCGTAAGCGTATTCCAGTTCCGCCACGTCCGCAGTTAGATTTTTAAATTTTTTAGGTATTGCCTAAGCTCCTTTGAAAAATCAGGAGATGATAGAGCAAAATCAACAACGGTCTTTAAATATTCAAGTTTGTTTCCAGTGTCATAATACTTTCCGTTCTTTATTTCACAGCCGTAAACCGGATAGTTCTGGCTAATTAATTCATTTATCGCATCGACCAGCCAGATTTCCCCGCCTTTGCCGGGTTTTAAATTTTTAATTATCTTGAAGATTTCCGGCGGCAAAATATATCCACCGTGAGAAGCAAACTTTGAAGGGGCTTTTTCTGAACCAGGTTTTTCAACAATCTTTTTAATTTTAAAAACGTTTTCTTCTATTAATTCTATTTCTGGAATACCGTAGCGTGAAAACTGGTCTTCTGTTGTCAGCTCCACCGCAGAAATGACCGCGCCCTTGTACTTTTTATAAATTTCGAGCATTTGCTTTAAACGAGGAGGGTGAGCGGCAATAAATTCATCACCCCACAAAACAGCAAAAAATTCATTGCCTATAACTGCTTCCGTCATCAAAATTGGTATAGCATTACCATATTGCTCGCTTTTTTGCCTGATATAAATAAAATTGGCTAAGCCGGCAATTTCTTTAATCTGATTTAGTTCTCTGGTTTTTCCAACTGATTCTAAGTATTTTTCTAACTCAAAAGATCTATCGAAATGGTCCTCAATCGCCCTTTTTTGCCAACCAGTGACAATAATAATGTCTTTGATTCCAGAATCTACTGCTTCTTCAACGACATATTGAATCACCGGTTTATCAATGACCGGAAGCATTTCTTTGGGTATTGCTTTTGTTTGGGGCAGAAATCTTGTTCCCCAACCCGCAGCTGGAATGACCACTTTTTTTATTTCCATACTCTCTTTGTTTTTACGTACCAGTTTTCTATTCCAGAAAACCTTTTTGATGGGTCTGGGATAATTTTTATATCTATCCCCTTTATAGCATTTGAAACAAAATATATAAAATCAGGATTATACAAGAATACTACCGGGCTGTCTTCAACTATAAGGTTCTGGATTTTCTCCAATTTTTCTCTTCTTACGACTTCATCAAGCGCCTTGCGACTTTCTTCCAGAAGTTTGTCAACTTCTGCTCTCTGATATATGGCCAAATTTAATCCGGGGTCTTTTATCTGGCTTGAATGCCAGAAAGCAAAGAGGTCTGGAATAGTTGTCAGCACTTTTCCGAATAACAAGGTATCATAATTCCGCGGTTTAATTACGTCTTTTTCCAGCTGGGATATGTCAAAAGTTCTCAGTTCAACTTCAACTCCAATTTCAGCCCACTGCTCTGCTAATTGTTGTGCCGCCTTAACTAAGAGAGGTTGAGTGACAGTGGCCAGAGAAAATTTTAGCGGCACAATTTCTTCTGACTGGGGGAAACAGAGTTCGTTTAATTTATTCTGAGTTGCTTTTCCAACAATGCCTGTTCCTTTTCCCAATCCTGATGGCTCAAGAATTTCTTTGGCATATTTTTCCTGAAACAATATTACAGCTTTCCTTGTCTGCTCGCCAAAAGAACCTGAAATAGTGCCTTCCGGATACACCGCAGGGTCTTTGGCGAGACACTTTTGCAGTTCTTCAACTTCTTTCCCGCGACTGCCCTGTCTTAATTCGTTTTGAAACTTGAAGGCCGCGTTTTTTTTAACTATTTTGGCCCTGAAGCCATTATCCTTTCTAACAAAACCTGCTTTCTCCAAAAGGGTTTGTGCTTCTTTTTGGTCAAACTGGTAAATTTTTTCAGGCGGAGAAAATCCATAGATGTCAGGCAAAATAGGCGAATGAACAACCTTGCCCTGATTTGAAAGAACTTTTTCTAAAATTTCGTCTTTGTTGGTGCCGTAATTGAGCGCCTTTCTTATGTCAGGGTCAGCCAGAATGCTTGCGCGCTCTCTATTAAAAAATACCGCAAAATAACGGGGCAGAGAAAGAGAATATTTGTTTAAATTATTAAGCCCGCTTATCCCGTTAGAGTTGGACAAAGAACTCAAAGCAAATCCGTTAATCTCTCCTCTTAGGTTCGCGCGCCACAATTCTTGCTCCTGGTTGTAAAACTTAAAAGAAATTTGAGAAAGGTAAGGCGTCTTACCAAAATATCTTTGATTTGGAACCAGGTCCAGAGAAACTATTCTTCCTTGTTTATCTTGTATTAGTTCCTTTAACTTATAGGGTCCTGAGCCAACGGGCTTTAAGTTGTAAGTGGTTAAAGGGAAATTTTCTGAAGGGATGTCTTGCCAGATATGCTTTGGAATTATTTTTTGGGTTAAATTTTCCAAAAAAGGGCCGTAAGGATTCCTTAATGTAAATCTGATACCCAAGTCGGAAATTTTTTCAACTCTGACTCCAAGCCAGTTTACGATAACAGGACTTTTATACTCAGAGCTCTGTAGCGTTTCAATGGTAAAAATCACATCATCTGCGCTCAGGGGCTCGCCATCTGACCAAAAAAGATTTTGTTTTAGATAAACCTCGTAGACCCTGCCGTCTTCTTTAATTTCATAGTTTTCAGCTAAGTCAGGGATTATTTCCCCCTGTTTGCCGTATTTCATTAAACCGGAAAAGATAAATTCCACCAGGTCTCTATCAACATCAGACGCCTGAGCGTAAATCGGATTGATGAATCTTGGCTGGCCAACCACCCCTTCCACAAACAGGCCTCCTTTGGCAGGCCTGGCCTCCGTGTATTGAATATAAATTGTGAGCAGTAAAAAAATAGAGCTCCCCAAAAATAATGCTAAAAAAACAAAAAAAGCGATTTTTTCTCTACCAGCCAAAATCCTGTGAGGCGCTTTAAAAAACATTAACCACTGAGCCCTGGATGGGTATTTTTCAATCTTAAATCGCGAAAAAAAACCTTTCAAGTTATCAAGAGTTAAATGCACGTTATACGATAAGATTTATAAGCGAGAGCACTATAAACAAAGAGCCCAAAATACAAGTCAACCAAAAAAGTTTTTTCTGCAGACCCCTCCTGGTGGCGTAAAAACCGGCTTCTTGGCCAAAAGCATTTCCCAGGGCCTGGCTTCTTTGCTGCAAAAGCACGGACACAATAAGCAAGACCGCAACTACTAGTTGAACGTAGATTAACATAATACTTAAAGCTTAGGTTTTTCGGGCAGCCATCTTGAAAGAATAAAGTTTATTACCCAGACAATCAAGGCCGTAAGAAATAGGGGTGTTAGCCCCTGAATGGTGAGCTCTGGGGAGAAAATTTCTACAACCCATACCAGAAACATTAGTATAGCCAGAGTGAACAAGTCAAGCGTGATAATGCGCAAAGGAAGAGTAATTTTTTTCAGCAAGGGTTTGACAAAGTAATTCAGAAAGCCCAAGAGGACTCCCAAGAAAACAAGGGTATCCAAAAATTTACGGCCTATAAAGGGGCCCGTGAACTCAACGCCAGGAATGTATTTCTGAGCCAGCCAGAGGCCGGATATCGCTGCAGCAATTTGCAGAAGTAAAGACCAAAACACTATTGGCAGTATATCACAACCCGCTTTTGAGGTCAACCCCGTTAGAAGTTCAGAAAAAGGTTAGCGTTAGTGTTTGAATAAGGCGGAGCCGCCTTTCGGCTCTGAATAGAGGATATTACCTACTTCCTTGTTAAACTTCTAACGGGGTCAATATCTCTCAGCTTCCTGTGATAAGCAATAGCGAATCTATGCGCCTCATCGTCAATTTGCATAATCAGGTTGCGCAAAGCAGAAGGTAAACCCGAAAGCTTAATTGGCTCTTTTTTATCGGACGTGTATATTTTTACTCCCTTATGCCTTTTATCTTTTGTTAGAGCTATCATCTTTGTTTTTAGATTATAGTGCTGAATTGCAAGCTTAGCTGCATTCAGCTGAGCTTTACCGCCGTCAACGATAATTAACTCTGGAAAATGCCATTCTGCGTGGCGGAACCTGCGCGAAAGAACCTCTTTTAACATAGCGGTGTCGTCTGGCGTCTTCTTGCACCGAATCTTGAATTTTCTGTATTCATTTTTATCCTGTCTGCCCTCAGTAAAAACAACCATTGAACCCACGGCAAACTTGCCTTGAATGTTGGAAATGTCGTACGCCTCAATGCGCCCATTTGCATTTAGCGGTTTTTCTTGATTTCTATTAATTTGCCACGGAAGAATTATTCTGGCATTTAAAATAACCTTTTCCAAAGAGCTAATTTGATCTCTGATTTTTGCAGCCTTTTCAAAATTATGATTTTTGCTTTCGTCTGTCATTTCTTTTCTTAGCTCTTGAACAACAAATTTCCTTCTTCCTTCCAATACTCCTATTAGTTTTTGAACGCTTTTTTTATACTCTTTTGCGTCAGGCTCAGGCCCTGGACAAAGTTCTAGATGGCACCAGGGGCAAAGCGATTGGGGATGTTTTGGCGCAGAATAATATGGAAATACTTTTCTCAGATATTTTAAAGTCTGCCTTAGAGCTCGGCCGTCAACGAAAGGCCCAATATATCTGACTTTTAATTTTTCTATTTGATGAGTTATAAAAACTCTGGGGAACCTTTCTTTGGTAATTGCGACATAAAAGAAGTTTTTGTCGTCTTTCCACAAGACATTGTATTTTGGCTTGTATTTTTTAATCAAATTTGCCTCCAAAATCAGCGCCTCAATTTCTGAGCCAGTTTTGATGTAGCCGATTTTTGAAACCTGGCGGACAAAAAAATTATCCCGATAAGTTGGCCGCCTAAAATGACTTTTCGCCCTATCCTGGATATTGGAAGCCTTGCCAACGTAAAGAATTTTTTCTCTATTTTTGAAACAGTAAACCCCGCTATTTTGGGGCAACTGATTAAACTTCATTTTTAAAACGAAATTGAATTCAGTCATTACTTAATTTCCGGCTGGAAAAAATTGTTAACCTTTATGTTTATCGGAACTATTTCTTTAATTTCGGCATTTTCAATCAAAACTTTAAGCATTTGGCCTTTCATTGTCTCTTGCGAGAATCCTTGGTCGAAAATAAAATTGCCTAAACTGTAAAAAATCCAGCTCTTTTTGTAGAGTTCTGACGTTTGAATAACGTGAGGATGGTGCCCTACCACTAAATCTGCGCCGGCATCAACAGCGGCCTGACTAATGGAAACTTGAAACAAATTCGGCTCTAATTTATATTCGTCTCCATAGTGAAAAGAGACAATCACCAAATCAGCCTGCATTTTAGCTTCTTTTATATCCTGCTCCATTCTTTCTTTTTGTAGCCAGGCGATGCCAGATTTTTCTCCAACAGCTTCCCAATGGGAAGAACCCAGATTGGTGTAAGCCAAAAAAGCTATTTTCGCGCCGTTTATTTCTTTTATTACCGGAGAGTATGCCTCTTTTTCATTAAATCCTCCCCCAACATAATTTATTCCAGCCGTTTTTAATCTTAGAAAACTATCTTCCATTGCTTCTCTTCCATAGTCGAAAATATGGTTATTGGCAACAGAAATTACGTCAAAACCAGCGTAGATTAAACCCTCTAGGGCTTCGGGTTTGGCGCGAAAAGAGTACTCGCTTCCGACCATCTTGCCTTTGTCAGAAATTACGCTTTCCAGGTTGCCAAACAAAATGTCTGCTTCTTTAAAACGCGGCTTGATTTCTAAAAAGGGAAATTTGTAGTCCCCGTTCCCGTATTTGTCAACCATATATTCCACTCCTCTGTCCAGCATGATATCGCCAACAAGCACGAGGATGATTTCTTTGTCATGAGGCAACTGGTTTTCAGGAAGAGAAATTTTGGAAACTTCGGCTGGCGAGGGATAAAATTCTTCGAGCGCTAGAGCAAGTAAAAAATAACTTAGTAAAAATAAGCCCAGCACCAAGATAAATATTAAAAAAGTCCATCTCATCTCTCATTATAATGTTTTCACCGCTTTCTTGAAACTCTCCTGATTTTGGAGTATAATGTATGACTATAATGTCAGATGGCTTTATTAAAATTCGGGGAGCCAGGGTGCATAATCTGAAAAACATTGATGTCGATATACCAAAGAATAAACTGGTGGTGCTAACCGGCATTTCTGGTTCGGGGAAATCATCTTTGGCTTTTGACACTCTTTATGCAGAAGGCCAGAGAAGATACGTTGAGAGTTTATCTGCTTATGCCAGGCAATTTTTGGGTGTAATGGATAAACCAGATGTTGATAAAATTGAAGGGATTAGCCCTGCTATTTCCATTGACCAGAGAAGGGGCTCACACAACCCGCGCTCCACCGTCGGCACGATTACTGAGGTATACGATTACCTCCGTCTTTTATTTGCAAGAGTAGGCAAGCCCCACTGCCCCAAGTGTAAAAAAGAAGTCAAGCGCCAAACAATTGACCAGATTATGGAGCAGGTGCTTTTACTGTCAAAAAAAACAGAAATTGTCATTTTGGGTCCAATAGTTCGCGGCAAAAAAGGCGAGCATCAGGGGATTTTGGAAGAAATACAAAGAGCTGGTTTTGCTCGCGTGAGAATAAACGGAATAATTTATCGCACTGAGGAGGCGCAGGCGCGAAAATTAGATCGCTACAAAAAACATAATATTGAAGTAGTGGTGGACAGGTTGATTTTAGATAAGGACTTGGATAAATCGCGATTGGTTGACTCGCTGGAAACAGCGTTAAAGCTGGGCAAAGGAATAGTAATGGTGTTCGCTGACCTTCGCTTATCTCGCGATTCGGCTAAAGCCTCAGCCAATACCCTGATTTTTTCTGAGCATTTTGCTTGCGAGGAATGCTCAATTTCCTTGCCTGAATTGGAACCACGCCTTTTCTCTTTCAACAGCCCTTACGGAGCATGTATTGCCTGCCAAGGTTTGGGCGAGAAATTGGAAGTTGACCCAAAGCAGGTATTGCCAAATCCTAATTTGTCAATCGCAGAAGGAGCTATTTTCCCTTGGGCTAGGGCTTCCCATAAGATTGGCAGGCAGGGTTTTTTTTGGTGGCGTCTGGAAGAGCTGGCAGAGCGGGAAGACATTGATTTAAGAGCGCCTGTCAAAAATTTGTCAAAAGAAAAAATCGACTTAATTTTATATGGTTCGAATGATTTTGACGGCGTTATTCCTTGGCTGGAAAGAAAATATCATGAGACCGACTCTGAATACACCAGAGAAGAAATTGAGCAGTATATGGTGGAAAAAAAATGCGAAAAATGCCAGGGAAAGCGTCTGAAACCTGAAGCCCTGGCAGTGACACTGAGCGGAAAGCCAATAGACCAAATTGTTGAGCTGCAAGTTGACAAAGTCAGAGAATTCTTTGAAAGAATTTCTCTGAAAGAAAGCGAAAAAAAGATAGCTTCGGCAATTGTTAAGGAAATCATAAACCGCGTGGAGTTTTTAGTTGATGTTGGACTCGAGTATTTAACTTTGGATAGGAAAGCTGGCACTTTAGCTGGCGGCGAAGAACAGAGAATACGTTTGGCAACGCAAATTGGGTCAAAATTGACAGGGGTTTTATACATTTTGGACGAACCATCTGTTGGCCTGCATGCCAAAGACCAAGGTCGCTTGATTGAGACGCTGAAACAATTAAGGGATTTGGGGAATACTGTAGTGGTAACAGAACACGACGCGCAAACTATTCGGGAGTCAGACTGGGTGATTGATATTGGTCCTGGAGCCGGAAAGCACGGCGGCAGAGTGGTTTTTGCTGGAACCCAAAAACAACTGCTTAAATCGCATACTTTAACAGGGGATTATTTAGCAGGAAGAAAGAAGGTTGAAGTAAACTCAAAACTAAAAAATCAAAAATCAAAACCGCAGCTTAAAACTCAAAACTTAACCATCAAGGGAGCAAAAGAGCACAATCTTAAAAACATTGATGTAAAAATTCCTTTGGGCAAATTCGTTTGTATCACAGGAGTTTCGGGCTCGGGAAAAAGTTCTTTACTGAATGATATTTTGGCCAAGGCATTAATGAAAAAGTTTTATAGGGCTAAAGAAGAACCAGGCCTTCATGAGGCAATTTTAGGGACAGAGTATTTGGATAAAGTTGTGCTGGTTGACCAGTCCCCGATTGGCAGAACTCCAAGAAGCAACCCTGCAACTTATACAGGCGCATTTTCACATATAAGAGATATTTTCTCAAAAACAAGGGAGTCAAGAGTTCGCGGTTATCAGCCTGGCAGATTTTCTTTCAACGTCAAAGGAGGAAGGTGCGAGGCGTGCGAAGGTCAGGGCGTGAAAAAAATTGAAATGTATTTTTTGCCAGATGTTTATGTTGAATGCCAGGAATGCAAAGGCAAGAGATTCAACAAAGAAACGCTTTCAGTGGACTACAGAGGCAAAAGCATTGCCGATGTCTTAACAATGACGGTTGAGGAGGCGCTGGAATTTTTTAAAAATATACCCGCACTATATATAAAATTAAAAACACTTACAGATGTTGGTTTGGGCTATATTGAAGTGGGGCAACCTGCCCCTTCTTTGTCGGGGGGAGAGGCGCAAAGAGTAAAATTGGCTACTGAACTATCAAAAAAAGCTACCGGCAAAAGCTTGTATATTTTGGATGAGCCCACAACCGGGCTTCATTTGGACGATATTAAAAAACTTATTTTTGTCTTAAGAAGTTTGGTTGATAAAGGGAACACAGTTTTAATAATAGAGCATAACCTTTCGATTATTCAAAACACCGACTTTATAATTGACTTAGGGCCTGAAGGGGGAGACAAAGGCGGTTATATTGTGGCAGAAGGAAGTCCAGAAGATGTGGCAAAAAATCGTAAATCCCATACCGGTAAATATTTAAAAGAAGTTCTCGCAGGAAAGACTCTTTGATAAAGGGGCTTGACAAAGTTTCTGGCTTGAATAATATATAGAATGTAGGAAATTAGCACTCAAAGGTCTTAATTGCTAAAGAATAAAAGTCGAAGAGATAAATCTCCTCTCCACCTACGTTTTTAATAAATTAAAAAATTGATATATGCAGATTAAACCATTATCAGACCACATTTTAATAGAACCCATTAAAGAAGAGGAAAAAACAAAATCAGGCATTTTGTTGCCTGAAACCGCTGAAAAAGAAAAGCCAGAGCAAGGCAAGGTTATTGCTGTGGGCCCTGGCAGGAAAACTTCTGCTGGTAAAATCGTTCCTATGGACGTGAAAGTCGGCCAAAAGGTCTTGTTCAAAAAATACGGGCCAGATGAAATAAAGGTTGACGACAAAGAATATCTTATAGCCAAAGAAGAAGATATCCTCGCGATTATTGAGTAAGAAAAAATATGGCAAAACAGATACTATTCAGCGAGACAGCTCGCAAAAAATTAAAATCAGGCATTGATAAGCTAACCTCAACAGTAAAAGTTACCTTGGGCCCCAAAGCCAGATATGTTGTTTTAGACAAGGGTTTTGGTGCTCCTGAAATTTCTGACGACGGAGTTTCCATTGCCAAAGAATTTGAACTGAAAGACAAAGTTGAGGACTTGGGCGTGGAAATGATGAAAGAGGTTGCAGAGAAAACCTCTGAAAAAGCAGGCGACGGCACCACCACTGCCATGATTTTGACGCAGGCTATTGCATCCGAAGGGTTAAAGAACGTGGCAGCAGGCGCCCATCCTTTGGCGCTAAAAAGAGGTATTCAAAAAGGAGTTGAGACGGTTGTTGAACATCTAAAGAAAAATTCCAAAACAATTTCCCAAAAAGAAGAAATAGCCCAAGTTGCCACCATTGCAGGGCTGGATTCTGAGCTTGGTAATATGATTGCTGAGGTTTTTTCAGAAGTCGGCAAAGACGGCGTCATTACCGTTGAAGAATCAAAGAAATTCGGCTTGGAAAGGGAAATTGTCAAAGGTCTTCAGTTTGACAGGGGCTATGTTTCGCCCTATATGATTACCGATGCAGAAAGAATGGAAGCTGTTTTGGAAGAACCCTATATTTTGGTGACAGACAAAAAAATATCCTCTCTGCCAGAGCTTCTGCCTCTTTTGGAAAAAGTGGTCCAGACAGGGAAAAAAGAACTTTTAATTATTGCGGACGAACTGGAAGGCGACGCTTTAGCCACTTTAGTGGTTAACAAATTGAGGGGTATTTTTAACGCTTTGGCAGTCAAAGCTCCGGGATTTGGCGACAGGAAAAAAGAACAACTGCAAGATATTGCAGCTCTTTGCGGCGCTCAAGTGATTTCAGAAGAACTTGGCTTGAAACTTGAAAACATCCAGCTGAATCAGCTGGGCAAAGCCAGAAAAGTGGTATCCGAAAAAGAAAAAACAACAATTATTGAGGGGAAAGGCGATAAAGAAGAGATTGAAGCCAGAATCAAGCAGATTAAGAACGAGTTGCAAACCACTGAATCAGAATTTGACAAAGAAAAACTTCAGGAGCGCTTGGCAAAGTTAGCCGGAGGAGTGGCTGTTATCAAAGTAGGAGCTGCCACAGAAGTTGAACAAAAAGCAAAACAGAAAAAAATCGAAAACGCTTTGAACGCAACCAGAGCAGCCATTGAAGAAGGAGTTTTGGCAGGCGGCGGAGTTGGTTTGTTCAGAGCAACCGAGAGCTTGGAAAAAATGGAAGCAGAACTTGAAGGCGATGAAAAAACAGGAGTTAGAATCTTAAAGAAAGCCCTGGAAATGCCAATCAGGCAAATTGCTGAAAATTCCGGTTTTGACGGAGCCATTGTGGTTGAAGAGGTAAGAAAAAACCAAGGAGCTTTCGGTTTTAACGCCCAGAGCCAGAAATTTGAGGATTTGATATCTGCCGGCGTCATTGACCCGACAAAAGTTGTCAGAACCGCCTTGGAAAATGCGAGTTCCGCTGCCTCTATGCTTTTGACCACAGAGGCCGTTGTCGCAGAACTCCCTGAAGAAAAAGACAAAAAAATGGGGGGAATGCCCGGGATGCCCGGAGGCATGGGAGATATGGATTATTAAGTTCTCGGCAACAAAGTTTTCAGCACAAAAGCCCTTTGCGGGCTTTTTTGATTGCAGTTTTGTTATTTTTCGGTTATAATAAAGACGGTAACAAACGGTCGGCTTATATTAAACTAATCTTTAAATTCTATGTCAATTTGGCTAATTGTTTTAATAGTTGTAGGAATACCAGTTTTGTGGTTGGTCTTCGCCTACAATAGATTGATTACCCTGAAAAACAGGGCAAGAGAGGCTTGGGCCGACATCGACGTTCAGTTAAGAAGGCGATATGATTTGATTCCTAATTTGGTGGAAACGGTTAAGGGTTACGCGGCTCACGAAAAGACCGTTTTTGAAAACGTGACCAGGGCAAGGACTCAAGCCATTTCAGCTGAGCAGGCAGGCGACCCAAAAAAGGTGGGGCAGGCAGAAAACTTTCTTTCATCCACGTTAAAAACTCTTTTTGCAGTTGCTGAAAACTATCCCCAATTGCGGGCTTCGGAAAATTTTGTGGAACTTCAGCGGGAACTGCGAGACACCGAAGACAAAGTTCAGGCCGCCCGTCGCTTTTACAACACCAATGTCAGAGACCTCAACATTAAAATTGAAAGCTTCCCGGCAAATGTCGTGGCAAATATCTTTGGCTTTGCCAAAATGGACTTTTTTGAAATAGAAGAGCCGGCAGCTCGCGAACCTGTGCCTGTGAAGTTTTAAAGGAGGTCGGGCCTCCCTTTATCTTAGATGGCGACGTTGTATACACACAAAGAATCCAATATTGCCAAAACCTGGCTGTATTTAACTGGATTTTCTATTCTTGTAATTGCTGTTGGCTGGGTTATCAGTTATTTGATGCAAACCTCAGTAATTTTGTGGAATGCCGTGGTTTCGACAATTTTAATGAACTTTTTCAGTTATTGGTATTCTGACAAAATTGTTTTGGCAATTAGCAGGGCAAGGGAAGTTAAAAAGCAAGACGCTCCAGAGCTTTACAGAATTGTTGAAAATCTTAGTATTACAGCCGGCCTGCCAATGCCAAGAATATATATTATTGAAGAGGCCCAGCCAAACGCTTTTGCCACAGGACGCAATCCAAAAAAAGGAGTTGTGGCAGTAACAAGAGGACTGCTTGCCAAGCTTGACAGAACAGAGCTTGAAGGGGTCTTGGCGCACGAGTTGGGGCACATTGGAAATCGCGACATTCTTTTATCAACAGTTCTGGTGGCGCTGGTCGGCGCTGTGGTAATTCTTACTGACTTTTTTTTCAGAATTGCTTTTTGGGGGGGCATGGGCC
Source organism: uncultured Candidatus Saccharibacteria bacterium (assembly GCA_964372865.1). Classification (GTDB taxonomy): domain Bacteria; phylum Patescibacteriota; class Minisyncoccia; order Minisyncoccales; family 2-12-FULL-40-12; genus CAYJRW01. The sequence continues at coordinate 1,756 of CAYJRW010000013.1, read as the reverse complement.
GAGGAGGTCGCAACGGAGGACAAGCGCGTTTGATTATGATTTTATTTGCATTGGTACTGGCTGTTTTAGCTCCGATTTTCGCCACTTTGATGAAACTGGCAATTTCAAGAAAAAGAGAATTTTTGGCAGACGCTTCAGGCGCTCTCTTAACCCGTTACCCTGAAGGACTGGCCAGAGCTTTGGAAAAAATTGCTCAGTCGCCAGAACTTATGAGGAGTGCCTCAGACGCCACTGCTCATCTTTACATTGCCAGTCCTTTTCGCGGCAGAGAGAGAACCTCTTGGCTGCATAAATTATTTATGACGCACCCGCCCCTAGAAGATAGGGTAAAGGCATTAAGGGGGATGCAAGTCGGATGAGATAAATCTAATCCTTATCTTCGCTAGCGCTCGATATATGATTTGTCCTCGCTGTAAAATTGAATTGGGGAAAGCTCTATTTTACAACACCGGGGTTGACTACTGCCCAAGCTGTCTTGGAATGTTTTTTGAAGAAGAAGAGCTGAGATGGGCAAAAGACGCAAAAGACCAAAACCTGGTTTGGCTGGACATTGACCTCTGGAAAGATGAGAGAAAATTTCGACTAAACTACGGCATTCGTCTTTGTCCTGCCTGCCGCCTCCCGCTTTACGAAGTGTATTACGGCGTATCGCACATTGTTGTTGACATTTGCAATGTTTGCAAAGGAATTTGGCTTGACAGAGGCGAATTTAAAAAAATAATCAATTATCTGAAAGAAGAGGCCGACTGGATGGTCTTGCAAAAATATGGAAAATCGCTGCTTGAGGAATTTCGCGAGATTTTTTCAGGGCCTGAAACCTTGAGAGAAGAAATTCAGGATTTTCTAATAATTTTAAAACTTCTGAATTACAAATTTTTAGCCCAACATCCCAAAATTTCAAAAGCAATCTTACAATTGCCAAAATAAAGTGGAGGAGTCGGATAGCGGTTTATACAAATTTGTGGTATAAGCCTATATGCGAAGAATTTTATTAACTAAAAGGAATCGAGATCGATTTTTTTATAATTTATTTAAAAAAAGTAAGATTAGATTAGATGTTTTAGCCGTTCAATATGGCATAAGTGGACGCACCCTTCGAGATTGGCATCGGGGTAAATTTCTCCCATCTCTAGAAATATTAAAAGCGGTATCGAAAGACTTTAGAATAAAATTACCGCCGTTTAGAACACTTCCGCAGTATTGGTATATTACATCTGAAAATGCTCGGAAAGCTGCTTTAGCAAGAATGGCGCTATACGGACCGCCTGGAACTTTAGAGGGAAGACGAAAGGGCGGCTTGGTTTCACAACAAAACAGAAGAGAGAATCCGGAAAAATATAGAGCACTTGGCTGTATTATTCCTAAAGCTTTTCCAGCATTAAAGCCGTCCAGTAAGTTGGCGGAATTATTTGGAATAATTTTAGGTGATGGTTCAATTACCAACACGCAAATTAAAATAAGCCTAGATCGTTTTGCTGATAATCGATATGTTCCCTTTGTCGCTAAGCTTATCAAGGCTGCGTTGGGAGAAAAACCTTCTAAATTTAACCGCGAGAATACCGTTGAACTATATTTATCAGGGGTTGAACTTGTGAGATTGCTTGAGAAAAATGGATTGGAACGGGGAAGTAAAATCGCGCATCAAGTAAAAATTCCCAGATGGATTATGAGGAATCGAGAATATGGCCGTGCGTGTTTGCGGGGACTGTTTGATACAGATGGCGGTATTTATATCCACAAGCATGGAGGGGGAAAG
>CAYJRW010000012.1:0-16300 GCA_964372865.1 uncultured Candidatus Saccharibacteria bacterium | reverse complement strand
CAGGACGTCATTCTTTCAAGATGAAGATCGGAGTTCGACTCTCCGTGGGGCCACTTGACAAATTTTGGAGAAAGTGTTCAATACGAATAGCTGGGAGGGCGACCCCGCCCTCTAAGCATAAGTAAAAAGTATATTTAGCATAGAGGGCGGGGTGGCTCTTTGTAAGTAAAATCGCAGTGAACCCAAAGCCCCGCCTTCAAAAGCTCGGCGGGCAAAAAGAGGAGGGAGCCATGAGGGCTCTCGTTTCAGTTCTTGTTTTGATGGCAGTGATTTTGCCTTCGGTTGGTTCGGCCTCAGCCGACTCCTACCAAGATTATCGGGAGTGGGTAGCTTGCAGGAATGCGGGATGGCCCGATTTCTGTAAGCAAAAATTTGGCTTCCTTGTATATGGAATACCTCGCTATGCAGTGGCGCCTCCACCTCCTCCACCTCCTCCACCGCCTCCACCTCCTCCGCCGCCTCCACCTCCTCCGCCAGCTGAGCAGCAGTCAAGCCCGCCGCTTCCAGAAACAAGGGGAGATTTATCGCGGCAGCAGCTGTCGGCTCTGGCCGGGGAAATCTCTGATTTGAAAAGGAGATTATCTGAATTGGAAAAGAAACTCCCTGATATTCAGGGATTGGCTGAAAGGTTCGCTCGGCTTAATGCCAGCCTGTCTAAGCTTGAGGGAATTGAGGGAAAGCTTAAAAAGGTTGACGCGCAGTTATCTGCGCTTTCAGTTGCGTTGGAAGATGAATTGAAAATTAGAAAGAAACCCAAGAAGTAAGGTTAAAAGATATGTTAAAGGGGCGATCTAAGATCGCCCCTTGACAAATTTAGATAAAGGGTGTATAATGAAAGTAGAGAAAGGGGTAAAAGAAAGAGTGTTTAAATAAGAATCACCCCCTTGACAAATATAGAGTTTATATGGTATAATAGAGGTATAGCAAGGATGAGAAAAGGATGTAAAGAATTGTATCTTTTTCTGGTCCTTGTCAACAATCAATAAGTGCAGTTAACCAAGAAGCCCAGCTTTAGCTGGGCGAAAGGAGGAAAGCCATGAAGGCTTTCATCAGCATCGCAGTTCTCGCAGTCGCCCTGTTTGCCGCGTTCGTGCCCGTGGCCGAGGCGGACTCGTACGCCGAGGCCGCCTACCGCGAGTGGTATGCCTGTAGGAATGCGGGATGGCCCGCAGCCTGCAAGACTCCCGGGCGGTGGGGCGTGGTGGTCAACGGTGGCTCTTACGGCGGAGGGGAGTACTACCCCTCTCCCGACACGAGAGAGCGTGTCCGGGTCACGGAGACAGCTGGTGGTGGTCGGGTGATCGAAAGATCACCAGACAACACAACCGTGGTTCTGGAAGGCCTGTCAAAGGCCGCCCAGACCGCGGCGGTGATCGGGACCATAATCCTCCTGGGGAAGTAACCCCAGGAAGGGATGCCAGGGGGCGCGCCTAGCGCGCCCCCAGCTCCCAAACTCCGAAAGGAGACGTCACAAGGGGTGATTCCATATCACCCTGTTTTTTTTGATTAAATATGTTATTATATGCAAAAGGTCGGTGTTGTTTAGAGCCTAGAATTTAGAGTTTAAAAAATCTATGGGTTTTTTTGGAAAACCTTTTCAACCTTCAAAACCAGAGCCCAAAAAAATTCCTTCACATCCGTCAAAACCAAAAACCATTTTTGAAGAGAAAAAGGATTGGGCAAGAAGAGATCTTCAAAGAAAAGCAACACAAAGTTCCCACAGGCCAAGAACGCTTTACGGACAGGCCCTTTCAATCCATGCAGAAAGAAAGCTGTGGGACGAAACGCTTCCTTCAAAGAGATTCGGCACCCATATTTCAGAAACAGAGGCGAAAAAGCGCCTAAGGGAATTGAGAAAGCAGGAGACATTTGCCAAAACCTACGCTGAAAAACAAAAAACAGCCAAGTTAAGAGGTTATCTGGAAAAAGAAACAGGACTTAAGGGAAAATACTAAAGATGTGTTTTTGCATTACCGAACCCAAGGAATTATTTTGGAGAAAATTGACAGGGGCGAAGCCGACCAGCTGCTGACGATTTTTACCAAAGATTTCGGCAAATTGGAAATTCTGGCAAGGGCTGTCAGGAAAATTTCTTCAAAATTAAGAGCAGGAGCAGAGCTTTTTTATTTATCTGAAATCGCTTTTGTGCAGGGCAAAACCCAAAAAACCCTGACCGACGCCATTTTAATTGATAAATTCAACAATTTAAGGAGCGACTTAACGAAGCTAAGAATCGCCCACAAAATTTCTGAGGATGCTGACGATTTAATTCGCGGTCAGGAACCAGACCAAAAAATCTGGGATTTATTAAACGAAGTTTTTTACAAAGTAAATAATTTTGAAATTAAAAATTCACTAGAAATTAGAAGCTCGCTGAGAACTTCTTTCCCATCTCGCCCCGAACCTACCAAAGGTCAGCCTCGGTATTTGAAATTAGAAATTATCTATCATTATTTTTTTTGGAATTTCGTTTCTTTGCTTGGTTATACGCCCAAGATAGATGGTTGCTCTCTTCAGGGTAAGGAAACCAATTGCGATATAGTCAAAATCATAAAAGTCATTTTAAGAAGGGATTGGAAAGTTTTGCCGCGGCTGAAATTAGAACTGGAGCACTTGAAATTATTGAAAAGTGTCTCTGAGTGGTATAGAGTGAAAATAAATATATGAGGATTAGAAATAAGATTAAAAATAAGTTTATCATTTTTGTTTTGATTTTCGGCGTTTTTCTGGCAATTTCAGGATACTACTTTTATCAAAAGAACATTTACTCAAGAGAGGTTCTGCGCCTGGAAATTTTAGGCAAAGAGGAGCCACAGGCCTTTGAGGAATTTGAATATCTGGTCAAATACAAGAACAACGGCAACATTGCTTTGGAAGAAGCTCAGCTAATTTTTCAATTTCCCGAAGGCGCCTTAATAGTTAATGAACAAGCTCAAAACAGAGTGACGAAGCCCTTGGAAGACATTTATCCAGGCGAAGAAAGAACAGTTTCTTTCAAGGCCCGGCTCTTGGGCAAAGAAGGCGAAACAAAAAAAGCTGAAGCCACATTAAGATACCGGCCAAAGAACTTAAAGGCGTTTTTTGAATCCTCCACAACTTTTACCAGCAGAATTCAATCAGTGCCTTTGACTTTTGGGATTGAGCTTCCTTCAAGAATAGAGTCGGGCAAAGAGATTCAATTTTTTTTAAACTACTTTTCAAATAGCGAATGGCCCATTTCCAATTTAAGGGTTCAAATTGAGTATCCTTTGGGCTTTGAATTCCTGTCAAGCAGGCCCCAGGCCTTGGAAAAAACAGAATGGGATTTACCGCTTTTGAACAAGGCCGAGGGCGGGAGAATAGAAGTGAGGGGGAAAATTTTGGGAGAGGTGCGAGAGCAAAAAATTTTTAGGGCAAATCTGGGTATGTGGCGCGAAGGAGAATTTATTTTACTGAAAGAAATCACCCGGGGCACGGAAATTTTAAGGCCTGCCATTTCTGTTTTTCAGCAAATTAACGGAAACAGCAATTATATTGCCAATCCCGGCGACTTGCTCCATTATGAAATTTTCTTCAGGAATATTGGTCAAGAACCCTTTGAGGAGTTATTTTTGGTTTCAAGATTAGAAAGCCCTGCTTTTGATTTTGACACTTTGAGGACTGAGTCTGGTCAATTTAACAGGGGAGATAATTTTATATTGTGGGACTGGCGTGAAATTCCAAAACTGCGTCTTTTGGCAGGAGGCGATGAAGGAAAAGTGGAATTTTGGATAACCTTGAAAAAAGAATGGGATTTGGGGCCGACTCAAGACAAGAACTTCTCACTCAAGAACCAAATTGTTCTGTCTCAGGTCAGAGAGGATTTTGAAACCAAGCTCAATTCCAGGGTTGAAATTTCCCAGAGAGGGTATTTTGCCGATGAGATTTTTGGTAACTCAGGCCCTATTCCTCCAAGAGCAGGGCAAACAACTACCTATACTATTATTTGGCAGGCAAAAAATTATTATAACGACGTAAAAAATGCAACAGTAAGGGCAATTTTGCCCTCTCAAGTCAGGCTGACAGGCAGAATTTTCCAGGAAACAGCTCCCTTAACTTTTGATTCTCTTTCTCGAGAAATTGTCTGGTCTTTGGGCGACATTGAAGCTGGCGCCGGCATTAAAACGCCAGCTCCCAATGTTGCTTTCCAAGTTGCTCTAACACCAGAGGATGCCCAGAGAGGCCAGGCCCCTATGATTGTCCTTGAAGCAAAAATTAGAGGTGAGGACAACTGGACAGGAGCCAAATTGCAAGCAACTGACCCTCCTGCTGTAGGTGAAATAGTGCAATAATATAATGGAAAATTTAATGCAACCCCGAAGGAAAGCCTTCGGCTTCCCACGGGGCAAGAAAATTGTTTATGAATGAACAACATAACCTGATGAGCAAAATAGTAAGTCTTTGTAAACGTAGGGGTTTTGTTTTTCAGTCCTCTGAAATTTATGGGGGAGTGGAAGGGCTTTGGGATTTGGGGCCTTTGGGAGCTTTGATGAAACAGAATCTAAGGAATTTTTGGACAAAGAGATTTGTTTTGGAAGAAGACAATGTTGTTTTGATTGACGGCGCCACTTTAATGCACCCCAAGGTCTGGGAGGCATCGGGCCACGTGGAGTCATTCACCGACCCTTTGGTTGAATGCAAAAGCTGCCATATGAGATTCAGGGCAGACCATATTGACACAAAAAATCAGTGTTTAAACTGCGGAAAAAAGGACTGGACTGAGCCAAAAATGTTTAACTTGATGTTCAAGACGTTTTTGGGGCCCGTTGAAGACAAGTCGCATACGACTTTTTTGAGGCCTGAGACAGCCCAGTCAATGTTCACCAATTTTCAAAATGTTTTGAATTCTTGTCGTTTAAAACCTCCTTTTGGCATAGCGCAAGTAGGCCGGGCCTTCAGAAACGAGATTACTTCGGGCGATTTTACTTTTCGTTCCAAAGAATTTGACATTGCAGAAATTGAATATTTTGTTGAACCTGGTAAAGATGAAAAATATTTTGAAATTTGGCTGGAAAAATGGGAGAAGTTTTTTTTGGACTTAGGGCTGAATAAAAAAAATTTGAGGCGTTTTGAACACCCAAAAAAGAACCTGGCCCACTACTCAAAAAGAACGATTGACATTGAATATAAATTTCCTTTTGGTTGGCGGGAATTGGCAGGAATTGCCAACAGAACCGACTACGATTTAAAAAGGCACAGCCAGTTTTCGGGAAAGGATTTGAGTTATTACGACGAGGGAACCAAAAAAAAATATTATCCTTATGTCATTGAACCCACAATGGGTTTGGAAAGAGCGATTTTGGCGATTTTGATTGACGCTTATGAAGAGGTTAGAGGTGGCAGAACCAAAACGACCAAGTCAGCAAAAGAAGTGGAAGTCCTGCTGAAATTGGACAAAAAAATAGCTCCGATTAAAGTAGCTGTTTTGCCCCTGCTCAGGAATAAGGCAGAGTTGGTCAAAAAAGCCAAAGAGGTCTATGAACTTTTGAAGCCGCATTTTTCCTGCCAGTATGACGAGCTCGGTTCAATAGGAAGAAGGTATCGCAGGCAAGATGAAGTCGGGACTTTGTTTTGTTTGACCATTGATTTTGAAAGTTTAAGGAAAGATGACTTAACCATAAGAGACCGCGATACAATGAAACAAAAAAGGGTTAAAATAAAGGACTTACTCAGAACTTTAAAGGAAGAATTATCATGAAGGTTGCAGCTATTGTCGCAGCTCTAAATGAAGAAAAAAACATAGGAAATGTTTTAAAGGTGCTCCTTGGAACAAAGGAGCTTGATGAGGTGATTGTGGTGGTAGACGGTGGCTCCATAGATAAAACAGCTGAAATCAGTAAAAATATGGGAGCCAAAGTAATAACTTGTCCAGAAAAAGGCAAAGGGAATGCTATGAGACAGGGACTTAAAAATACAGAGGCAGAGATATTGTTTTTTTGCGATGCCGATTTAATAGGTTTATCTCAAGAACACATTTCTCGGCTCATTTTGCCTGTTTTGAGAAATGAGGCCGTAATGTCTGTTGGCATAAGAGAACGTCGCGGCGGGGGGAAGATTGCGGAATTTTTTATTAAAATTGATCCGCTCTTGGCTATTGCCGGCGAGAGAGCTGTGAGACGCCATATTTTTGAGGCAATTCCTCAAGATTTCATTAAGGGCTTTATGGTGGAGACAGCCTTGAATTATTACTGCAAGATTAATAATCTTCCTGTAATTTACGTGAAATTAAATAGTTTAAGAATCACCACAAAAGAAAAGAAATGGGGTTTTGCCCGGGGATTTACCGCGAGATTAAAAATGTTTTGGGAGTTGATTAAAATCAGAGCCCTAATTTTTAGCAGGAAAAATGAATTCAAAAATATTCCATAAAAAAACATTAGATAACGGGCTTCGCATAATTACTATCCCGCAAAAAAATACTCAAGCAGCAACTGTTTTGGTTTTGGTTGGCACCGGTTCCAAATACGAAAAAAAAGAGGTGAACGGCATTTCCCATTTTTTAGAACATATGTTTTTTAAGGGCACAAAGAAAAGACCTTCTACTACAGCCATTGCCGAGACCTTGGACAGAGTAGGGGGAATTTACAACGCATTTACCTCAGAAGAATATACCGGATACTTTGCCAAAGTTGATAGTTCGCACTGGGAGTTGGCCGTGGAATGGGTTTCAGATATTTTTTTCAACTCTATGCTGCCGCCAAAAGAGATGGAAAAAGAAAGAGGGGTAATTATTGAAGAAATTAATATGTATCAAGACCACCCCATGGATTATATTGGAATTTTGTGGCCCAAATTATTGTACGGCGACCAACCTTCGGGCTGGCCAATTGCCGGAACCAAAGAAAGCGTATCCAGAATTTCCCGCCAGAACTTAATTTCTTATATGAAAACCCAGTACACAGCTCAAAACACCATTGTTTGCTTGTCAGGAAGAATAGAAGAAAAGTCAGCTCTGGAGAAGATTAAAAAATATTTTTCCCAAATAAAAATAACTCAACCCGTTAAAAAAGCAAAAGTTGTTGAGAGACAAACACGGCCTAAACTGCTTTTAGAGGAGAGAAAAACAGACCAAACCCATCTTTGTTTGGGGGTGAGAGGTTTCAATATTTTCCACTCTCAAAAATACGCTCAGGAAATTTTGGGAGTGATTTTGGGCGGGATGATGAGCTCCAGACTTTTCATTAAAGTTCGTGCGAGACAAGGCTTGGCCTATTATATTAACACCAGCGTTTCGGCAGATCCTGATACTGGATTTTTGGTTACTCAAGCCGGTCTTCACAACAATAAAGTTGAAAGGGGCATTGCCACCATTTTGAAAGAATACCGAGAAATTTCTCAGAAAAAAGTTCCTCCAAAAGAGCTTCAAAAAGCCAAAGATTTTGTCAAAGGCAAAACGGCCCTGCTTTTGGAGACGTCTGACGCTCAGGCATCTTTTTTTAGCATGCAGGAACTCCTGGAAAAGAAAATTCTGACTCAAGAACAAATTTTCCGGGAGATTGATAAAGTCAGCCAAGATGATATTCTAAAAGTAGCCAAAGACATTTTTAGGCCAGAGAAACTGAATTTGGCTTTAATTGGTCCTTTTGAGCAGGAAGCAAACTTTGAAAAACTTTTACTTCGATGAGCGGTGAAAAATTATTAGACATTTCTTGGGCCACTCTTTTCAAAATAGGAGCAGCTTTCTTGGTTTTTTACCTCTTTTATTTAATCAGAGATACTTTGCTTTTGATTGTTTTTGCATTGGTTATTTCTGTTTTATTTAATCCGGCAATTGATTTTTTGCAGCAAAGAGGAGTGTCACGAATACTGGCGACCAGTTTGGTTTTCGTCTTAATTTTTGGATTTTTGGGGTTTTCCGTTTACTTAATCTCCATAGCTTTTATTGCGGAAATACGCCAGTTTAGCGATGTTTTTTCCCAATATTTTGAAAGAATTTCTCCACCCTTAAGCGGCCTCGGGTTTGAGACATTTAAAAATATGGATGCTTTTATGGGGTCTCTTGAAAAATGGCTGAGAGGGGCCTCTGAAAGCATTTTGGCTGCTTTCTTTTCCGTCTTTGGCGGGGTCTTTGCGGCTTTATTTATTTTTTTTCTTGCCTTTTTCTTGTCTATAGAAAGAAAACCAGTGGAAGATGCGATAAAAGCCATATTCCCCAAAAAATACGAGAATTTGGCTCAAAATTTATGGAGCAGGTCCCAGCAAAAAATTTCAGGCTGGTTCCTATCAAAAATCTTGGCATCCATTTTTGTGGGCTTAGCTTCATTTCTGGCCTTAAAATTGTTCAACATTAATTACGCTCTAAGTTTGAGTTTGTTTGCAGGCATTACCAACATTATTCCTTTCGTTGGCCCGATTTTTGCAGGAGCCGTTATAACGCTTTTAGTTGTTCTTGATGACTGGTTAAAAGCCCTTTTCATTTTGATTATTTTCATCTTAATTCAGCAAATAGAAGGGAACATTTTGGGCCCTATTTTAACCAAAAAATTCATTGGTTTGCCTCCATCTTTGGTGTTAATCTCCTTAGTTGTTGGCGGACAACTTTTTGGTTTTCTGGGAATGATTTTGGCAATTCCCTTGGCAGGAATTTTATTTGACTTCTTAAAGGAATTTCTGGAAAAAAGAAAAACACAAAAAGCAGCAGCATGAGCGCTCTTTATATTGTTGCCACGCCAATTGGCAATCTAAAAGATATTACGCTTCGCGCGCTTGAAATACTTAGGGGCGCTGATTTAATTTTGTGCGAAGACACAAGGGTGACCAAAAAATTATTGGAGCATTACAATATAAAAACGCCAACTCTAAGTTATCACCAGCATAGCAGATTAAAGAAGATAGATTATATTTTAGAGCTTTTGCAAAAAGGAAAGAATTTGGCTTTGGTTTCAGACGGAGGCACCCCAGGGATATCTGACCCCGGCAGTTTATTAGTAAGCGAAGCAATTAAGCGACCGGGAGATAAAGTTGAAATTTCGCCAGTTCCGGGGCCTTCGGCACTGGCAGCTGCTGCCTCGGTTTCCGGTATTGCTATGGATAAATTTTTATTCTTAGGGTTTCCGCCTGCAAAAAGAAAGAGAAAAAAATTCTTTGCAGAAACAGCCAACTCAAAGTATCCTGTTATTTTTTACGAATCGCCGCATAGGATAATTAAAACTTTAAAGGAATTGGGAATTGTGAACAGGGAATTAAGAATTGTGGTTTGCCGGGAATTGACCAAAAAATTTGAGACAATTTATCGGGGAACTATTGAAGATTGCTTGAATAAATTGCAAAAAAGTGAAATTAAAGGAGAATTTGTAGTGATAATTGACAAAGGTCGCTGAGAGCTTTGCTCTCATCTCCCGCTTAGGCGAATTCGCCTCAGCAAATGAAAAAGAAATTTTACATTACAACCAGCATTGCCTATACCAATGCTTCCCCGCATATCGGTTTTGCTTTGGAGCTTATACAAGCAGATGTTATTGCTCGCTATCGCAGGATTTTGGGCGAGGATGTCTTTTTTTTGACAGGTACCGATGAACATGGCCGAAAAGTGGCTGAAGCAGCTGAAAAAGCCAAAAAATCGCCACAAGAATTCACTAATAAAATTTCTTCTCAGTTCAAGGACTTAACTAAAATTTTGAATATCTCAAACGATGACTTTATCAGGACAACCGACAAAAAACGGCACTGGCCATCAGTCAGAAAAGTTTGGTTGAGATTGAAAGAAAAAGGAGATATTTACAAAAAAAAGTACCAAGGGTTATATTGCGTAGGGTGCGAAGCATTTATCACCAAAAAGGATTTAATCGACGGAAAGTGCCGCACTCATCTCAGATTTCCTGAACTTTTGAAAGAAGAGAACTATTTTTTTCGGCTTTCAAAGTATTCAAAAAAGATAGAGGAAGTTCTGAAAAGAAGTAAAATAGAAATTATACCTGCAACAAGAAAAAACGAAATGCTGATTTTTACGAAACAGGGGTTGCATGATGTCAGTTTTTCGAGGCCAAGAAAGGATTTGAGTTGGGGCATAAAAGTGCCAGGCGATGAGACGCATACCATTTACGTTTGGGCAGACGCTTTGACAAACTATATTTCTCTGATTGATTATACTTTAAAATTAAAAAAGTACTGGCCTGCCGACCTTCATTGCGTTGGCAAGGACATCTTTAAATTCCATGCATTAATTTGGCCTGGAATGTTGTTATCCTTGGGATTGGCTTTGCCCAAAGCCATATTAGTGCATGGCTTTATCACTGTCTCAGGGCAGAAAATGTCAAAGTCGTTGGGCAATGTTGTTGACCCCTTTGAATTGGTTAAACAATACGGGATAGATACAGTAAGATATTTTCTTTTGCGCGAGATTCCTGCGACAGAAGACGGAGATTTCACTTATGAGAAGTTTGAAAAAAGATACAATAGTGATTTGGCTGGAGGTTTGGGGAATCTTGTTGCTCGGGTTGTTGTCTTAGCTCAGAAAGTAAAAATTCAAAAATCCAAAATTGAAATTCAAAACACAAAATTAAAAAAAGAGGTCGGAAAAACTTGGAAGAATTATCGTAAAGCGTTAGATGAGTTCCGTTTTAATGAGGCGCTGGTTGCGATTTGGGATTTAATTAGTTCTTGCGACCGGTATGTTGAAAAAGAGCAACCCTGGAAAGAAAGTAAAAAACAAAAAGAAGTTATTGGTAATTTGTTATCAGTTATTGGTCAAATTGCCGAGATGTTAAAGCCATTTTTGCCTGAAACCTCGGAAAAGATATTTAAGCGGTTAAAAACCAAAAAAGCAAAACAGCTTTTTCCGCGGCTGTAATAAACTTGACAAATTTTCGTCATATTATAAACTGGCAATATGTCGGATATTAAGACGAGACAAACAAATATTTTTAATCTTCCAACCAAATCTATGTTGGTTTGGTTTACTTTGATTATTAAAATCTTTAGCAGGGATTGGTTGGGAGGCAGAATAAAAATTAAAAGTTAAAAATTCAAAATTAAAAATTACTTAAGGATGCCTCCCAACCAAAGGGAGGTCTTTTTATGTGCGAGGAACTCCGTTTTTTGCTGAAATCTTCGGATGTCACCAAAAAAGGGGGTTTGGGAACGGGAACACTACCCTCATCCCAGACAGGGCTGGCCTACCAATGCCAGTTCACCCCTGTAGCTCTTTTCCAGGTGAATAAAATAGAAAGGAGGAAGGAGAGAAATGGCAGACAAATGCGCGGTGTTCGTGCTTAACGGCGACGTTTGGGAACGTCGCTCGGCGCTAAAAGAAGCAGCCGATGAGCTATTTCTGTTTATGCGAAACGATCTTCATGGCGTGGAGGACAAGGAACTCTTGAGGGGACCAGAAGACATTATTGGGAAGAAATCTCTCCCACAGCAGATCCTGCGGGAGCTGCTTCGGAGAGACATGGTCCACTTGGTAAAGGAGCCCCCCATGAGGGCGGCTTCGTTGCCGCCCAAGAAGCGTCAGAAAGGTCCTTACTTGGGTCAGTACTAAGGTCTGGTAGATAGAGAAAAAGGAGGTGATGAACCACAATGATAAGGGGAAGAGTAAATTACTCTTCCCCGTTCGCATTTTTATAACGCTGTGATAAAATCTAATATGTTTATTGATACTCACGCGCATTTGAACTTCGCAGCTTTCCGGCATGATTATGATAAGGTTGTTTGGCGATGCCTTGAAAATAACATTTGGACGATAAATGTTGGCACAAAATACGAAACTAGCAAAAGCGCGGTGGAGTTGGCTTCAAAATATAAAGAAGGGGTCTTTGCCGCGGTTGGTTTGCATCCGATTCATCTGGAAACCGGTTTGGTGAAAATAAAAAACGATACGAAAGAGATTGAGATAAGAACCGCAGAACAGGATTTTGATTATAAAAAATACAAAGAATTGGCCCAAAACCCAAAGGTGGTCGCAATCGGCGAGGTGGGAGTAGATTATTACTGGAAGCCAAAAACCAAAAGAAAACTGGAACTGTTCAAAGAAAAACAAAAAGAAGTTCTTTCGCAACAATTAGGGCTGGCAAAAGAATTAAGTTTGCCAGTAATTTTGCATTGCCGCATGGCGCACAATGATTTAATAGAAATTATCAACTACCAACTAAAAACTACACACTACAAGCTAACAGGAGTTATTCATTGCTTTACCGGGAGCTGGCAGCAGGCGCAAAAATTTTTGGAAATGGGACTTTATTTGGGCTTTAACGGCATAATTTTTAAAAAAATTAAAGGCATTGATTTTGAAGAAGTTATTAAAAACGTTCCTTTGGACAGAAGCTTGCTTGAAACCGATTGTCCCTATTTAACGCCACCGCAGGTATCTGGCAGAAACGAACCTCTTAATATTAGATATATAGCCCAAGAAATTGCCAAAATTAAGAATTTGAGCTATGAAGAAATAGCGAGAACCACTGCCGAAAATGCCAAAAAACTCTTTAAATTGTAAAGTAGCCATTATTGGCGGGAGTGGGGTTTACGACCCCAAGATTTTTAAAAAAGAAAAAGATATAAAAATTAAGACGCCCTTTGGCTTTCCTTCATCGCCAATTGAGGTTGGCGAATTTTTGGGCCAAAAAACAGCTTTTTTGTCGCGTCACGGGAAAAAGCATGAATTCCCCCCTCATCAAGTTCCGCAGAGAGCAAATATCTGGGCTTTAAAAAAAATTGGCGCAGAAAGAATAATTGGCATTAATGCTGTCGGTTCTTTGAAAGAATACTTTAAGCCGGGAACAATAGTTTTTCCTGATCAATTCATAGATTTCACAAAAAAAAGGGATTACACTTTTTACGACGGTTCAACAGGCACATTTCATGTTTCTTTGGCCGACCCTTTTTGCCCTGAGTTAAGGGAGTTATTTCACAAAGAAACAAAAAAATTAAAAATTCCAGTTCACAAAAGAGGCACTTATTGGTGTATTGAAGGACCGAGATTTTCCACCAGAGCAGAATCAAAATTCTTTAGAAATTTTGCCGACATCATCGGAATGACGCTGATTCCTGAAGCAGTTTTGGCCCGAGAACTGGAAATTTGCTATTTATCTTTGGCAATGATTACCGATTACGACGTTTGGCAGACGAGACCGGTCAACGCCAAAGAGGTGATGAAAAGAATGGGAGAGAACTTGGAAAAAGTTAAAAAGATTTTAAAAGCAGCTTTACCTAAAATTCCGAGAGAAAGAAAGTGTTTTTGTAAAGAGTCGCTGAAATTTGCCAGGGTCTGAAATATGGAAAAGCAAATCAAGTCAAAAATCAGGGAAATTCCTGATTGGCCCAAAAAAGGAGTAAGCTTCAAAGACATCACGCCTTTGCTTGAGGATAAAAAGCTATTTCATAAAATCATAGATATTTTAATTGCTCCTTATTCAAAAAAAAGAATTGACAAAATTGTCGGCATTGACGCCAGAGGGTTCATACTGGCTGCAGCAGCTGCCTATAGGTTAAGAACCGGGCTTGCAATTGTCAGAAAAAAAGGTAAACTGCCCTCCAAAACAATATCAAGAACCTACTCTCTTGAATACGCCAGCAACACTTTGGAAATGCACGAGGACTCTGTTTTGCCTGGCGAAAAAGTTCTGTTGATTGACGATGTCTTAGCCACTGGCGGCACAATGAAAGCGACTATTGATTTGGTTAAAAAACTTAAAGGCAAAATTATCGGCATTGAGTTTCTGGCGGAGCTGGTTTACTTGAAGGGAAGAGAAAAACTAAAGTGTCAAAAAATAAGGTCGCAGGTTAAATATTACAAATGACTTTTTTTATTTTTTGCTCAAGCGCCAAGCATTTGGCAAGGCGGCTGAAGAAAAAAATAAAGGTGAAAAATTATTTTTTCCCTGATGGAGAGGTTTATGTCAGGATAGCCGAGATAAACAAATTAAAAAATAAAAGAGTAATTGTTTTGCAATCAGGAGCTCCCAATCCCAATTCTTGTTTGATTGAGCTGGAAATGATTTTGCAAGTACTGAAAGACAGAGAAATAAGACCGGAAATATTCTTTGCTTATTTCCCCTATGGCAGGCAGGACAGAGTGTTTGAAACTGGAGAAACCAACGCCGCTGAAAATTTAATTAGAAAATTATTCAGCTATTATAGGGTGCGAAAAATTTACGCGATTGACCCTCACTTTGGGGGCAGAACTTGGCTCAAAAAATATCCTTTTGTGAGCGTCTCAGCAGTACCCTTATTAATAAAAAAAGCGCAGGAGGATTTTGGCAAAGATATTTTATTTTTGTCGCCAGACAAAGGAGGCCAAAGAAGAACCGGGATTAAGGGACTTAATAAACACAGAATAAATTCTTTTAAGATAGAACATTTTTCGCCAAAAATAGCGGTTAAGGGTAGGAAAATAGCGGTGGTTGACGATATTATAGCCACAGGAGGCACTCTTTTGAAGTGCTATGATATGCTCAAAAACTCGGGAGCTAAACAAATTTTTGCTTTAGCCACCCACGGAGTATTGGCAGACGGCGTCAAGAAAATAAAAAACAAATTTACAAAATTATATCTTGCCAACACCATTAATAAGAAAACAGCTAATGTTGACATAACTAATTTAATTACAAGAACATTACAAACAAAATAAAGGAAAGGATGCGGCGATGATGGACTTCGAGAAGTATATAAAGCCAGAAATTGCAGCGAATTGGTCAAAACTGAACAAATATCGGAAATGGCTGGAGGTTGAAATCGCTGTTTTGGAGGCGAAAGAGGAACTGGGTTTGATTCCTGACGGAGTTGCCGGTCAGATAAGAGACAAGGCCGAGTTTACGGTTGAAACGGTGGAAGCCGCAGACAAAGCAATTGACCAGGAAATGGTTGCTTTTTTAAGGGTGGTGAGCGGTTTTTTGCCCTTAGAGGTTCGTTCGTATTTCCATCAGGGTTTAACCTCTTACGACATCTGGGACACGGTTTTATCGCTTCAAATTAAGGCCTCTAACGAGCTTATCAAAAGAAAGATGACGGAACTTATTGAAGTTTTGAGAGAGATGGCGTGCGCTTACAGAAATGCGTTTCAGATTGGTCGGACTCACGGCGTTCACGCAGAGCCCATTACTTTTGGTCTGAAAATTCTTAATTGGGCCGATGAAATGGAACGTTATTTGGATGATCTGGAGGCCAATGAACCAAAAATCTTGCTCGGCAAGATTTCCGGGGCAGTCGGCACTTACAGCAACATTGATCCACGGGTTGAAGAGATTGTCTGTCGGAAATTCGGCATTTATCCGGCAAAGATTTCCACTCAGATTGTCGCGAGAGACCGCCATTTTCTCTGGATGTCACTTATGGCAAACATCGCCAATTCTCTGGAAAAATTTGCGACAAACATTAGGAATCTTCAGAGAACGGAAATTGGCGAAGTTCAGGAAGCATTTAAAGCGGGAGGCGGCTCCTCGGCAATGCCCCACAAAAGGAACCCGAACACAGCAGAGCGGATTTGCTCTCTGGCCAGGATGCCCCGAGCTTTCTTGATTGTTGCCGGGGAGAACCAGGCGCTTTGCTGGGATGAGAGGTCATTGGACAACTCGGCAAATGAGAGAATTATTTTTCCTCTTGCGGCCGGCCTTGTTTATTACGCGCTCTGCGCTTTTATAGACGAAATAAAAGGATTGAAAGTGAACGCGGCAAGGATGTTTGAAAATCTTAACTTGACCAAAGGGGTGATTTTCTCGGAAGACATTATGTTGGCATTAACCCAAAAGGGTATGCCGCGCGAGGAAGCGCGTGCCTTGGTGCAGGAATTGGCTCTTTGTGCCTTGGATGCGAAGGCGGCGTTTGGGGAAATTTTGAAATGGGACCGGAGAATAACCGAGTTTTTGTCTCCGGACGAGATTGACGCTTGTTTTGACGTCCAGCGCTACTTAAAGCACATTGACCAGATTTTCGCCAGATTCGGACTCTAATTTTTGACGATTACGACCTACGGCGCTCTTTTCGAGAGCGCCCTTATTTTTTATTCCAAATAATAGACAAAATATGAAAAAATGCTAAAATTAGAAATCTCATATGCGCTACAATCCGCAGAAAATTGAGAAAAAGTGGCAAAGAGTTTGGGAAAAAAGCGGGATATATTGGGCTAAAGACGCTTTCAAAAGGTCGCTGAGGCTCCGCCTCATCTCCCGCCACGTTTCGCTTCGCGAAACTCGGCAAAAGAAGTCATATATTTTGGTTGAGTTTCCCTATCCTTCGGGAGAGGGGCTTCATGTGGGGCATTGCCGGCCCTATATTGCTTTTGACATAATTTCGCGTAAAAGAAGGATGGAAGGTTTTAATGTTTTATTCCCGATGGGCTGGGACGCTTTTG
>CAYJRW010000011.1:0-17133 GCA_964372865.1 uncultured Candidatus Saccharibacteria bacterium | reverse complement strand
GGGACTGTTTGATACAGATGGCGGTATTTATATCCACAAGCATGGAGGGGGAAAGTGGAGATGGGATAATTTAGGGTGGTGTTTTACTAATCATTCTTTGCCTTTAATAGCAGATGCAAGGTCGATTCTCGTATCTAATGGTATTACGCCGCACGGCGACGGAAAAAGAATTTTCTTATACGCCGTTTCTGAAATTCGTAAATTTATGGAAAAAATTGGATCTTCTAATCCCAAAAATATTGACAAATATCAGTACTATATGAAATATTTTTATAACTACGAATGGAAACAAAGGAAAGGTGGCCGAGTGGTTTAAGGCACGGCTTTGGAGAAGCCGCGTGGGGAAACTCACCGCGAGTTCGAATCTCGCCCTTTCCGCCAATTGGAATTTTGCAAGAAATCAAGCTCAACCTCGCGGCGGCTTTGCCGCCGCTCGGCTAGGATTTGAAAGGGCTTTTTTGGCGAAAAAGAAACGGATTTATCAATAAGGGCAAAAGAAATTTTTTCATACTGTTCATGGAACTTTTTTCTCAAAACTTATTAGCTCGTTTTATTTCTGCTGTACTTTTCACTGCTGTGTTGGCTGGAGCCTGGGACGCGTGGTGGCATGGAGCAATAGGGCGCGATACTTTTTGGGGACCGCCGCATCTGCTTCTCTACTCCGCGGTTATTGTCGCAATTGTTGCGGGAATATACGGCTGGTATAAAACGAGAGAAAAGATCTGGCGGCGGTTGGCGATTCTTCTTGCGCTTGTTCCTATTTCAGCGCCCTTTGATGATTTATGGCATCGCTTATTCGGGGTAGAAGATATTTCAAGCCCTTTAATTGTGTGGAGTCCGCCACATCTTGTTTTAATAGGAGCTATCGCAGCAAGTCTCATAGGATTACTTCCACTTATTCGTCGGGATAGAGATATAACGGCCCAGAGGTTTTTCGGTGGCCTTACTTTTGCAGCCATCCTCAATTTATTTCTTTTTCTCGCGACCCCTGTCCAACCAACGGGGCCATATGAACTAATTGGTTTTTGGGGTGCCGGTATCGTTGCCTTTTTGCTGGTAGGTGTTTTTCTTACTGCCTCGCGATGGCTAGCCGGTGTGGCAGGAGCCACACTTGTGGCGGTCTTTTCCCTGGTCATAAGCGCCATTGGTTTTGGAGATAAAATCGCTCCTGGGATTGTGATTCAGCCCCACGACCACCCGCCTGCGTGGCTTACTATTTTTTCTCTACTTGTTTCTGTGGCGATTATCGATTTCACAAAACGTAAACCCTTATGGATAGGTGGAGCGTTTGCGGGAATTCTTTGGGGTGGACTTCTTTACGGTTTTTCTTCAATGTTTTTTAAACCCGAATTTCAATATACTGCCGGTGACACCGGTATAGCTGTTTTTGCAAGTTTGATCGGTGGAATTATAGCGGGACTGTTTGTATCAAGACTCTACAAGAAAGAATTTGCCGCCAAAGGAGAAGATCAATTATAGTTAAAAGGTCGATTAGAACTAATAATTAACCGGTTAATAAAAATATGTTTTATAATTCATACGGGAAAAGACCACTGTGGCAGTGGATAGTAATTTACATAATTGTCGGTGGAATTGTCTACGCCTTAATTTATTATTTCTTTTTTGCGGGAAGAGGAGGTTATTCCTTTAAACCAACTCCCGCGCCAGAAACGCCCGAAAGCTCTATAGAGCAAGATATGCAGGCCGAGTTTTATCTCCAGGTTGCCGAGAGCCTAACTCTGGGAGAATACTTAACGGCGTGGAACGGGATGACGTTATACGTTTCCAATGACGACGAAACTGATTTAAGCAAATGCGTGGGCGCGTGCGCGGTCAATTGGCCGCCCTATATCGTTCCTGCGACAGATGTGCTTAAAATTAAAGACGGGATTTCCGGGCAAACAGCTGTCATCACAAGAGATGATGGTTCGCTGCAGGTAACTTATAACAGCATGCCTTTGTATTTCTGGAGAAACGACCAGAATCCAGGCGACACAACCGGTCACGGGATTGGAGATTTTTCGGTCGCCAAACCCTGATTTGAAGAACTCTACTTAAGATAGCCAATATTAGTGTTGAGGAACCCCAAACTTTGCTAGATTTTTTTTAGAAAGGCGGCGACAAAACACTCTGGAAAAACCGCCCCTCTTTATCGGACAAGATTTGAAAGGACTTTTTTGGCAAAACGAAAAGGGTTTATCAATGAAGGGCAAAAGAAATTTTTTAAAAACATGAACCAAAGAAAATTTGTAAATATCATACTGATTATAGTTGTTGTTGCGCTCGTTGGCACAGGAGCTTATTTTGTTTTGAAGGGGCAGTTATTTTCGCCATCGCCCTCGCCTGAGATTACAAACTTTGAAAAATGCGCTCGTGCCGGTTACCCGGTAGGAGAATCCTATCCTCGGCAATGCTGGACGCCGGATGGGAGAAATTTTGTTGAAAAATTAACGATTGAAGCGGCAAAAGAACTATTGTCGCAATCACTTCTTGATAAACCGGGCATTGTTGGCGTTGGCATTGGAGAATGCGCTGGAGAGCCATGTATCAAAGTAATGCTGGAAAAAGAATTAGAAGATATGGTGATTCCCTTGGAATTTCATGGATTTAAAGTAGAGAAAGAAGTAACTGGTCTAATCTGCACTCAAGAAGCGAAAGTATGCCCAGACGGTTCAACGGTGGCTAGAACCGGACCAAATTGCGAGTTTGCCCCCTGTCCTTCACCCTTACCCAAAAAAGACGGCATACAAGTATCTTTGCGAGAAGGTCAACGAGAGAGCTCCTTGCTCGTAGAAAAAATCTACCCCGACCGAATAACTGGTCTTAATTTTCTAGAGTATCCATTACCGTTTGAGAGAGGATTCCCTATAACTTTACGCATCGGAGAGATAGCAAGCAACGGATGCACTGTAACCCTAACGCTCACTAAGATCGAGGGCAACATTGCTACATTTATTAGGAAAACAGATTTTAATAGGCCCTGTCCGATTTGTCTTGCTAGCAATACAATGATTGGCACGCCCCAAGGATTAGTGCTAGTGAAAGATTTACAGGTCGGTATGCCGATCTGGACGACCGATAGCGCTGGCCATCGAATTTCTGGAATTATTACCAAAACTTCAAAAGTACCAGTGTTGCCGACACATCAGATGGTTCATTTGGTTCTTGATGACGGACGAGAATTATTGGTTTCTCCCGGGCATCCCACTGTTGATGGACGCACCGCCGGCGACCTCGTTGCCAACGACTTTTACGACGGCGCGCGGGTAGTCAGTTCTTACCGAGTCGTATACGGCGATGTAGCCACATACGACATCTTGCCTTCTGGCGAAACAGGATTCTATTGGGCGAATGGCATTCTTCTTAAAAGCACGCTTCATTAGAAAGAAGCCGCCAAAGAAAAAATAAAAATTGTTGCTCCACTTGGCGAAGTTCAAGCTGCCAGAAAGCGAGCTAAATATGTCGGCCCAAATCACATCTGATTTTGTAAAAGAGAATTTCTCCTAAAGATTTTTTCACGAAAAAGGAAACTAAATTGTTCTGATGCTCTATGGCGGGTTGTTGTTACCAGCCGTTGCTGGTTTCTTCTGGATGGAACGTTGGTTGTATGGCAAGATGGAAGCCTCAAGCCACTTTATGTTTATTTTGCCTATTATAGTGCTGATGGCGATTATGGCTTTTTCCTTCTGGAAAGCAAGCCCGAGAGAGATTTTGTTTGCCACGCTGCTGCCTCTGCCGGCTTTTGCCGTAGGAGCAGTTCTTGGCGGTATCTTTGGTAGGTTCTTCCATGAAAACCTTGAGGGCAGGACAAAACCGCCAAATAACTGATTAAGCTGATTTTGGTCTGCAGCCGCACTTTGCGGTTGCAGACCTTCTTTTTTGTTGACTAAAAAGCGCACAAGTGCTATATTAAACTGAATGCCTGAGATTCACATTAAAGCAGAAGAAATTTTCAATATAGGAAACTTTCCGGTCACAAATTCGCTTTTGACCTCTTTTTTGATATCAGGCCTGCTTCTGACACTGGCCGTTCTAATTCGAAGAAAAATCTCTTTTAGGCCTGGCAGAATACAAAATTTTTTTGAGCTTATAATAGAAAATATATTGAAATTAATGGACTCCGTCCTGCCAGACCGCAAACTTTCTGAAAAATATTTGCCGCTCGTGGCGACAATTTTTATTTTTGTTCTGATTTCAAACTGGCTTGGCTTGATTCCAGGCATTGGCTCTGTGGGCTTGCAAAATGGTAATTTCATATCTCTCTTCAGGCCGCCTTCAAGCGATTTGAATTTCACCATTGCCCTTGCCGCCATTGCTGTTTTTTCGGTAAATCTTTTCGGGTCTTTGGCTGTGGGTTTTAAGCAACACTTCTCAAAATTTTTTAACCTGAAAAACCCGATTTTTTCTTTTGTGGGCTTGCTTGAGCTGCTGTCTGAATTTGTCAAAATTATTTCTTTCTCTTTCAGGTTATTCGGCAATATTTTTGCAGGAGAAGTTTTGCTTTTGATTGTCGCATTTCTCGTGCCTTACTTTATTCCCCTGCCTTTCCTGGTTCTGGAAGTTTTCATAGGATTTATTCAGGCGTTTATTTTCGCAATGCTTACACTTGTATTCATCGCAATGGCCGTGCAAACGCAAGAAGCGCATTAAAATAAAAAAGGTCGTTTAGAGTTTAGGTTTATAGTTTAATTTTTATGGATCCAGAGTCAGCTAAATTATTGTCTATAGCCCTTGTCATGGGTTTGGGAACAATTGCACCAGCTATCGCCGTAGGCCTAATTGGCTCCAAAGGCGTAGATGCCATGGGTAGGAATCCTGAAGCAACTCCCAAGATTCAGACAGCAATGATTTTGGGCATCGCATTTGCCGAGGCAATTGCCATTTATGCCTTGGTCGTCGCCTTGATTTTAAAATTCGTGGATTAATTTAGCGTCATAAAATCCGCGGATAACTTTTCATGCTTGAACTCTTACGTCAATTAGGCATTGACTGGAAGCTGCTTTTGAGTCAGGCAGTCAACTTTGTCTTACTTTTAGCGATTTTAACCACTTTTCTTTATAAACCCCTCCTGAAAATGATGAGAGAAAGGAAAGCGAGAATAGAGTTGGGCATAATGGGGGCCGAGATTGCAGAGCACAAAATTGCTGAAGCTGAGAAACTGAAAGCGCAAAAGATTGCAGACGGTGAAAAATCGGCCCTGTCAACCATTAAAGAAGCTGAGAAGTCGGCCTCAAAACTAAAAGAACAAATTCTTCTTGAAGCGAGAGCAAAATCAGATACCCTCTTAAAAGAGGCGGTTGAAACAACTGAGAGGCAAAGAATGGAGGAACTTAAAAAACTGCTGTCTGAAGCAAAATCTTTGGTTAAAGATGCCATAGCCAGAACCATAAATCTTGGACCAGAAAAGATTGATGAAAAATTGATTGAACAAGCTGTTGGAAAAATTAAAGAAGAAAAAACATTATGAGGTACTCGCCTGAATTATATGCCAAAGCATTTTTGGAAACAGTAGCGGTAGCTTCTGGAAAAAAACAGCCAGAAATGCTTTTCCGTTTTGTGGAAGTTATCAGAAAAAACGGCGACTCTCCTCTAATAAAAAAAATATTCAGGCAAGTGCAGGAAGCTATCATTAAAAAGCAAGGCGCCAAAATAATAACTTTGGAGTTTGCCAGAGAGATTCCGAAAGCATTGGTAGCCAAATTGCGAAATTATTTTTCAAAAAAGGACCATATTAAGCAGGTAATTCGCGAAGACCTAGTTGCCGGCGTCAGGGTGCTTGTAGACAACGAAAAAGAACTTGACCTTACGATGCGTAAAAAACTAAAAAAACTTTTCAATGCCATATGACATCCTTGAAAAATTAAAGAGGGAGATTGAAGGATTTAAAGAAGAGCCCGAGTTTGAAAAAGTTGGCATAGTTAAAGAAGCGGGCGATGGAATTGCTCGCATTTCTGGCTTAAGAACAGCTCTCAGCCAGGAGTTATTGACAATTGAAACAAAGGATTCAGAGGTTTTGGCTCTTGCCTTTAATCTGGAAGAGACGCTTATTGGAGCAGTTATACTGGGAGAGCAGCATCAAGTGCAGGTGGGAGATAGAGTTCGCAAAACAGGCAGAGTTCTTTCAGTAAAAGTTGGTGAAGAATTATTAGGCAGAGTATTGAGTCCTGTTGGCGAACCTCTTGATGGAAAAGGCGTTTTATTCAAGAACCCTGAAAAGGCCGCCTCTTACTATTTGGAAAGCACAGCCCCTTCTGTCATAGACAGAGAGTCGGTCAATACACCACTGCATACAGGCATTAAAGCCATTGACTCAATGATTCCCATAGGCAGGGGGCAGAGAGAATTGATTATTGGCGATCGGCAAACAGGCAAAACAGCGATTGTGCTTGATACCATTTTGAATCAAGGAAAAGACCCTGGCAGGCGTAATGTTGTATGCATTTACGTTGCCATAGGGCAAAAAAATTCAAAAATCGCAAAAATTATAAGAAAACTACAAGATGAAGGGGCAATGGACTACACAATAGTGGTTTCTGCTCCTGCTTCATCTCCTGCCACTCTTCAATATTTGGCCCCTTTTGCTGGCTGCGCCATTGGCGAATACTTTATGCAAAAAGGGCAGGATGCTTTGGTGATTTATGACGATTTGTCAAAACACGCAGACGTTTATCGCCAAATTTCCCTCTTGCTGAGAAGGCCTCCTGGCAGAGAGGCCTATCCCGGAGACATTTTTTATTTGCACGCTCGTCTTTTGGAAAGAGCAGCCAAGCTTAGCACCTCAAAAGGAGGCGGCTCCTTAACGGCCTTACCTATAATAGAAACAAAGTTAGGAGATGTTTCAGCTTATATTCCGACCAATGTCATTTCAATTACAGACGGCCAGATTTATCTTGAATCAGGGCTTTTTTATCAGGGAGTGAGGCCTGCCGTCAATGTCGGGCTTTCTGTGTCCAGAGTGGGATCTGCTGCTCAAACCAAAGCAATGAAGAAAGTGGCGGGACGCTTGAGGTTGGAACTGGCCCAATTTAGAGAACTGCAGGCATTCGTGCAATTCTCCTCTGACCTTGACGAAAACACCAGAAAGCAAATAAACAGAGGCCAGCTGTTGACCGAAGTGTTAAAACAAAGCGATGGAGACCCTGTTCCTTTTGAAAGGCAAGTGGTTATACTTTATGCAGCACTCAATGGATTTATGGATGATGTGGCGCAAGACCAAGCAAGATTGTTTGAAGAAAAACTCAATGAATATTTGGAAAAGCTTCACCAAAAGGACATTTTAAAGCCGATTGCCCAGACAGCAGCCCTTGAAGAAAAAACAGAAAATGATTTAAAAGAAGCAATAAAAAATTTTAAGAATATTTTTTAGCATGGAGTCGCTGCAAAACATAAAAGCGCGGCTGAGGGCCGTAAAAAATATCTGGCAGATGACCCGAGCCATGGAATTGGTGGCTGCCACCAAGATGAGAAAAAGCCAAGAGATAGCTCTAAGGACGCGGCCTTACGCTTTCAAGGTGCTTGAGCTTTTGGAAAAGTTAAGCCGCCTCGCCCCATTGGAGACAAAACTAACCAGGGAGCTACCAGTTAAAACAAAATTAATTGTTCTCATTGCCTCTGACCGCGGTTTGGCAGGCGCTTTTAATACTCAAGTATTCAGGAAAGCCGAGCAGTTTTTGGCCCCGAATTGTGTTTATGTTGCAGTAGGCAAAAAAGCTGAAAAGTTTATTTTGAGAAAGGGTCTGCCCTTGGTGGGAAGTTTTCATGGTTTTGGCGACTTTGTGAGGCCTGAAGAAATAGAGCCCCTGGCCAAGTTCATTGTCAGCGGGTTTGGGGAAGGGAAATGGGACACGGCGATTACGATTTCAATGCACTTTCGCACGGCTCTAAAACAAGAGCCCCTGGACCAACAGATTCTGCCATTGGATTTTGAGAAAATAAGAGAGACGGTAAAAGCCATAGTGCCTGAATACGGAAAATACGCCAAACTACAAACGCCTAGTTTCGTAAAGCGAAACGAGGCGGGAGATGAGGCGAAGCTTCAGCGACCTACAAACTACCAACCACAAACTACAGGTGATTATTTGTTTGAACCCTCTGCCAAAGAGACCCTGGAAGTCCTCATGCCGCATTTGGTTGAAATGCAAATATATCACATAGTGTTGGAAGCAAATGCCTCCGAGCATTCAGCAAGGAGAGTGGCAATGAAAAACGCTTCGGATAACGCCAAAGAGCTTTCGGGAATTTTTACTCTTCAATATAACAAGGCCCGCCAGGCAGCCATTACCAAAGAAATAATTGAAATAACCTCAACTCAGTCAGCATTAGCATCATGAAAAAGGGTAAAATCAGACAAATCATAGGGCCGGTAGTGGATGTAGAATTTCCAGAAGAAAGCGTATTGCCCTCCATTGGTAATGCTTTAATTCTGGAGGTCGCTGAAGCTTCGCCTCATCTCCCGCCGAGCTCGTCTCCGCCTCGCTCGGCAAAAGAAGGCAAGAAAATTGTTATGGAAGTAATGCATCATTTGGAACCAGGCAGCGTGAGAGCCGTAGCCCTTTCTTCTACTGATGGTATTGCAAGAGGGGAAGAAGTGTTGGACACAGGAAGTCCAATTAAGGTGCCAGTGGGGCCAGAGGTTTTAGGGAGGGTATTTAATGTTGTTGGCGAGCCGATTGACGGAAAGAAAAGCAATTTCAAAAAATTTTGGGAAATAAAGAGGCCTGCCCCCCAGCTTATCAAACAATCAGTTAAAACAGAGATTTTTGAAACCGGAATTAAGGTTATTGACCTGCTATGTCCTTTTGTGAAAGGCGGTAAAGTTGGGCTTTTTGGCGGAGCAGGAGTTGGCAAAACAGTTCTTTTGATGGAACTTATCCGCAATGTAGCAGAACAAGCACGCGGCGTTTCGGTATTCGCGGGCGTGGGAGAAAGAACAAGAGAGGGAAATGACCTCTACAATGAAATGCTTGAATCAGGCGTGATTAACAAAACCGCTTTGGTTTTCGGCCAAATGCAAGAGGTGCCAGGCGCTCGTTTGAGAGTCGGGCTTTCAGCCCTGACAATGGCTGAATATTTTAGAGATGAAGAAAGAAAAGATGTGCTTTTGTTTATTGACAACATTTTCCGTTTCTCGCAAGCTGGTTCTGAGGTCTCAACTCTTTTGGGTCGTTTGCCTTCAGCCGTGGGATATCAGCCGACATTGGCTCAAGAGATGGGCGAGCTTCAAGAAAGGATTACTTCAACGGTTGACGGCTCAATTACTTCGGTGCAGGCGATTTACGTTCCTGCTGACGACATTACGGACCCTGCGCCTGCAGCCACTTTTTCCCATCTTGATTCGACCGTAGTGCTTTCAAGGCAACTAACGGAAATCGGTATTTATCCAGCAGTTGACCCCTTGGCTTCAAACTCAACTGCGCTTGACCCGAAAATAGTCGGAGAAAAACACTATGAAACAGCAAGAAAAGTCCAGCAGATTCTGCAAAGATACAAAGAATTGCAAGATATCATTGCCATTTTAGGGATTGAAGAGTTGTCAGACGATGACAAGTTGACCGTTCATCGCGCCAGAAAAATTCAAAAGTTTTTATCGCAGCCATTTTTCGTGGCAGAAACTTTCACAGGCAGAAAAGGCGAATTCGTGCACTTGGAAAGAACGATTGAGAATTTTGCTGCCATAATTGAGGGCAAATACGATGATAAACCAGAGGACTTTTTCTATATGAAAGGAGAACTATGAAACTGACCATTTACTCATTAAAGGGAATTGAGTTTCAGGGCGAGGCAGAGGCCTTTAATGTAAAGACGCAAAGTGGCGAGATTACGGTTTTAGATAATCATCGCCCCCTTATCACCCTCTTGAAAAAAGGCACCGCTAAAATAATAAATAGAGACGGCTCTAGCGTTACAAAAGAGATTAACTCTGGCTTTTTGGAAGTTCAGCAAAAAAGCGTAGTCGACGCCTTAATAAACTAATCATATGGATAAAAAGATTATTGATTTCAAAATGCCTCTAGAACACTACAAAAACGCGCCCTGTTTGATCTGGTGTTTTGATGACCGACTCCACGAGCTGCGCGAAAAGTTCAGGGAACTACTGACAAAAAATGCGGGAATAACGCATATTGATGAGGTTATGCTGGCTGGCGGAGCAAAAGACCTGGCAAGTCCCGATAAAGAACACAAACTGCAAGCGCTTTTGGAAGAAATTGAGGCCTCATTAAAACTGCATAAAGCCCCATGGCTCGGTTTAATGGTGCACGCTGACTGCGGAGCTTACGGGAAAAAATTTAGGACAGATTTAGAAGAAACAACTTTTTATGAACTTGAGCTTAAGAAAGCCAAGAAAGTGGCGGAAAGTTTTCTTAAAGAAAAAGAGCTTGAAATCCCTGTTAAACTATATTACGCAGATTTTAGAGGCCTTTATGAGTTATAAAAATCAGATATGAAATATCGCCAAAGCTACGGCGTAGTCGCCGTCATGACTTATGGATAAATCGTTTGGTAAATGGAGATATTCTTGTGGGATTTTGTGGATAAAGGGCTTACCATCAGCTGTCTGCAAAATAGCGATTTCTTTCCAGCGGCCCGGCCCAATTCCAAGCGCCTTCACCACTGCTTCTTTGGCAGCAAAAATTCCGGCAAGATGGTCAGTTCGGATGTCTGCAAGTTCTTCAGGCAAAAAAACTTTTTCTTCAAAATATTCTTTGTTTGCCTGAAACTTTTTTCCAAAACGGGATATTTGAACTATGTCAGCCCCTATTTTCATAAATCTTTCATTTTTTGCTCAATTTCTTTTAGCGCAGCTTCATCAGAAACATCTTGAGACAATCGAAAAGAGTCACCAAAAGAAATTAAAACAGGCGCTCTCTTGGGAAACTGAAAACTTTCACCCCCTTTTCTTTTGGAAACATCAATAATACTTCTTGTTCCTCCCAGCTTTACCGGAATTATGAATACCTGCATTTCTTTTGCCAAAAGGGCTGCTCCTTTTTTGAGCTCTTGCAAATTGCCGTCTGGCGAAATACGGCCTTCGGGAAACAATAAGACAGAATAACCTCTGTCCAAAGCACGAGCTATATGTTCAAAAGATGTCTTTACCTGACCTTCTCTCTCAAAGGGGAGCGAAAGATAGAAACGTTCTAATATAAATCTCAATAGTTTCCACCAGAAAGATTTATTGGTATAGACAACATCTGTGGCTGTAGCCACAGACAATCTGCGACGTATTTTCCCAGGGAGAGCAGCGAAAACAATCGCTCCATCAACCGCGCTCAAGTGGTTTGAGTAAAAAAGAGCCGGCTTTTCTGACTTTTTAACTTTTTCTATTCCCCTTAGCTTTATAGGAGCAAAAATCCAAATTAAAGGTAAAAGCAACAGCGGCTGGAAAATTGCCCTTAGGACTCGGGCACGTAGCGAAAAGAGCTTGGGATTGAACTCGTACTTTACTTTTTTGTGTTTTCTTGCCAAAATTGTTTCTTTTATATCTCCAACAGTGGTCTTTTCTGTTATTTCGCTTTCATCAACAGATACATTAATATGCGTCTCGATTCTTGCCACCAGCTCAATTCTCCCCAAAGAGTCCAGCCCAAGGTCTTTAACTAGTAGCTGAGAGTCCTGAATTTTTTCCGCAGGAATGCCCAAGATTAGGGCTATTATTGATTCTAATTTCGATGCAGAAACAGAAAGGACTGGCTCTTTTTCTTTTTCAGCTTTTTTTATTTCCTCCAGAACCTCGTGTTTCTTAACTTTTTTGGTTGGCGTTCTTGGGAAATCTTCATAAGGCCACAAAGACACATCTTTTATTTGCTGATGGGGCAGTAATCTTTCGTTAACTCTTCCTACTATTTCTCGTGCGACTTTTTCAGAAGGTTCTTTCATCAAAAGCACAGCATGCACCCTAACTTCACCTCCTTGTGCAATAGCCGAGCGAAATGAGGTGGAGCTCGACGGGAGATGAGACGAAGTCTCAGCGACCCCAAGAACCGTTGAGTCTAAAACTCCTGGCTCCTTGTTGAGCTCTTTTTCTACGTCCTCAGGGTGCACTTTTTCGCCTGTTGGCAAAACAATCATATGTTTTTTCCTTCCCTTCAAAAAAAGATGGCCATCTTCATCAAAGTAGCCGATATCACCGGTTTTAAACCAGCCATCATTTGTAAATGATTCTTTGGTTTTTTCTTCTGCCTGCCAGTAGCCCGAAAACACATTTGGCCCCTTGGCCAAAACCTCGCCGTCGTTGGCTATTTTTATTTCCACATTTTCAATGGGCTTGCCAAGAGAGTTAATTTTTCTGTCAGCATATCCATTAACGGTTAAAACAGGAGATGTTTCTGTAAGACCGTATCCTTGCAGAATGTAAATGCCAATTCCTTCCCAAAACTCTCCAACTTCTTTTTCCAGGGGAGCTCCGCCAGATACAAAGGTATGTAACTTCCAGCCGAAAGTGCGGTGAATTTTTCCAAATAATTTTCGACTTGCCCAAAGGGGGATATATTCTGAAACCTTCAACAACTTGTCTAAAGTAGTTAGTTTTCCCTCTTCTTTTGCCTTTTCTAAAAGCCTGAGATAAATTAAGCGCAAAAATTCAGGGACAGCCAGCATAATATTCGGTTTGTCGTCCTGGGCAATTCTTTTTAAGTGGTTTGGATTAAGTGAAGCAGAATAACTTATTTGAGCTCCGACAGAAATAGGAATCAACATCCCCCCTGTTTGTTCAAACATATGGAACAAAGGAAGTATGGACAAGAACTTAAAACTCTGGTCAGTCCTAATAACCTTTTTGACCGCAGTTAGATTGCTTAAAAGATTTTTGTGAGTGAGCATTACTCCTTTGGGAAAGCCGGTTGTCCCCGACGTATAAACAATTTCAGCAAGGTCTTTTTCTGAAACCTTGACCTCAAGACCGGAAACCCCCAATGGTTTTGGTTTTTCAATTTCTTCCAGTTGTAAAATGGTATACCCTGGAACCTGCTGCAAGGCCGCTATACTTCCCCTAAAAATGACCTTGGGAGTCGTTTGACGGCATATTTCCTCAACCAATTTTTGATTGCTTTCAGGAGACAAGGGAACCGCTATGGCACCCCTCAATTGAATTCCAAAAAAAGCAGCCACCCAGAAAGGAGAATTCTGCGACATTATAACCACCCTGTCTCCCTTTTCCACACCCTCTTTTTCAAGAACTTGCGAAAACAAAACAGCATGATTCCAAAGCTCCTGATAAGTCCAGATTATGGTTCTGAACCTCGGCCTGTAAAGACAGGCAGTGTTTTTGACATATTTTGTTGTCGCTGCCATGAAGAGTTCTGGCAGGGTTTGGGCTCTCTGAGTATCCATATTAGATACTTTAATTATAGCTAATTTCCAAGAGCTTTACGAAAGCAGGAAATTGCTATTTTTTGTCAGATGTGTTATTTTATAAATATATTTATTACAAAATGTTCTCTTCTCCAATTGATGAGATAAAAAACAGGCTGGATATAGTTGAACTTGTCGGCTCTTACGTAAAGCTCCAAAAAGCAGGGGCAAACTGGAGAGCGCTCTGCCCTTTTCATTCAGAAAAGAGCCCTTCGTTTTTTGTTTCGCCCTCGCGTCAAATATGGCATTGTTTTGGCTGCAGTTCAGGCGGCAACGCCTTTGCTTTTGTAATGAAAGTTGAAAATGTGGAATTTGGCGATGCTTTGAGAATACTGGCTCAAAAAGCAGGAGTAGAATTGAAAAAGGAAAGCAAAGAGCTTCGCACGAAAAGACAGCGGCTTTATGAAATATGTGAGTTGGCAGCCAGATTCTTTGAAAAGCAGCTGGAAGAAAGCAAAATTGGCAAATCAGTCAAAGAATATCTTTGGCAAAGGGGAATTAGCAAAGAGTCAATTAAAAAATGGCGCATAGGTTATTCTCCAGACAGGTGGCAGGGATTGTCGGATTTTTTGGTTGGCAAAGGATATAAGAGAGAAGAGGTATTAAGTACAGGCCTTTCAGCTAAAAATGAGCAGGGCTCTTTTTACGACAGGTTTCGGGGCAGAATCATTTTTCCTGTTTTTGATTTAAACTCTCAGGTTATTGGTTTTGGTGGCAGAGTTTTCGGGGAAAAATCAAAAGAAGAAATTGCCAAGTACGTCAACACCCCCAACACTCTTTTGTACGACAAAAGCAGGGTTTTGTACGGGCTTCACGCAGCCAAAATGGACATTAGAAAGAAGCAGCAATGCATTTTGGTTGAGGGCTATACTGACGCTATTTTGGTTTCGCAGTCGGGCTTTCAAAATGTTGTGGCGACGAGTGGCACAGCCCTCACGCCTTATCAATTAAGAATTCTTAAAAGATATTCAGAAAATATCTTGACGGCGTTTGATATGGATTTGGCAGGGGATTCCGCCACCAAGAGAGGCCTCACATTAGCCCAGGCAATGGGTTTTAATATAAAGGTTGTTTTGTTGCCAGTAGGTTCTGACCCTGCCGATGTTGCTTCAAAAAACCCCTCTGTCTTGACAGAGTTGATTGGAAAGGCGCGCTCCATACTTGATTTTTATTTTGAAACGACTTTTGCCGAAAAGGACTCAAAGGCGCCTGAGGGTAAAAAGGAAATTGCCAAGATTTTGCTGCCAGTTATCAAAAGAATACCCAATAATATTGAAAGGGCTTTCTGGGTTCAAGAATTGGCAAGAGGACTTAAAGTTAAAGAAGAAGATGTGGTAGAGGAGCTGAAGAAAATAAGGCCAGAAGAAATTTATGTCGCCCAAGCTGAGCCACAAGTCAGTAATGTTGGGGGTATGCCAAGGCCACGCAGAGAGCTTTTGGAAGAGTGGCTTCTTGCCTTGACCTTGAAATTCCCCAATTATGTAAGCTCGGTTGGCGATAAGGGCCAGACCATATTGGCCGACTTAAAAAATAAGGCGGCAAACAACGAAACATTTTTTAATTATATTTTACTGAAAGCCGAAGTTGAAGAAATTGAGGAAAAAGAAGTTCTTGGAGAAATTCAGTTCTGCCTGCAAGAGATTCAATCCTTGGAAATTAAGAGCCGACTCGAACAAATTTCTCAAGAGATTAAAAAAGCAGAGAGAGAGCAGAACTTCCAAAAAGTTGAAGAATTGACCAGGAATTTCAACCGGTTAACAAAAGAGATACAACTCGCGTGAGGAAGAAAAAGCAGAAAAGAAAAAAGCTTAAGGCAAAGAAAAAGCCAAGAAAAAAGCTGGCCAAGCCACGAAGGAGCAAAAATACTCTACGGGGCGGGGTTTTTTTGCCTGAAAAAGTTGGCGAACTGATTGAAAGAGGGAGAAACCGTGGTTTTGTTACTATGGCTGAGATTTTGAATTTTTTTCCGGAAATAGAAAAAGATGTCGGGGGTTTGGAGCGCCTTTATGAAAATCTTGAGAAAGAAGGGATTGAAGTAAAAGACACTAAAGGTTTTTTGAGGACAGAGGAGGAACCGGCAAAAGAAGAGAAAAAAAGAGGAGTTTCTGAGGTGAGAATTGACCCTGTGCAGATGTATTTGAAAGAAATTAGCAAGACACCATTTTTAACCGCCCAGGAAGAAAAGAACTTAGCCAAAAGAATTGAAAAAGGAGATGCAGAAGCCAGAAAAAAGCTGGCTCGGGCAAATTTGCGACTGGTGGTTTCCATTGCCAAAAGATATATCGGCCGCTCTCCCAATATGACTTTGCTTGATTTGATTCAGGAAGGAAATTTAGGGTTATTTCGCGCCGTGGAAAAATTTGACTGGCGAAAAGGGTATAAATTTTCCACTTACGCCACCTGGTGGATAAGGCAGGCCATAACCAGAGCACTTGCCGACCAGGCAAGAACTATCAGAATTCCTGTCCACATGGTGGAAACGATTTCCAAATACAGTCAGGTTAGAAGGCGGCTCTTGCAAGACCTGAGCAGAGAGCCATTGCCTGAGGAAATAGCTGCTGAAATGGGCATTGAGGTTGAAAAAGTCCACCATATAATGAAAATTTCCCAGGAAACCGTTTCTTTGGAAACGCCCGTTGGCGAAGGAGAAGAGGACTCAATATTGGCGGAGTTCATTGAAGACGAAAAAGCAGTTTTACCGTCTGTGGAAGCAGCCAGAACTCTTTTGAAAGAACGGCTCAGAGAAATTTTGGTTGATTTAACCCCCAGAGAACAAAAAATAGTTGCCTTGAGATTCGGCCTGGAAGATGGTGTCACCCACACCTTGGAAGAAGTGGGCGCAGAGTTCGGAGTGACCCGAGAAAGAATCCGCCAGATTGAAGCCAAAGCCCTGGTTAGAATCAGAGAACACCAATCATTGAAAAAACTTAAGGGTTATTGATTTATTCATTAAAATTTGTAAAATTAAACCATTCCCCTGTAGCTCAATGGTAGAGCGACTCGCTGTTAACGAGAAGGTTGTAGGTTCGAGTCCTACCGGGGGAGCAACGTCGGACTTTGAGTGTATAATTCCCTCAAAGTACGTTCATTCTGGGCATTTTTAGAGGTTCGAACCTCTTTTTTGTTTCTGGCAGATTTTGTCGCGCTTGACATTATATTTTATATAATTTATACTGGAAGTGAGGTTAAAACTAATATCCAGTATAAAAATGGACAGAAAGATTAAAAAAGGCGAATATTTAGACACATTATTAAGGTCAAAGAAAACCGTCTTTTCAACAAAAGATGTTGCTTTGTTGTGGGGTGAAGAAAACGAGGGCGCCGCTCGAGTTAGATTAAGTTACTATGTTAAAGCTGGGAAGTTAATTCGCGTTCATCGTGGTTTGTATGCGAAAGACAAAAATTACGACAAGTTTGAGTTAGCCACTAAAATCTACACACCTTCGTATATCAGCTTTGAAACCGTCTTAGCTAAGGCCGGAGTCGTATTTCAGTTCTATGGTCAGGTTTTTGTCGCCTCATATATCACAAGAGAGGCGGTTGTAGATGGCCAGACCTACTCATATAAAAGAATTAGGGATCAGATTCTCACTAATCACACAGGAGTAGAAGCAAAAGACAACTATTATATCGCCTCCCCCGAGAGAGCGTTCTTGGATATTGTTTATGCAAGCAAGGGTTATCACTTTGATAATTTATCGGCTCTTAATTGGGAGGGGGTTTTTGAAATTTTGCCCATCTATAACAATAAGAGCATGGAGAAAAGAGTGAAAAAATACCACA